>CAZIFU010000282.1:0-33964 GCA_964539075.1 uncultured Verrucomicrobiota bacterium | reverse complement strand
CCATCCCTTGCCCGAAAGCGTGGCGCAAAGTTTTACTTCGCCCTGAGTTAGGTGGGGCATGTGGAGTCGCGCCAGCGTCTTGGACTGCGGTGGGTGAGGGGTGAGGGCACACACCGCTTTTGGACCGGTCGGTTGCGGGCGGGTTTCCCGGTTCGGCCGGCCAAAGCGGTGTCAGCCCTGTTCCCCCGCCAGCCACCGCACTCCAAAATCTGGCGACGGATCGGACGGTTCATGGAAAGGGGCAGGATCAATCGCACAATCACGTCCTGAAGGGCAGGCTCCGACGCTCACTTCGTCAGGATTTCCTGCAACACGCGGCCGTCCACGTCCTTCATGGTCAGGCCGAGCAACTCCGCCACCGTCGGCGCCACGTCGGTGTTGCTCATTTCGGGAATTTTCGCGCCCGGCTTGATGCCCGCGCCCCAGGCGACGAACGTGCCGTGCATCAGCGGATGCGCCGGGTCGTGACCGTGCGCGCCTTTCATCGTCCCGCTCTTCGGCGTCACGACGGTGTCGCCGGCCACAGCGTCCGAAGTCGAGTAGCCTTCCTTCGGGTGGATGACGAGATTGGGCATGCGCGGGTCAACGTCCTGCGTCACCAGGCCGTGCTTCGCGAAATCTTTTTCCTCGATGACTGACTCCACCCCTTCCACGGCGCGGAACTTCACGGCGAGTTGCCGGACCAGTTCCGCGCGGCGCGACGGGTCGAGCACGTAGATGAATTGCCCCAGCGCCCACGCCTTGCGCTCGACGACGTTGTTGCCATCGAGCTTCACCAGGCCTTCCTGCCGGAGCAGCACGTTGGGTTGAATCTGCTGCCAATAGGGCATGAAGCCGTGGTCGGACGTGACGATGACGGTGGCCTTGCCGGGGAAAATTTCCTTCGCCGCCTCCCAGACTTCCTTCACGCGCGCGTCATCAAACTCGACGGCGTGGTAGCTCTCCGGGCTGCGCGGGCCTTTGCCGTGGTTGACGTGATCCACTTCGATGAGGTGCAGCAGCAGGAGATTCGGCTGGTGCCGGCGGATGACGTGCGCGGCCATCTGCGCATACATGCGGTCGCGCGGTTCGCCGCCGTTGGCCTGCTTGCACCAGGTTTCCTGCATCTCATAAGGGATCTTTGCCTCGCGAAACTCCGCGAGCAGCGAGGACGTGCCGTAGGTTTGGAAGAGCGAATTGCTGAAGACATCGGGCACCGTCCAATCGAGCGTTTTCGCGCCGCGTGAAGCCGGCCAGATGATGCCGCCAGTTTTGAGGCCGGCTTGTTTGGCCGCGTCGTAAATCGTCGGCACCTTGACGATTTCATCCTTGTTGAACAGCGGGTCGGGGATGAGCGGCACGGAGATATTTTTCGCACGGTCCCAGTAGGTGTTGTTGAGCACGCCGTGTTTGCCCGGCGGCACGCCCGTGACGAGCGTCGTGTGGTTCGGCCACGTCACCGTGGGCATCGACACGCGCATCCGCCCGGCGTGCGCGCCTTCGGCGGCCATCTGGCGGATCGTCGGCATCTCCGCCTTCGGGTCGTCGAGAAAGTAGCTGGCGAGGCCGTCCACGCTGATGAGCACGACGAGGCGTTCGGCGGCCGGAACGCCGCCGGGCGGAAGAGCCGCGTTCGCAAAATGGGCGCCGGCGAGCAGGCCAAGGAAGGCGGGAATTTTTTTCATGCGTTCATTCGGGTTGCGGAATGATGGACGGCAAAGATTTTATACGCAGCGTCAAAAGTCTCGCCGGCTGGGGGCAGCCGGCCTGCATGCTTCTGTAGGCCGGGTCCCCTGACCCGGCGCAGTCATTTATGTCGTCTCGTTTAGCAGTCTCTACGAGCAATGGAAAGCCCCTCGTGGAGGACAATCCTGCGGAGAGGCAGAAGCGGAGCGCCCTTACAGCGGGTCTTGAAAAGCCCCGCGGCGCGTGCCTCTGGTTACGCCCACCGCCACGAGTTTCTCCGTCGTCCGGAAAAAGATTGTGCCCGCCGACACCGCGGGCGTCGAGAGGCAAAGGCCGCCAAGCCGGCTGGTCGAAAGCAGAGTGAATTTTTCGCTCGCGGCGACGACGAACACGTCACCGCCTTCGCTCGTGAAATAAAGTTTGTCCTTTGCGGCGACGGGCGACGACGTGAACGCCTGCCCGCCTTTGCCCAGACGCTCGCTGTAGTGCAGATGGCCGGTGCGGGCATCCACACACGTCAACACGCCGTACCAGTCGCAACTCCAAAGCAACGGACCAACGACAATCGGCGTCTGCATGTAGCTGCCCAGGCGCGGGTGACACCAGACCACCGTTTGATTCGTCGCTTCCAACGAAGGTGGCGTGATGTTGCCGGTCGCGCTGAGGCGCACGGCGCGCAACGGACGGAATTTGCCGTGAGCGCTGGTGAAGAACGCCAAGTCGTGCGCCACCAACGGCGCCGGCACCGGGATGTCGCCGCCGCCTTCCAACTGCCAGAGCTGCTTGCCGCTCGCGAAGTCGTAGCCGCCGATTTGCTTCCAGCCATTGACGATGATCTGCGCGCGGCCCGCCCGCGTGGAGATCGTGGGCGTGCACCAGTTCGCCACTTCTTTGCGCGGCGTCCGCCAGAGTTCGCGGCCGTCGGTCACGTCGTAGGCCGCGAGAAACTGTTCGCTCAACACGTCGCACTGGACGATCACACGGCCGTCGTGCAGCACCGGCGAACTGGCGAAGCCCCATTGCAGGTCGGGCGAATCCCACGGGCCGGCGTCCATCTTCCCGAGGTCGCGATGCCAAAGCCGGTTGCCCTCCCGGTCGAAGCAAAAGAGGCCCTCGGAGCCGAAGATGGCCACGATGCGCTCGCCGTCCGTTGCGGGCGTGGAATTGCAATGCGACGCTTTGGTGTGCCGCTCCTGCCGGGGCACCGCCTCGTGACCAGGTTTGTCCCACAGGATTTTCCCGGTCGCCTTGTCGAGGCAAAGCAGGCGCCATTGGTGCGGCTCTTTTTCTTTGTAGGACGCGCCGTTGCCATAAATGCCGATCTTCAACTCGGCCTTTGCCCCTGGCCGAACCGCAGTGGCGACATAGAGGCGGTCGCCCCAAATGATCGGGCACGCGTGGCCGAGGCCGGGGATGGGCGTCTGCCAACGGATGTTTTCACCGGTCTCAACGTTCCACTGCGTCGGCGCGGCGTCGTCCGACACGCCGCTCGCGTGCGGGCCGCGGAACTGCGGCCAGTTCGGGTCTGAAGCCGCGGGGACGTTCCCGCAGAGGAGCAGGGCGGCCATTCCTGTGAAAAGCATCTGTTGGTGCATCGAAGGCGAGATCAGGCTTTGTAAAGCGCAGGGAAATAGCTCGCGTTGCCTTGAAGCGAATGCGACAGGCCAAGTTGTCTTCGAGGAGATTGGCCGCATTGATTTCAGCGGTCCGATGGCACAGGCAAGCCTTGTCCAGCCGCTGGCATAACGACGACTGTGCCTGTTCGTGCTCATGCATCCAAGCGGTTGACCGCGCGCACGCCGGGAATACTATCGAAGTGACTGTCGAACGTGAGCACCACCGCGCCGATCCGCATCGCGCAGCAGGCGATCACCACGTCGGTCAATGGCAGCACGCGGCCCCGCCGATCCAAACTCCACAGCGTGTGTTCCACCTCCTCCCACAGCCGGTTGTCGGTGGGCACGTTGATCATAACGTTCCAAAATGACTGAAACCGCTTCAAAGTTTCCGGCTGGCGGAGCGCGCGGCCGACTTCACAACGCACCACGCCGCAAACGGCGAGGTCCCGCGCCGCCGCCGCCAGCGCGAGCGAGCGCAACGGGTCCCGGCGTCCGCGCATCAGCCGGATGTAGTAACTGCTGTCAGCGAGAACGGGACTTGCGGCCATAATGCGCTGGCGTTTCGCGCTTCCTCATTTCGTCGAGATCGTAGTCCGGGTCCACCGCGTCCTTCAACTCGTCAGGCCCCAGACCCAGACCCTCAGTTGCCAGCGCGACCAATTTCGCCTTCCGGTCCACCTCTCTCAGGGCAAGATCGACCGCCTTGGTTTTGCTGGGCGCTCCCGTGGCGGCCATGACTCTGGCCAGTAACCTGTCATCAATGTGCAAGGTCATCTTCATGCCATCCAGAGTATGGTATTGATGCCATACTGTCAACCTCGACGTCACCGCTTCACCCGCTGCTTCGCCCGGCTGCGGCAGGAGCACCGCCTCGCACCGATTCACCTCGGGGTGACCGTCTGTTTGGTAGCGACGCATTGATGGCTGGCGTCGTTATTTCCCGGACGCGTTTTCTGCCGGCAGCGGCACTTGTTGGGGAGACATCAGGTAGGCGATGAGGTCGCGCACCTTAACCTCGTTCAGCGCCTCCAGCAAACCTTCGGGCATCAGCGACAGCGACGATTCCTGGATGCTTTCAATCTCTGTCCGCTCGACCGTGGCCACCTCGGTCATCGTTTTGAGCGTCAGCGTGCGGCCGGTCTGCGCGCTGACGAGGCCGTTGAGCACGCGACCGTCCTTGAGGTTGACCACCGACATGTGGAAGTCCGCGTTCACCACGGCGCTGGGGTCCACGAGGTTGTCGAGCAGGTAATCGAGGTTGTCGCGCCCGGCGCCGGTGAGGTCGGGGCCGACCTGGCCGCCCTGGCCGTAGAGCGTGTGGCAGGCGGCGCACAGAGTGCTAAACAGAGCGCGGCCCTGGCCTTTGTCCGCGTGAGCGAGCGCCTCGCGTGTCAATTGCGTTTTCAATTTCGCGATGAGCCGGCGCTTGTCCTCCGGGGAATCGCGCATTTCGCCCCAGACCCTGGCCAATTGCTCGTTCAACGCAGCGTCGTTGAAACTGTGAATCTGCCGGGCGTGGAACGCCGACACCTCCGCGCGCGGAATTTTGCCCTCACCCACGGCGTCCAGCAGCGTCCGGGCGAACGCGGGCCGCGAGACGAGCGCGGCGAGAAGCTGCGGCCGCTCGGTCCCATGAAACGAGCGATGTGCCTTCACCAGCGCTTCGCCGATAGCGGGATCGTCGAACGTCGCCAACCCGCGCGCCGCGACGGGGTTCAGGAAACGGACACCGAGCAACTTCTCGCAGATCGGCCGCAGGTCAGGCGCGCGGGCGTCAATCAGCGTCTGCAACGCGGCCTTGCGGGCGTTGAGGTCGGCGTCCGGGTCGAGCGCGACTTTTTTCACTTCGTCCAACGCGCGGCCGTCGCCGAAGACGACGCTGAGTTCGCGCACGCGGTCGCGGATAACCGTGTTAGCGGCGTTTGCGAGTTGTTTCGCAATCGAATCCCATGCTTCCGGCTTGGTTGCTTTCCGCCAGCCGGTTAATCCCTCCGCGACTCCCGCCAGAATGTCAGACTGGAACGCTTCGGAACGCCCGGGAATTAACTTCAACGCCAAATTCACGGGTTGGGGATTCTTCTCAATGTCCTCGGCGAGTCGGCGCGCGATGAATCGGCGCGTCATCGGCAACTCGCATCGCGGTAACAGCGCGGTCAAGGAGCTTGGATTCGTGTCGGCGACCGGGATGAGGCCATACCAAATCATCAACGGTAGATTGTGATCGTTCGCGTCCTCCTTGTGCGCAACCAGAGCGGCGGCGAGTTGACTCCGTTGGTTCACTCCCAGGCGCTGGAGTGTCGATGCGAGGACAAGCCTGACGAGTGCTGAGGAGTCCTTTTCCGCGAGTTGAACGAACGCGTCCACGATCTGCTGATCCGGAAAAATGGGGCCGAAAACCACATCTCCCTTGCCAAGGTGTTTAATGGGCCGCTCGCCGGCAAATGGGTCGCGGCGTTCACTCAATGTGGTATCCATCGCCCACCACTCACTCAGCAGCCGGACTGCCCACGCGCGGACGTGTTCATTTTCGTGGTGAAGTTGCGCGGTGAGAAATTTCTCATCCGCCGCGCCGATGACCTGGAGCGACCAGAGCGCGCGGAGTTTGTGGACCACGTCGGTGTCCCGCTCGAACATCTCGCGGAGTTGCTTCTGCGCGGCTTCGAGTCCGCGTCCGGCGGCGGCGCGTTCCGCCAGTTGGAGCCGTGCCTGGCGGGCAAACCATTCGTTCGGGTGCAACTGCAGTTTCACGAGTTCGCGCGAGTCGAGTCTGGCGAGATCGCCGACTGCGGGGCGCTTGGGGTCGCCGTAAGTGATTTTGAAAATGCGCCCGCTGGCGCGGTGGACGCCGGTGCTCTCGTGGCATTCCCCCGTGTCGCTCCAATCGAGCACGAACACGCCGCCGTCCGGGCCGTAGCTGAGTTCCATGCCGCGGAACCATTTGTCCTCGGCGAGGCAAAGATCCGCTCCGTGGCGGCCGACGTAACCACTGCCGGAGCGCTCCAGGATTTCCTGGTTGGCGCGGCGGCCGTGGAAATTCAGCGTGAAAAGCCGGCCGTGGTATTCGGCAGGCCAATTGTCGCCGAGATAAACCATCATGCCGATGTGCGCGTGTCCGCCGCCCAGCACGTTGGCCGCGCCGTCGCGCGACTTCGACCAGTCCTGCGCCGTGTCGAAGTGCCAGTGGTCGGCGTGCTGGTCAATCAGCGCATAAGCGCGCGGGTTCGGATCAATGGTGTGGGGCCGGACGTAGTGCGCCCCGGGAATCTGGTGCCAGAGCTGGCCGTTGACCGTGTTGATGAAGAAAAGTTCACCGTGCTCGTTCCAGTCGTGGCCCCAGGGATTCGTGCAGCCGCCGCTCAACACCTCCACCACTTTGCGTTGCGGATGATAGCGCCACATCGTGCCGCGCATCGGCACGCGCTGTTCCATCGGCGTGCCGGTCACGCCCAGCTCGCCGGGACACGACGCGCCGCAGCGGCCGTACAGCCAGCCATCGGGGCCGAAGCGCAGGCCGTTGGCGAAGTTGTGGTAGTTCTCCGGCGGGATTTTGAAGCCATCAATCACGACCTCGGCGGGGGCGTCGGGTTTGTCGTCGCCGTCGCGGTCCGGGATGAACAGCACTTGCGGCGGGCACATCAGCCACACGCCGCCGAAGCCGACCTCGATGCTTGTGAGCATCTGCACGTCGTCGGTGAACACTTTGCGCGAGTCGAAACGGCCGTCGCCATCCTTGTCTTCGAAGATGAGGATGCGGTCCCGCAGCTGGAGGTCGAACCTTTGCGGACGTTCGGCGTAGGTGTAGTTCTCGGCGATCCACAGGCGTCCGCGCGCGTCCCAGGCCATGGCGATGGGATTCTGCACGTCCGGCTCGGCGGCAAAGACAGTGGCTTTGAAGCCGGGCGGCAGCTTCATCTTGGCGGCGGCCTCCAGGGGCGGCAGCGGCGTGGAGTTGGTGTCCTTCTCGCTGTTGTAGGGGGCAGGGAAGTCGGCGCGGCAGAAACTCCAAGCGCCAAACACCAAACTCCCAAGAAGCGCGAAGCTCCAGGTTTCAACGGGCGTGCTGACTCTCATTGGAATTTGGATTGGGAGTTTCCCTGGAGATTCAATCCGGGATCGGATCGTTCTTGCCCACGTCCTTCCCTTCCCAGTTCACCTGGCCGGTCGCCGCGTCGTAAGTGAGGATGCGCGCGGCACTGTTGGGCACGGGCTTCTTGTTCACCTTGGGGAGCCACTTGGCGAGATCGCGCTTCACATCGGCAAATTGTCTTTCGCCTGCGAGATTTCTCCACTCGTTCGGGTCGGCCTGCATGTCGTAAAGCTCCTCCGCGCCGTCAGCGTAATGGATGTAGCGCCAGCGCTCGGTGCGGATGCCGTGGTTGTCGTGGTTGTGCGTAGTGATGGCAGGCCACTCGCGCGGGGCGTTGGCATTCTTCAACTGCGGCACGAGGCTGTGGCCTTCGAGATCCTTGCGCGCCGGAAATCCACCGAGTTCGAGCAGGGTCGGGAAGATGTCGAGCAACTCCGCGGGGCGCCCGCACTTCGCGCTTTTGACGATGCCCGGCCCGGCGAAGATCAGCGGCACATGCGTCGAACGGTCCCAGAGCGTGTTCTTGCCGGTCATCAGTTTTTCGCCGACGTGCCAGCCGTGGTCGGACCAGAGGACGATGAGAGTGTTGTCAGCGCGGCCCGTGGCGTCGAGCGCGTCGAGCACGCGGCCGACTTGCGAATCCATGAAGCTCGTGCTCGCGAGGTAGGCGCGCACCAGCGGACGCCACTGGTCGCACTCTTTGAGGGTGTGCAGGCGCGGCTCAGGCAGTTTCCAGTGCAGATACCACGAGAAACGCGGCGTGTCGTCGCGGTCGTTCTCCAGCACCGGCGGCAACTTCAGCGTGGCGTCGGGGTAGAGGTCGAACCACTTCTGCGGCGCGTAACACGGCACGTGCGGCAGGCGAAAACCGGCGGCGATGAAAAACGGTTTGTCCTTGGGCGCGTCGCGCAGCGCGCCGACCGCCGCGCTGGCGATGGTGTAGTCCACCGCGTCCTCCTCCTTTTCCGGGAACGGCCCCCAGTCCATCAGCGGCAGTTGGTCGGGCAGCGGCAGGTTGACGAAGCGTTTTTCGGGCCTGACCCGCGCGCCCGTCTTCGCCCAGGCGTTGAACTCCGCCGGCTGGTCCTGGGGCTTGATGGAGCCGTCGTGATAAATTTTTCCGCAGGTGAACGTGTGATAACCCGCGCTGGTGAACGTTTGCGGCAGCGTGATGTGATTCTTCGTCTGCTCCACGTCGCGAATACCGGGCTGCAATCCGTAGATGCCCGTGCTGCTCGGTCGCAAACCGGTGAGCAAGCTGGAGCGCGAGGGATTGCACAGCGGCGCCTGGCAATGGGCGTTGAGGAACAGCGTGCCCCGCTTGGCTAGCCGGTCAATGTTCGGCGTCTGAATTTGCGGATGCCCGCCCATGCAGCCGATCCAGTCGTTTTGATCGTCAATGGCGATGAAGAGGACGTTGGGCTTCTGCGCCGCGGAGAGATGGAGTGCCGCCGCGGCGAAAAGGACGGAAAAAATGCGAGAGAGGGTTTTCATGTGATTAGCGAGATGAGAGAATACCGGAGCAAGCCGTGTTGTCAGGCGCAAAATGATTCGACCAAAGAGAACCCTGCGCGCCGGATCCTGGTGTTGCGCGACGCCGCGGACCTGCTTAAACTATCACATGGTCAGGCTGGTCTTGTTCGACATTGATGGGACGCTCATCCACTCCGGCGGCGCCGGGGTGAAAGCATTTGGCCGCGCCTTCGCGTCGGCCTTCGACCTGACGCGAGGCACGGAACGGCTGGTCTTCGCCGGCCGCACGGACACGGCGCTGGCGCGCGAGTTTTTTTTCCAGAACCAAGTCGAGCCGACGCCGGCCAATTTCCGGCGCTTTTTCGACAGTTACGTGTTCTGGCTGGATCATCTGCTGGGCCAGTTGAACGGCCACACCTGCCCGGGCGTCTGGGAATTCATCCGCGCTGTGGAGTCGTTGCCCCAACCGCCGGTGCTTGGCCTGCTGACCGGCAACATCCGGCTGGGCGCCGAAATCAAGCTCCGGCACTTTGCCCTGTGGAATTTTTTCCAGACCGGCGCGTTCGGGGACGACCACGAGGAGCGCGATCAACTGGCGGTCATCGCGCGAACGCGCGGCGGCAAACTGCTCGGCCGCGACCTGCGCGACAAAGAAATCCTGGTCATCGGCGACACGCCCATGGACGTCGCCTGCGCCAACGCCATCGAAGCCCGCTGTCTGGCGGTGGCCACCGGCAGCCACAAACTCTCCGAGTTGCAGAAACTCAAACCCGCCTGGGCGGTGAAGGATTTGCGGCAGGTGCGCGCACGGGAGGTTTGCGGCTAGCCGAAGGCCGCGGGTGCCGGCCTTTGGTGGTGCGAAGCGCGGCCGGCCCCCCCCTCCGCACGCTCACATCGGGCCGCGTTGCCGGGATGCTTCGTAAAGAAACACCGCCGCCGCGCTGCCGACGTTGAGTGAATCAACGCCCGCGCGCATGGGAATCGCCACGGCCTCGTCGCACGCCGCCAGCACGTCCGGCGAAAGCCCAACGCCTTCGCTGCCGAAAATGATGCAGCAATCGCCGGCCAGATCGGCCTGGGCCAGCGTGCGCCGCTCATCGTGCGGATGCGCCGCGAGGCAGCGGACCTTGCGGTCCCGCAATGTGCGCACGGTTCGCGCCAGGCTGGTGGTTTCCACCACGGGCAGTTTGAAGATCGCCCCCATCGAACTGCGTACGGCGCGGCGCAGATAGGGGCTGCTGGAGGTTTCGCCCACGAGCAACGCCTGCACGCCGAAGGCGGCGCAGTTGCGCACCAGCGCGCCGAGGTTTTCCGAATTGTTGAGGCCGTCCACGGCAGCCAGGAGCAGCGGCCGGGCGCTGCGTTGCAACACCGTCCCCAGGGGGACGGGCGCTGGAACTTTTCCAACCGCGAGGACGCCCTGGTACATCGAAAAGCCCGTGAGCTTTTCCAACTCAGACTTCTCCGCCACGAACACCTGGATTTCCTCGGGCCGCGCTTCGAGCAGGAGCCTGAAGTGCTCGAGCCACTTCTCCGGCAGCAGGACGGAAACCACCGGCAACGAACTTTCCAGGAGCCGGCGCACCACCTTCTCGCCTTCGGCGACAAAAATCCGCTGCGCATGATGGTCGCGCTGCTGCCGCATCGTGCGGTAGGGCGCCAGTTCCGGGTGGTCGAGAGAGGCGATGGAGTGGACGCGCAGCATGGCGGGAGTCGAATTCACCAGAGCGCCGGCCATCTGCCAAGCGTGAATCCGCCGGCAAGCGGTGGCGATGTCAGGGCGTGGAGCCGCCCCGGCGCCGGTCCCCGCCGCTGTTCCGGGCCTTGTTGGGGCCGGGGTTGAGTTTGTTCTGCAGGTTTTGCGCCGTTCGGTCGATCATGCCAGCCAGCCGTTCCTCTTTGACGCTGGCTTTGAGCGTCGCGAGAACCTGCAAACGGCCGAGGATTTGTGGCCGGGTCAAATCACCGTTGTCCATCCGACCGACGGCCATGTAGGGGAGAAAACCGTCGCGGCCGCCGGCTGGCGGCGCGTGGAGGACAGCATCGAGGAACATCTCGTCAGCTTGGGGGTGCGTGCCGACGAAGGGGAAGGCTGCGCTGAGCACGGTGGCTTTTTCATAGGAGTTGGTCAGGCGCGTGTCCTTGTAGGCGTGGTGGAGCACCGGCAGAACCCGGTCCTTGAGCGTGGCCGTCAGATAACCGAGCGCCGTGCGGTCCAACCGCCCGTCCGCGCCAACCAACTGACTCTGCGCCTGAGGAACAAAGGAGGGGTCGCTGAACGTGGCCAGGACGGAGTAGAGATAGGCACGGGACGATTCGTCGAGACGCGTCGGGTCGGGCGCGCTGGTCGGATGCGTGAGGAGGGCCTTGGCGGCGTTGATGGCGGCGTCGCGGAACTTGCCGGGCGCCATTTCGTCGAGGAGGCGGGCGAGGGTGGCGACTTCCACGCCGCGCCCGGTGCTGGTCAAAGCCTCGACGAGAATCTGCTGGGCTTCATCACCGCCAATCTGCTTGAGCACGTCAAACAGTCCCAGTCGCAGCGAATAGGGGTAGTAAAACTCGGTGCGCGGGAGCTGGGCGGGCGAAGTGGAGCCGCGCTCCCCGCCGGCCAGCCCGCCGTCGGTACCGCGGTTGTCCGTTTCGTCGCGTTTGCGTTCGTAGGAAACATCAATTTTTTTTGCCAGCAACGCGCGGATCTCTGGCAACGCTTCAGGGCCGAGGTCGGCGAGGGTTTCCAGTTCGTGGATGATTTTGCGGATGACTTTGTAGCGGTTGTCGTCCGCAGGTGGCTTTTGTTTTAACAGGTGGTCGAGGAGGTCCCCGGGCGTGGCCTTGATGGCCGCGGGCGTTTCAATGCGGGTTTCGATTTGCCCGGCGGTCGTGGCGCGGTTCCTGGCCGTTTGCAATTCTTTTTCCAACCGGTCCTGGTCGTCCTGCCGTTGAGCGTTCCATTCCTCGCGTTCTTTCTTGAATTGCTGATCTTTGAGGTGGGCGACGTAAAAATAAGCCGCAGCACAACCTACGGCGGCCGCCGCAAAAATGGCGATGATGTTTTTCAAATCAACTGCTCCGGATAACCGGCCTTACAAAAGGCTTGCATACTCAAGAATACCATTGAATTCGTCATTTGCAGGCGCCGGGCGAATGGGCCGAAAAACAGACGCCGCTGCCGCGGGAACAGTTACACAGGCCAGGGAGCAAACAGCCCGGGAAGTGGCAAGGCACCAGCGGCCCGGTCTTTTAAAAACATAGCAGCGGTTTCATAAGGTGGGGCGAGACTCCGTCCAGCTAATTCAATCCGCGCCCGACACGGCTCGACGGAGTCTCGCCCCACCGGGGTTGGCCTTGCGAAACCGCTGCTAGGCTTCGGCCAGGTCGGGCCGGCGTTGGGTGTCATTGAAGAGCGGAGCGTGGCCGGCACCCGCCGGTTGAAGAGGCGAAACCGCGCGCAACCGGGCAATCATCGGCGGCAACTGTTGCAAAAGATAATCCACCTCCTCGTCCGTGTTATAAATGCCCAGGCTGAAGCGGACACTGCCGCGCGCCCGCGCCGGGCTCAATCCCATCGCCGTCAGCACATGCGAGGGGTCCAGCGAGCCAGTCGTACAGGCCGAGCCGCTGGAAGCACAGATGCCCGCCTGGTCCATGAGCATCAAGATGGCTTCCGCCTCGACATAATCGAAAGCGATGTTGCTGGTGTTGGGCAGCCGCGGCTCGCGCGCACCGTTGCGCATCGTGTCGGGAATCGTTTTAAGAAGGGTGTTCTCCAACCGGTCCCGCAACGCCCGGACGCGGGTGTTTTCCTCTTTGAGCTTGTCCGCCGCCAGTTGGGCGGCGCGGCCGAACCCGATGATGCTGGCGACGTTTTCGGTGCCGCCGCGACGGCCGCGCTCCTGGTGGCCGCCCATCAGGTAGGGCGCAAAAGGGGTGCGGCGTTTGACGTAAAGCAGGCCAATGCCCTTTGGCGCGTGCAATTTGTGGGCGGAAAACGAAAGCAGGTCCACATCCACCTGATGAACGTCCATTTTCAACTTTCCCGGCATCTGCACGGCGTCGGTGTGGCAAAGCGTTCCTTTGCTGCGGCAGATCGCGGCGATTTCCTCGATCGGAAAAAGCACGCCGGTTTCGTTGTTGGCCCACATCACCGAAACAATCGCCGTGTCCGGCCGGATGGACTTTTCAACCAGGTGGATGTCCAGCGACCCGTCGGATTCCACCGGCAGAAACGTGACTTCGCAGCCGCGCTTTTGCAGAAACTCGCAATACTTCATGGTGGCCGAATGCTCCACCGCCGTCGTGATGACATGACGCTTGTCCGGCTGGGTCACCAGCGCGCTGTGGAGGGCGGCATTATTGCTTTCGGTGCCGCAACTGGTAAAAATGACGTCGCGCGGGTCGGCCTGGAGGAGTCCGGCCACCAGGGCGCGGGCCTCGTCAATTTTTTTGGCCACCTGGCTGCCAAACCGATAGACACTGGACGGATTCCCCCAGAATTCAGTCAGGTAAGGCAACATGGCTTCGACCACTTCGGGCGCCACCCGGGTCGTCGCGTTGTTGTCAAAATAATACATTCTCCGCTCGCTCATAAAATTCTAAAAAGCCGCATAGACCCAAGACGGCCAAACCGCAACCAAAGGCCACGATTTTGAAACGCAGAGGTCGCCAAGGTTTTCGCGGAGGCCGCAGAAAGAAAGTTCTCTCTGCGTCCCTCGGCGTCGTCCTTCGCGCCCTCTGCGTTGAAAAATCTTCGCCGAAAGAATGGATTTCGGGCTTTTGTGCCTTCGTTGTTCTCTTTCAACCGCGGAATTCAGGATCGTTCTTGCAAGGCTGCCAATTTTTCGAGCGCGTCTTTGGAGACTAGACGCGGTGGCGCAAACAGCAAGTGTTCATTTGATCCCATTGACCCGGCGTGTTGCAAAGATCGTGTTAACCCAGCAGGAGCGAAGATATGTTGACAACCGGACCGGAAGCGAGCACAATCTTGAGTAACATTTGTAGTTCACTTATGATTGGCGAAGAAACGATTAAATACCTGCGCAACGAAGTCATCAAGCAAGCGAATCCGACTTTGGCAGGCACCATTGCCGAAACGCTGGCCGACCCGGTGGCGGATCGCTTTTCCGAGGACGATGTGCAGTTCCTCAAATTCCACGGCATTTACCAGCAAGATGACCGCGACCAACGCAAGGTGGCCCGGCATTACATGTTCATGGTGCGCGGGCGCGTGCCGGGCGGCGTGGTGGCGCCGGAATTGTATCTGACCTTCGACCGCCTTGCGCGCGACTGCGCCAACGACACGCTGCGCATCACCTCCCGGCAAGGATTCCAATTTCACGGCGTGATCAAAACCGGCCTGGGTCCGCTCCTCAAGGGGATCAACGACGCGCTGGCCACGACGCTGGCCGCCTGTGGCGACGTGAACCGCAACGTAATGGCGCCCCCGACACCCTCGACCAGCCTGATGGTGGAGCGTGTTTTCCAGGACGCGCGCCTGCTTTCCGAAGCACTGCTGCCCTCCACGCGGGCCTACCATCAAATCTGGGTGGAGGGACAGGATTTGAAATTAAACGGGGAACCGGACAAAGAATTCGAGGATCCGCTTTACGGGAAGACCTACCTGCCGCGCAAATTCAAGATCGCGTTCGTGATTCCGCCCTTGAACGACATTGATGTGTTCACGAACTGCCTGGGGTTCATTGCCATTGCCGACGGGGACCGACTGCTGGGTTACAATCTCACGGCGGGCGGCGGCCTGGGCATGAGCCACGGCAACGCCGAAACGTTTCCGCGCCTGGCCGATGTCATTGGTTTCTTCACGCCCGAACATGTCGAATCCGCGGCCAAAGCGGTGCTGACCATCCATCGCGACTGGGGGGACCGCACCAATCGCAAACATGCCCGCTTGAAGTATGTGCTCGCCGACCACGGGGTGGATTGGTTTCGCGAAGAAGTGGAACGGCGCCTCAGCTTCCGACTGGAGCCGGCGCGGCCGTTTGTCTTCACGCGGCAGGGCGATCTCTTTGGCTGGCACAAACAATTCGATGGAAATTTTTTCCTCGGTCTCTACGTCGAGACCGGCCGCATCAAGGACACGGAAACGTTTCAACTCAAGAGCGCGCTGCGCAAAATCATCGAGCAATTCCGCGCTGAAGTCCGTCTGACGCCGTCGCAAAACCTGATCCTCGCCCATGTCTCTCCGGCCAGCGTGGATGCCATCACGAAGATCCTGGCCGAACACAACATCCCGGTGGAAAACCAGGCCACGATCGTGCGCCGCGCCTCGATGGCCTGCCCGGCGATGCCGACCTGCGGCCTGGCGCTGGCCGAGAGCGAGCGCGTCTTGCCGGACATTCTCACGCGCATCGAAAACGTCCTGGGCGAACTCGGCTTGCAGGACGAGGAAATCATCATTCGCATGACCGGCTGCCCCAACGGTTGCGTGCGCCCGTACATGGCCGAGATCGGCTTCGTCGGCAAAGCGCCGGACAAGTATCAAATCTACCTCGGCGGCAACCAGTCGAGCACCCGCCTCAACCGCCTGTTCAAAGAAAGCGTCAAGACCGGGGAAATCGCCGGCGTGCTGCGCCCGGTGCTGGCCCGCTACGCAAAGGAACGCCAGGCGGGCGAGCGGTTCGGCGACTGGTGCGAGCGGGTGCTGTGGAAGGAGGCGCCCGGCACGGCAAACTAGCCGTTCGCGCGCCAGCCCGCGGAGCGGTGCGACTTGCGCCGCGGGCCGCTCTGGAGAATGATTTCCCCAACCTGTGATGACCGATGATCGAATTGCCGGGTGGAATGCCGAGTGGCGTTTCCAATCACCCCTCGAAATCACCCGCCGGGCCATTGCTCAGGCCGGTGGGTGCGCTCTTGTTTCCACCAACTTCCGTCCTTACGAGGCCGTCCTTCTCCATCTCTGCACCCGGGTGCAACCGGACATCCCGGTGCTCTGGGTGGACCACGGCTACAACCGGCCCGCCACTTATCGGCACGCCGGGCAGCTCACGAAACTTCTCAACCTCAACCTCAAGACTTACCTGCCCCAAATGACCGCCGCCCATCGCGACGCCCTCCACGGCCCCCTCCCCGCGCCCGACGACGAGGCGGCGCTCCAGAAGTTCAGCGCCCGTTTCAAACTGGAGCCTTTCGCGCGCGCCATGAAAGAACTGGCGCCGACAGTCTGGCTCACGGCCCTCCGCAAGGCCCAAAACCCCAACCGCGCCGGGTTGGACATCGTTTCCTCCGACAAGAATTCTGGCGCGTTGAAAGTCAGCCCGGTGTTTTACTGGAGCGACGCGGAGATGGAGGCATACCTCAAGCAACACAACCTCCCGAACGAATGGGATTACTTCGACCCGGCCAAGGCCGACGAGCAGCGCGAGTGCGGACTGCACGCGGATTGGGGGGAGAAAGTGTTAGGGTCTGGGGTCTAGGGTCTGGGGTCTGGGGTTGGGGACAAAACAATGGCTCAGTCATTTGAAGATACGGAAGCATGGAAGTCCGCTCGCGTGCTGACGAACGATGTCTATTCGTTCTGCCGGCGCGAGCCGTTGTCGAAGGACTTTGGACTGCGAGATCAGCTTCAGCGGGCTGCGATTTCGGTGATGAACAACGTGGCAGAAGGCTGGGAAAGCCTTCACGTTGCGGAGAAGCGGCAAGCTTACAATATCGCCCGCCGTTCCTGTGGCGAAGTCCGTTCGATGAGCTACGTGCTACTCGACAACAAATTTGTGACCGCTGCCGAACAAGACCAACTCAGGGGCCAGTGTGTGCAGACCGGCAAACTCATCAGCGGCCTCATCCGCTCGCTGGGCGACCGAACCTGAATCCCAGACCCCAAACCCCAGACCCCAGACCCTAGAACCGAGACCCCAGACCCCAGACCCTATTATCATGATCAGTTATCACCTGGATCATTTGCAGCACCTCGAAACCGAGGCGATTCACGTCATGCGCGAGGTCGCTGCCGAGTTCGAGCGGCCCTGCCTGTTGTTTTCCGGCGGCAAGGATTCGATCTGCCTCCTGCGCCTGGCCGAAAAGGCCTTCCGCCCGTCGGACATCCCGATGCCTTTCCTCAACGTGGACACCGGCCACCACTTCCCCGAACTGAACGAGTTCCGTGACCGGCGCGCGAAGGAACTTGACGGCCGGCTCATCGTCCGCAAAGTCCAGGACGCCATCAATGCCGGCATCGCCGTTCCCGCGCCCGGGGAAATCAGCCGCAACCGCCTCCAGATTCCCACCCTGCTCGCCGCCATCGAGGAGTTTCGCTTCGACTCCGCCATCGGCGGCGCGCGGCGCGACGAGGAGAAGTCCCGCGCCAAGGAGCGTTTCTTCAGCTTCCGCGACGCCTTCGGCCAGTGGGACCCGAAAAACCAGCGGCCCGAAATCTGGAACCTGTTCAACGCCCGCGTCAATCCCGGCGAGCACATGCGCGTGTTCCCGCTCTCCAACTGGACCGAGATGGACGTGTGGGAATACATCCGCCAGGAAAAACTCGAGGTGCCCGGCATCTATTTCAGTCATCAACGCCGGTGCGTCCGGCGCAACGGCCAATGGCTGCCAGTGACAGACATTCTGCCGCCAAAGCCAGACGATCTGGTGAAGAACCTCGTCGTTCGTGTCCGCACCATCGGCGACATCATCAGCACCGGCCTGGTGGAAAGCCGCGCCGACAGCGTGAATGACATCATCACCGAGATCGCCGCCGCCCGCGTGACCGAACGCGGCTCCCGCGCTGACGACAAGACCAGCGAGGCCGCGATGGAAGACCGCAAGAAACAAGGTTATTTCTGAGTGGAAACCGACTCACAATGAAAACCGGCACAATGCGCATAGAAAATCCCCTCTCATGAACCGTTCGTATCACCGCAAGGTCTTGGAGTGCACCAGTCCTCTGGCGCTTTCGACAACCCACGGCTTCCAAAGCGCCAGAGGACTGGCGCAGTCCAAGACGCTGACGCGACCAAGCTCGGTTTTCTCCGGTTCAGGGGCGCCAATCGCGGTTTTTCGCGGGCCGTGGAATCTCTCCATGAACCTCGTAGGAGCCGACGTGAGGAGGCTCACTTTTTCTCGAACCAGGAAAGTCAGGGCCTCCTCACGTCGGCTCCTACGGTTCAGGGGTATGAGATGTTCATTTGTTTGCGCCAACTGATGCTTATGGATCGTCGCGATTTTCTCTCCCGGCTCGCCCTCGCCCTGGGCGCCTCGGCCTTCGCCGGCCACGCTTTCGCCATAGACGCGAAGCGCCCGCCGCGCATCCTGCTCCGCTCCTCGTGGCAGGTCGTCAACATCGGCGACATCGCGCACACACCGGGCGTCCTGGCCCTGATCGAGAAACACATCCCGGAAGCCGAGGTGAGGCTGTGGGCGTCGGCCGACCTTTCGGAAGAAGTGATGGCGATGGAGCACCAGTGGTTTCCCAGGCTGCGCATCGTAAAGGGCAGTATCGGTGCCGACGGCAAGGCGTCGAACCAGGACCTCGATGACGCCATCGAGTGGGCCGACTTCCTCCTGCACGGCTCCGGGGCGTCGCTCGTCGCGGCCAGGGATGTCGCGGCGTTTGTGAAGCGCACTGGCAAGCCCTTCGGCGTCTATGGCATCACCCACGGCTCGTTTCTGTCCGGTGACGACAAGAGCCTCCTGAGCCAGGCGAAGTTCGTGTTCTTCCGCGACTCTGTTTCGCTGGCGCAGGCGAAAACCGACTGCATCACGTGCCCGGTGATGGAGTTCGGCCCGGACGGCGCGTTCGCTTGCGACCTGCGCAACGACAAAACCGCGACCGCGTTTCTCCGCGAGCATGGCCTCGAGGAGGGAAAATTTCTCTGCTGTATTCCGCGCTTGCGCTACACGCCTTACTGGACGATTCCCGGCAAGAACCGCCCGTTCGACGCGAAACGCCACGCGCGCAATGAAGAAATGAAGGAGCACGACCATGCGCCCTTGCGCGAGGCCATCACGGCCGTCGTGCGCCAGACGCCGCTCAAGGTGGTGGTGTGCCCCGAAGACATGACGCAGATGGCCGTCGGCAAGGAGTTGCTCGTGGACAAATTGCCTGCTGACGTCCGGCAGCGCGTGGTCTGGCGGGAAAAGTTCTGGTTCACCGACGAAGCCGTCAGCACTTACGTCCGCTCCGCCGGATTGTTCGGGCTGGAAATGCACTCCCCGATCATGTGTATCGGCAACGGCATCCCGGCCATCGTCTGTCGCTTCGCCGAGCAAACGAGCAAGGGTTTTATGTGGCGCGACATCGGCCTGGGCGAGTGGTTGTTCGACATGGATGACGAGAAGGACCGCACCCGCGTCACTCCCGCAGTCCTCGGCCTCGTGAAGGAACCCGCCGCGGCGCGCGAGAAGGCTGCGAAAGCGCTGGCGTTCGTAAAACAACGCCAGCGCAAGACGATGGCGGTGCTCGCGAAGCATCTGCCTAACGGCTGAATCATTTTCCAACTGACGAAACACTCCGATGCCCCACACGATTCACCCCATCGAAATCCTCCGCTTCAACACCTGCGGCTCCGTGGACGACGGCAAGTCCACGCTGATCGGCCGGCTGCTCTACGACTCCAAGTCGCTTATGGAGGACCAGCTCGAAGCGCTCGAACGCTCGGCCGACATCACCGGCGGCGGCCGGATCAACCTCGCCAACCTCACCGACGGCCTGCGCGCCGAGCGCGAGCAGGGCATCACCATTGACGTGGCCTACCGCTACTTCGCCACGCCCCGGCGCAAATTCATCATCTCCGACACACCCGGCCACGTGCAATACACCCGCAACATGGCCACCGGCGCCTCCGCGGCGAACCTGGCCATCGTGCTCGTGGACGCGCGCAAGGGCGTCATCGAGCAAAGCAAACGCCACAGCTACCTCGCCTCGCTGCTGCGCATCCCACACCTCGTCGTCGCCGTGAACAAGATGGACCTGGTGGACTGGAGCGAAGAGCGGTTTCTGGAAATCCGCGACCAGTTCGAAGAATTCCTCCCGCGCCTGGACATCAAGGACGTGAAGTTTATTCCCATCAGCGCGTTGCTGGGCGACAACGTGGTGGATCCCTCCCGGCACACCCCGTGGTATCAAGGCCCGACGCTGCTCGGCCACCTGGAGACCGTCCACATCGCCAGCGACTGGAACCTGAGCGCCCTGCGCTTTCCTGTCCAATGGGTCAATCGCCCGAACAAGGTCCACTGGCACGATTTCCGCGGCTTCAGCGGCCAGCTCGCCGGCGGCATCGTGCGCGCCGGCCAGACGGTGCTCCTGCTGCCGGGCGGCCAGCGCACCGCCGTCCAGGAGATTTGGACCTACGACGGTCCGTTGCCTGAAGCGTTCTGTCCGCAAAGCGTCACCCTCCGCCTGGCCGATCAGATTGATTGCAGCCGCGGCGACATGCTCGTCGGCGCGGAAAATCTGCCGGGTTGCAGCAGCCATCTCGAAGCCCAGGTGGTCTGGATGCACCCGCGCCCGCTGATGCCCGACCGGAAGTATCTTCTCAAACACACCGCCAACAACTGTCGGGCCGTCGTGACGTCCATCGAGAACCGGATCAACATCGAGACCCTCGAACCCGAAGCGGAACGGCCCGCGCAACTCGGCCTCAATGACATTGGCCGGATCCACCTCACGACCACGCGCCCCCTGGTTTTCGACGGCTACAAGGAAAACCGCCTGACCGGCTCGTTCATCCTCATCGAAGAAGGGACCAACCTCACGGCGGGCGCGGGCATGCTCGAACCGCCGCACGAATTGTATCGGCCCGAGTTTGACGATTTCACGATTTAAGTTCGCGGTCAACGGCGAGGCCGCCTGACGCATCAGCATTCCGGAGGGACGAACCGCCTGAACCGTGTTGATGCAGTTGAAAACCACGAATGGACACGAATAGACACGAATGCGATTGGTTGCTGAATGGTTTGGTCTTTCTTCGCACCGCTCACCGTTTGATGAGTCTGACCGACTCTGGCAAAAAAGTCTGGGTGGGCCCGTCTTTATTCGTGTCTATTCGTGTCCATTCGTGGTTGCATTGAATCGTTCTGGCTTGGCTTTTGACCATCGTGCTACTTGCGCGCGGTCAGATTGACCAGCGGGCTGAAGGCCAGCGCCGCGGCCATCAAACAGATGGCCGGACTGATCACGTTGCCTTTGCTCAACAAAAAGAACCCCACGGGAAAACTGATGATGCCGGTGAACAGCAGGCCGCCCACGGCGAATCGGGCGACCTTCGAGCGGCGGGGCGTTGGCGGAGCGGCGGGCGGATCGGTTGTCATATTTTCCAAGGGTCAGGGCGAGGCTACCAATCCGCCAGACCGCCGGCAATCAGAACCTTCGGGGTCGGCGAGTGCTTTGGTTCGAATTCGCCAGCGAGGCTTTCACTTCGCCGGCTCCATGGTTTTCAGCCACGCTTCGTAGTCCTCGCGCCAGGCCGCCGGCGATTCTTCGCCGGGTGGGAATTTCTTCAGCAGCCGCGCGAGCTGCTCCGAGGACAGGCCGCGCGCGCGCCACCAGTTGGCGTCCGAAAAATCCGCGTCTTTCAAATTGACGTTGTTGAGCCGGGCCAGGGAAAGATTCGCGCCTCTCAGGATGGCGGCTTCCAGGCTGGCGCCACCCAGGTCGGCGGCGGACAGATTGGCCCCGGTCAGATCGGCCATCAGCAGGTAAGCGTCGGAAAGATCGGCCGCCACCAGAATGGCGTCCGGCGCCTGGACCTGTTCCAGAATCGCCCCGCGCAGGTTCGCCCGCCGCAACTGCGCGCCCCGGAGCTGCGCCTGGAGCAGGTCCACGCCCGCCAGATCGGCCCCGGACAAATCCGCGTCGGTCAGGTCGGTTTGCGGGAGTTTGGCTTTGGCGAATTTGGCGCCGGTCAAGGTGGCGTTGCGCAGGTCGCTGCCTTTGAAATCGGCCCCCTGCAAATCGGCGTTGGGCAGCGCCACGCCCTGGAGATTCAGCCAGTCCAGATGGGCGCCGCGCCATTCCTTGTTGCCGACGGCGACCAGTCCCAGAAAGGCCTCGGCACGGGCCTTGTGGGAATACACTCCGTGACCGATCACCCAGAATTGATGTTCGATTTCCGATTGCCGGCGGGAGGTGCGCGCCTGGCTGATGAGCCACAGGTTGCACGCCAGGAGAAGGACGCCGAACAGCCCGAGGAGTTTGAAAAGGGCATTGTGTTTTCCCGCGACCGTTTGCTCCAGGGCGGCCAGGCGTTCGGGCAGGTTCGAGTTCCCGTTCATGCAGGTGGTGGTTGTAAGAAATCGGGAAACGCTCAGCAAGACTTTTACTCCCCCCCCGTTAAAAAGTAGGAGCCGACGTGAGGAGGCTGAGATTTTTCCCCGATCCCAAGGAAATTAGAGTCTCGTTACCTCGACTCCTACGAATCAGGGCTTTTTCAGCCAGTTCTCATAGTCCTCGCGCAAGGATGCCGCCGCCTCGGCGGTGGGCGCAAAGTTCCTTTTCAACAGCGCGATTTGATCCGACGCCAGGCCGCGCACCCGCCACCAGTTGGAGTCGGTGAAGTCCGCGTCCTGCAACCGGGCGCCGCTCAGGCGTGTCAGGAAAAGGTTTGCGCCCCTCAGGAGGGCGGCTTCGAGGTTGGCGCCCGAAAGATTGGCGCCCGAAAGGTCGGCCATCAACAAATAGGCATCGGAAAGATCGGCGGCCTGCAGGCTGGCATTTTGCGCTTCCGCCTCCTGCATCCCAGCCCCGCGCAGATTCGCCTGCCGCAACTGCGCGCGCTTGAGCACCACCTTGTAAAGACCCGTGCCCGCCAGGTTCGCGCGCGACAAATCCGCTTCGGTCAGGTCGGTTTGCTGGAGCCGGCCTTTGGCAAAGTTGGCGCCGGCGAAAATGGACCCGGCCAGGTTGCTGCCGGTAAAATCGGCCCCGTGCAGATCCGCGTCCGGCAGGAAAACACCTTCGAGGTTCAGCCCGTAGAGATGGGCGGCCCGCCATTCCTTGTTGCCGGCAGCGACGAGTTCCAGAAAAGCTGCGACGCGCTCCTGCGCCGGAAATTCCCCATGACAAACCACCCAGAACTGATGTTCCTCCTCGGCTCGTTGCGCTGAGGTTTGTGAACGTTTGTCCCACCAAAGATTGCCGCCCAGCAGGAAGATCAGCACCAGAACTCCGAACGGCCAGAAGCGGCGAACGCCGCAATTGCTTTTTCGCGCCGCCGCTTCGTCCGTATCGGGGCCGCCTTCCGGCAGGTTCGAGTTGTCGCTCACGCGGTGCCGGTTATAGCAAATCGGGAAAATCCGGTATAGCTCTCTTAGGCGTAACCATTCGAAGCAACCACGAATGGACACGAATGGACACGAATCCTGTTGGTTGATGGACGGTTTGGTCTTTGTTCGCACCGCTCACCGTTCGATGAGTCCAACCAACTCCGGCAAAAAGTCTGGGAAGGCCCGTGCTTATTCGTGTCCATTCGTGTCCATTCGTGGTTTTCGACTGCATTAAAATGGGTTGGCAGGCCGTTGAAAAACCCGTTGCGCTTGCAGCCTTCGGCGTGA
The DNA here is from genome assembly GCA_964539075.1 of uncultured Verrucomicrobiota bacterium. Taxonomy (GTDB): domain Bacteria; phylum Verrucomicrobiota; class Verrucomicrobiia; order Limisphaerales; family CAZIFU01; genus CAZIFU01. The sequence continues at coordinate 10,624 of CAZIFU010000282.1, read as the reverse complement.
GGAGGCCGACAAAACAATCGCATTTATTCTTTCGGGCCGTAATCTCCAGCCGAAAGCCAGACTTGTGAGCACAGACAATTTGAGTCCGGAAAGCGGGCGGGCCGGCGAAGCCGCCGCGGTGCGCCCGGAACTCCGCGGCCGGCGGCTTTTGGGGTTTCGTGTCGGAGCGATCCTGGTGGGGATTTTGCCATTCGTTCTACTCGAGGCCGGCTTGCGTGTGCTTGATCTGGGCAAGCCGATTCGTCCGGCCGATTCGCTTTCGGGTTTTAACCGGCAGTTTCCCTTGTTTGAACAGGTGGGAGATGTTTACCGGACGGCCCGCATGCGCGAACCGCTGTTCGGCCCGCAGGAATTCGCGGTGGCCAAGCCCACCAATGGATTTCGCGTCTTTTGTTTCGGCGGTTCGACCGTTCACGGCCATCCGTACTTGAACGACACCGCGTTCCCCAAATGGCTCGAACTGGAACTGGCCGCCACCGATCCTTCGCGGTGTGTCGAGGTGGTCAATTGCGGGGGAGTTTCCTATGCCAGCTATCGCCTCGCACCCATCGTGCGCGAAGTCCTGCACCATCAACCCGATCTGATTGTTCTGGCCATGGGACACAACGATTTCCTCGAAGACCGGACCTATCACACCTTCAAAGCCCGTTCCGGTTTTCATCGCTGGATCGAAGACCAGGCTCTCTCGCTGCGCACGCTGGCCTGCGCCCGGCAATTCATCGAGTGGCTCCGCGGTGACATCCCCGGAACACAGCGGCCTGAGTCCGAAGGCGAGCCGCCTTCGCCGGAAGTGAATCCGCGCCTCGATGATTCCCTCGCCGGCTACGCGTCGTATCATCGCGATGACGCGTGGCATCGCCAGGTGGTGAGCCAGTTTGAAGACACGACGCGGGCGATGATTGCAGACTGCCGCGCCGCTGAAGTGCCGGTGATGTTGGTCACGCTCGGTTCCAACCTGCGCGATTGCCCGCCGTTCAAATCGGAACACAAAGCAGGTCTCACCCCCGAAGCCGAAAGCCGGTGGCAGGCGGCCTTCGATGCAGCGGGCGACGCGGAGGAAAAAGACTTGAACGCGGCCCTGGGGCTCTACCGGAAGGCGGAGGCGATTGATGACCAACATGCCCTGCTGGCGTACCGTTTGGCCCGATGTCTCGACCAGTTGGGGCAAACCGACCGCGCGCGGGAATATTATCTGCGCGCCAAGGACCAAGACATCTGCCCGCTGCGCATGTTGGACCGGATTTACCAGATTCAATTCACGATCGCCGCCGAAACCAAAACCCCGCTGGTGGACGCGCGGAAATTGCTCGAAGCCCTCAGCCCGGATGAACTTCCCGGCAGCGACTTTTACCTCGATCATGTGCATCCGGCCATCGGCGGACATCAGCGGATTGCACGGGCCATTGCGGAAAAAATCCACGAGGCGCGCCTCCTGCCCGGAGCCGTGCCCTGGACCGCCGAGGCGCGCCGCGCCGCTTATCACCGCCACTTTCAACGTCTGCCGCTGAGTTATTTCCCCAATGGCCGGCGGCGCGTGGAATGGCTGGAAAACTGGGCGCGCCGCCAGCGGCTCTACGCCGAGACGCTGCCGAAGGATGCCCGGGGATTTCTGCACCAGGGCTATCGTTACCTCGATTTCGAGGAAGAGGCCGATGCCTGGCGCTCCTTCCAAACCGCGCTGGAGAAGGATTCTGGCGCGGCGAAAAAGCTGGTGGCCCATGCCCTGGACCTCCTGGACCAGGGCCGGGCGGAGTCCGCTCAAAAGTTGCTCAACCGATTGAACGGGACGGTCGCGGACCGCGACGTGAAAGCTGAAATTGAAAAGGCCGCCGCTCTGATGTCGGACACACTTTCTCAGTAGAAGTGGTATCATAAGCCCAAACTGGGTGGGGCGAGACTCCGTCGAGCCAATGAAAAACATGCCCGACACGGCTCGACGGAGTCTCGCCCCACCTTATGAAACCACTTCTAATCATCTGTCCGAACACTTCGGCGCCGACCTCACCATGGCCGACGCAGGCGATAGAACCTGGAATTGCCGGTGATCGAATTGGTCACAATCACCTGGTCGCCGGTGACACTGCGCAGCTCGGTCACCGGCGTCCACGCGCCGGGCGAAAGGCTGGTCGCCGCTTCCAACACAAACCACAGGGAGTTCGTGGACCACGAAAAAAGCAGTTCGGCGCTGGCCCGCGTCAGCTGCAACGACGGTGGCACTGCATCGCAATCAAGCACGCCGTCCTGGTCGCGGTCAATGCCCAGGCGCCGGCCGGAGCCGGGCGGCACGCCCATCGGGCTGAGAACGTCGCCGGCCTGGATTTTGGCGATGAGTTGCGCGCGGGTGAACGGACCGACACCGGTTTTGTCGCTCACGTAATTGTTGGAAGCCGGCTGATAGAGCAGCCCGCGGATTTGACCGTCCAGGGTTCCTTTGACAACCAGATCAATGTTGGCCGCGACGGCCTGGCCTTCGAGCAGCGCCCAATCATTTGTCGCACTGGCGAGGTTCGTGACCGTGATGGTGCGGGTGTAGCCGACCGCCGGCGCGGTGCCCGTGTCGAAGCATTGAACGAAGGCGTTCAGGTTTGCCTTCCTGGTAGCGTCGGTGGCAAACGACCCGAACACCGGCTGCGAGAGGAACGAGAGGATGTCCGCGAAAGTGCCGTCGTGAATGAATCCGAACCCGCCGATGCTTTGTGCGCCGGGAGTTTTGTTGAGGCTGAGTTTCTGGTAAATGGCGCGCAGGTGCGGCACCTTGAAAGACTGCGATTCCATCAAGGCCGCCGCCGGTGTGAAACTTTTGTCTGTGCCGTTGGGCAGCGTGTGGCAGGAGTTGCAGCGCAGCCCCAGCGGCTCCGAACCCTGGTAAAATTCATTTGTGAAAGTGAACAGGCCTTGGACCGGATTGCCGCCGGCGAAACTGGCCGGCAGGGTGCGGTCGAGGTTCTGGTTCGGGTTGGGCTGGAACCGCACGGTGTGAATGAAATCAGCGTAAGCCTGCATGTCCGCGTCAGCGAGCACCGTCCCGCCGAGCAGGCCGTCGAACGCGCCTTTGAACTGGAGGAAATTCGTGCGATCGCCGCGCCAGTGGAGCGGATCCAGGCCGCTCAGGCCGCGCAACGTCTGCGTCGTCATCGGACCCTTCATCGGGTGGAAAACGAAATTGGTCATGAAGGGCGTGCCGGAAATTTTCGCCGTCATGGCGTCCGCGTTGCCGGCCGGGTTGCCCAGGTCCCAGGCGATCAGGTCCATCTCGGCGTCAATATGGCACGAGGCGCAGGACACGGTGCCGTTGCCGGAAAGTTTCGCGTCGTAGAGGAAGCCGCGCCCCTGGCGGACCACCTGCGGTGTCGGATCGTAACTGCCCACGGGCAGTTCGCGCAGCACGCTGTTGTTCGCGGTGTCCACGACACAGAGCGTGTTGGAAATCCGATTCAGCACGTAAAGACGGCTGGCCGCGGCCTTCAACGCCAGGCCGCGCGGGCCGCGTTTGTTGCGCGGGTCGGCGGTCGCGCCGGCGGCCGAACCGATTTCGATGCGGGCAACCACATTGCCGCTGGTGTCCAACCTGGCCACGCGGTCGGTGCCGAACGCCGCGAGCCAGAAGTAATTTCCACCAGGCTCGAAAACCAGCGCCGTGGGTTGCGCGAGCGCGTTCGACCGGGAGAACAGGTCGGGAAAATTCGTCGTCGCGAACGGATCCAAATCAAACGGTGTGATCGTTCCGTCGCTCACGGTGATGCGCGAAATGCGGTTCGTGTAAAAATGACCGCGCACGCCTGGCTCGAAATGCGTGAGGTTCGCCGCGTCGGCGTTCGCCACAAACAAATCGCCGTTGGTCGGCCGCACTGCCAGGCCGAGATTCACCGTGCCCACGCGCGCATAATACCGCGTGACCGCCAGCGAACTGACACCGATCTCCACTACATCGTTGTCCGGTATCGTGTACTGGACCGTCCCCGACCAGGCGGGATCGGCGGCGTCCACGATCAAACCGACCTGCGGCGGCGAGTTCGACTGCGGCGACTGCGGCGGCGCCAGATTGGCCGGGATGAGCGTGGTGCGGTCGCCCGACAGCGCGAAAGCGGCATAAACATTTGTTCCAGCCGGGCCGACCGCCAGCGCGCGCGGATTTTCGCCGAAGACGGCGATGTTCGTGATTGCGGCATGGCTCGCCGCGTCGAACACCGCGATCAGGTTCCTGCGTCCCACGCTGACGAACGCCTTGCCGCCGGCGAACACCACATCGGCTGGCTCGTCCTTCAAGTAAATCGTGTCCGCGACCAAAGCCCGCGACACCGAGACGATGCTGATGCTGTCAGAAACCTCGTTGACCACCCACGCTTCGTCGTTGGAAAGCGGGTTGACCGAAACCGGCTCCAGGCCGACGGGAATCTCCGCGATCAGGATGGGATTCGAGGGATTGGAAACGTCGAAGACCGAAAGCCGCGCGTCGGGCGTGTTGACCGCGAAAAGGCGCGAACCGTCGGGCGAGAGCCGGATGGGACTGGTCTGTTTGCCTTCGAAATTGACGTAGGAGGTTTGCGCCAGGAGCTGGCCGGCCGCCGCCAGGAGCAGGAGGCCGATGAAGCAACGGATACGCTGGCCTAGGCTGGGACGCATAACACAACTTTGCCGGTGACACTGTAGAACATCGAGCAGGAAAACCATGCCTGAACGGGGCCGATTTTCAAGCCATTTCCGGCGGGGTTTTGGCCGGCAATGCGGTCAAAACACGCGCGCACCATCTTTGAGTCCGGGCTGGCCTTTCGCGGTCAATTGTTTTAATCTGCTCCACCATGACCGCCGAAGCCGACTTGATTGCCCGCTGTCGCCGCGGTGAGCCGGAAGCGTGGGACGAGTTGTTTGACCGGCATTACGCCGCGACGGGCCGCTTCGTGTTTCAACTGGCGCCGGACTTCGCCCGCGAAGACGTGGAGGAAATCTGCCAGGAGGTTTTTCTCACCGTCATCAAAAGCCTCGGCTCGTTTCAAGGCCACAGCCAGTTGTTGACCTGGGTCTTTCGCATCGCCGCCAACCGGGCGCGCGATTATCGCGACCGCCAGCACGCCGCCAAACGTGGCGGCGGTCAGACCCCGCTTTCCCTTCACGCGGAGGACCCCGACAACGGCCTCACGCTCGATCCGCCCAGCAGCGCGCCCGGCCCGGACGCGCTCCTGCTGAACCGCGAACGGATGGCCTTGCTGCGCGACGCGCTCGACCAACTGGGCGGGCCATGCCAGGAAATCATCGAGCTGCGCTATTTTGGCGATTTGAGCTACGAGGAACTCGGCCGCACCCTCGATCTGAACCTCAAGACCGTCAGCTCGCGCCTGAGCAAATGCCTCGACCGGCTGGAGAAAATCGCCCGGGCGGTTTTTTCGCGGGAGAAATCAGGCGTTTTGCCGTCTAACTGATTGTAATTATGGCCAACGAACCGCAACGTCCCATCGAACAGGCGCTCCGGGCCAGCGCGCAACAGCGCCAGGCCGAGGCGGGCGCGCCGCTCGAATTGCATCAGGCCACGCGCCGGCTGTTGCAGGGCGAAGTGGCGCGCACGTTCCGCAAGACGGCGGAGGAAAAGCCGGCCGGCTGGCTCGCCGGACTCTGGCCGCGCATGGCGCTGGCGGGTTCGTTCTGCGCGGCGGCGCTCGTCGCAGCCTTCCTTTGGTTTCAAAACGCGTCGCCGCAAAAATCCACCGAACTGGCCCAACTGCCGGCCGGCCATTTGGCGCCTTCATCCGACTCTTTTGCCACCGCGCCGGCGACTGTTCCCGCAGAGCGTCTCGCCCGGGCACAGTCGGAGTCTTTGGCCGACGTCATCAATTCAACTGCACCTGCCGGGCGTCCGGCCGCCGCCGTCGCGACAGGGACTGCGGCAAAAAATGTCGGGTTGGACTCGGCCACCAGGAGCGTGAACCCATCCGCCTTACCAGCGCCGCAGGTGGCGATGCGAGACGAAGCGCAACTGAAATTTTCTGGTGGAGTCAAGGAGCGCGCGGACCGTTCTGATTTCCAGCTCGGCGCCACGCCCAAACTGGCGCTGGCCTCGCCGGCAGCGCCCGCTCTTGAAAAAGACAAGGTTCCGTTTGTGGTCGCCGAGTCGGAAAAAATTGTTGGCGACAAGACAAAGCTGATGGCTGGGAACGAAGGCAAACTCGCCCTGGCGGAAAAGAAAGCCGACGACTCGGGGGCGGCGGTTGGAAAGAAAATGGAACTGATCGGCCTGACAATCGCCGGGCAGCAGTCGTCCGTGGGCCAGCGGTTCAAGCAGGTGGACAACCGCGCCGGGTATCGCGTCAATTTCAACTCGCCCGCCCCGCCGCCGGTGCTCAATGCTTTCGTGATGGAGCAGGCCGGCCAGGAAGTAAAGTTCATCGACGACGACGGCTCGACTTACAGCGGGCAGCTCCGCACGGCCCAAGTCGAAGTTTTGAACGGTTTCCTTCCGGCCAAACCAGCCGTGGTCGGCGGAGGCGGAGTCACCCGGACGCTGGAGGACATCAAGTTCCAGGCCGCGCAGCAGAAGGTTGGCGCCGACCGCGAGGCGGGAGTTTCACAGAACTCGCAGAACTTTTTCTTCCGCGCCGTCGGCACGAACCGGACTCTGAATCAGGCCGTGGTGTTCGACGGCAACTTGCTCATCCAAAACGAAAGCGGCGCTTCGCAGTCGCAAACCATGCCGGTGCAAAACAAAAGCAACGCCGCCCGGCAGCAAGCGCTTTTCCCCAACGTGCAAATCAACGGCCGGGTCACGATCGGCGGCCGCTCCGAACAGGAGATCAACGCCGTGCCCGCCGGGCCGTGATTCAGTAAAGCGGCTGGAGTGATTACCAGGAGTAATTCCCGGTTAACGTCGTTCCCGGAAACTCCCCTCACCCGGTTCCGCCACGGCGGAACCACCCTCTCCCCTCATCGAATGAGGGGAGAGATTCCACGGCCCGCACAAAGCCGCGAATTGTGGCCCTGAACCGGAGAAAACCGAGCTTGATCGCGTCAGCGTCTTGGACTGCGCCAGTCCTCTGGCGCTTTGGAAGTCGCGGGTTGTCGAAAGCGCCAGAGGACTGGCGCACTCCAAGACCTTGCGGCGGTACGAACGGTTCATGGGTAGGGCCAGTGAGGGGAGTCCCTGCGACTTGGACCGTCGGCGCAATTTTGGAAAAGTCTTTTAACAATCCGTCTATCCCAAGAACGCGGCGTGCACCGCTCTCATCGCCTGTTGGCCTTTGGCCAGATCAATCACCACCGAGATTTTGATTTCGCTTGTCGAGATCATGTCAATGTTCACGCCGGCGTTGGCCAGAGTTTCAAACATCTTCGCCGCCACGCCGGAATGACTCCTCATGCCGACCCCCACGATGGACAACTTGCCGATGTTTTCGTCGGCGATGGCTTCCTTGAAACCGACTTCGCCCCGGATGCCGTCGAGCACCTTGCGGGCCTTGAGCAGGTCGGCCTTGTCGGTGGTGAAGGAGATGTCCGTCGCGCCGCTGGCGCCGTGGCTGGCGGTCTGCACGATCATGTCCACGTTGATGGCGGCGTCGGCAATGGCCTTGAAAATGCGCGCGGCCACCCCGGGCTGGTCCGGCACGTTGGCCAGCGTGATCTTGGCCTGGTTTCTGTCGAGTGCGACGCCGCGGATGACGACGTCTTCCATGTTGCGGGTTTCTTCTTTCACAAGGGTTCCGGGGTTGTTGTTGAGACTGGAGCGGACTTCGAAGATGACGCCAAACTTTTTGGCGAATTCGACCGAGCGGCTTTGCATGACCTTGGCGCCCAGGCCGGCGAGTTCGAGCATTTCGTCGTAGGAAATTTCCTCGAGCTTCTGCGCGTCGGGCACCAGCCGCGGATCAGCGGTATAGACGCCATCCACGTCGGTGTAAATCTGGCAAAGGTCGGCCTTCAACGCGGCGGCCAGCGCGATGGCGGTGAGGTCCGAACCGCCGCGGCCCAGCGTGGTGATCTCGCCCTCGGGCGTCTGGCCCTGGAACCCGGCGACGATGACGACGTGGCCGGCGTCGAGCAGCTTGTGGACTTCCTTGGGCGTGATGTTGGCGATCCGGGCTTTGGTGTGGACGCCGTCGGTGAGGATGCCGGCCTGCGCGCCGGTGAGGGAAGCCGCCTTGATGTCGAGCGCGTGCAGCGCCATCGCGGTGAGGGCAATGGTGGTCTGTGCGCCGGTGGCCAGCAGCATGTCCATCTCGCGCTCGCTGGGCAAGGGCATGATTTCCTTGGCGAGCTTGATGAGGTTGTCGGTCACGCCACTCATGGCGGAGACGACCACGACGACGCGGTCGCCTTGCGCGCGGTATTTTGCGACGCGGGCGGCAACGTTTTTGATGCGCCCGGTGTTGCCCACCGAGGTGCCGCCGTATTTTTGAACTATCAATGCCATGAGCTGTTCAGGAATTTGCCAGGCGAATCGCGGGTGCCTTGGAAGAATGCTGTTCCATGAGGTAAGCGCGGAATGTTTCATAGTCCGCGTCCATGCGGTCGAAGTCCTCGGGCAAGGCGATGGCGGCGGTCATCGCGGGCGGCACGTCTGGCGGCCAGCCGACGACTTTTTCGACTTCCTCGGGAAACTTGGCGGGATTCGCCGTCTCGATGATCACCGCTGGCGAATCGCCGAGCGGTTCCACGGCGAGCCAGTCGAGGAAACCCTGCCACGCGACGACGCCGTGCGGTTCGAGCAGGATTTGGTATTTGTTCCAGAAGTCCCGGAGCGACGTGCGCGTGCGCTCGTCGGAAATCGAACTGGAAAAAACATCGCGACGCATCGCGGCGAGGTCGGGCTGCTTGTGGATTTTGCCCGCCTCGTCCATCTGCCCGCCGTAAACCGCCACGAGCCTGGCGAGGTTGCTCGGATGGCCGACGTTCATCGCGTTGGAGACGGAATTGCGCGACGGCGAAATTTTCTGATACACGCCGCTCGCGAGGAATTTCGGGAACGCGTCGTTGTCGTTGACGGGCGCGATGATTTTTTTCACCGGCAGGCCCATCTCGCGCGCGACGACCGCGCCCATCATGTCCCCGAAATTGCCGCTCGGCACCGAGAACACGATCGGCTCGCCCGGCTGCGCGAGGCGCGAAGCGGCGAAGAAATAATAAACGCTCTGTGGCAGAAGGCGTCCGATGTTGATGGAGTTGGCGGACGAAAGCGCGATGTGCTGCAGCTCCGGGTCGGCGAAGGCGCGCTTCACCATCGCCTGGCAGTCGTCGAACTTGCCATCAATCGCCACGGTGCGGACGTTGTCGCCCAGCGTGGTCATCAGCTTGCGCTGGCTCACGCTGACCTCGGCAATCGGAAACAGCACGAGGACGCGCACGCCGGAAATGTTGTGAAACGCGTGCGCCACCGCCGCCCCGGTGTCGCCGCTCGTGGCGGTGAGCACGGTAACCTGCCGGCCTTTCTCGCGGAGGAAACGGCCGAACATCCGGGCCATCATCTGCGCGGCGAAATCCTTGAACGACGCCGTCGGCCCCTGGTCCAGCCGCATCAGAAAAATGCGGTCGTGAATCTTCTCGATGGGAATGCTGAAGTTGTAAGCCTCCCGGCACATGGCGGCGAGGTCGGCGTCCGGTATGATGCCGTCGGTGAATTTTGAGAGGACGCGAAAGGCGATCTCGTGATACGGCCGCTTGGCGAACGCGGCGATTTCGTCCGCCGCCAGGCGCGGGAATTGTTCCGGGAAATAGAGTCCGCGGTCCGGCGCCTGGCCGGCGAGCATCGCCTCGCGCAGGCTGACTGCGGGCGACTGGCCGTTGGTGCTGTGAAAACGGAGCGCGCTCATCTCACTCGAAATTCTCCACGCGGAGCATCATCGGCGCGCCTTTGACAACGCCGAGTCGGGCGATGTGTTTCAACGCCTTGCTCATGGCGGCGTTGGTCGCGTCGTGGATCATCAGGATCAGCGGCACACTCTCGCCTTCGTGGCCTTCGGGTTGGATGACGGACGAGATGCCGATCTTCGCCCGTGCCAGAATCACGGCGATTTTCGCCAGCGTGCCGGGACGGTCCACGACGCTCAGGCGGACGTAGTAACGCGAAATCACCTCGTCCATCGGCAGCACCGCGCCGTCGCGCTCGTGCGGAACAAACGGCGGGATGCGGCTTTTGGTGCCGCATTTAAGGTCGAGCGCGGCGTCGGCGAGGTCGCTCAATACCGCACTGGCCGTGGCGTCCTTGCCTGCGCCGCGGCCGTAGAACAGCGTGTCGCCCACCACGTCGCCGCGGACGAACACGGCGTTGAACACATGGTTCACGCTGGCCAGCACATGCGCGTTCGGGATGAGCGTGGGATAGACCGAGACCTGGATTTTGGATTTTGGATTTTGGATTTTCGATTTACGCGCTGTGTTTGAGTCCCCAACCCGCTCGTCAATCTTTTTGATGATGCCCAGCAACTTGATGGTATAACCCAGCAGGTCGGCAAACTGGATGTCGAGCGCGGTCACGTTGCCGAGGCCCTCGACGTGAATGTGTTTCGGATTCACCCAAAAGCCGTGCGCGAGCGAAGCGAGGATGCCGATCTTGTGCTGCGAATCCCCGCCATCAATGTCGAGAGACGGTTCGGCCTCGGCGTAACCCAGCCGCTGCGCCTCGGCCAGCACCGCGGCGAAGTTG
>CAZIFU010000281.1:0-12011 GCA_964539075.1 uncultured Verrucomicrobiota bacterium | reverse complement strand
AAGTGCTCGGGCCTTACGCACTCTGCACTGGGATCCGCGACTCCGCCGTGTGGGAGACGGCTGACGGCGCGGCCTTCCAATGGGTCGCGATGGGCGAGGGAAACGTGGCCTGGCCACGCTTCTTTCAGCGTTACGCGAAGTTTTGCCCGAGTGCGCCGGTGATTCTGGAAATCATTTCCGCGCGACACTTCGAGTTGCCGTTTCGGCGCGATGAGTTCATGACGGCTTATCCGAACATCCGTCAGGATGAGTTCGCGAAGTTTCTGGCGCTGGCCAAACGTGGCCGGCCGTTGCCGGTTCCGCCGCCGGACCTCGCTTTGAATCCGGAGTTCCAGAAGTCGGAGCTGGAAAAAAGTATCCGTTACTGCCGCGAGGTGCTGGGCCTCGGGTTGAAGGGATGATGGACAAGATCAGTGATCTGGCTCGGTGGTTTTGTCTTGCCGGAAGTGGCCGAATATGGTCTGCTAAATCGAAACGACTCGTTCAAGGATTCCCATGAAGAAAAAACTGTTTCTAGTGCTGGCCAGCGTCGCCACCCTGTTGTGGAACGACCGCGTCTTCGCCGCCGGCGAAGTGAAGACGGATCTGCAACGCCTCGTGGCGGAGGTTCAGACCAAGGTCGGTGAAGGCAAGCGCACGGAGGCGGCTCTGGCCGGCGAATTGAAGGGGTTCGACGACCTGCTGGCGAAGCACCAGGACGAAAAGACCGATGAAGTGGCACAAGTGCTTTACATGAAGGCAATGCTCTACTTGCAAGTGATCGACGACTCCGCCAAAGGCGAAGCGGTGCTCAAGAAGCTCAAAGCGGATTTTCCGGAAACCACGCAAGGCAAGCAGGTGGACAATGTCCTTGAGCAGATCAAGCGGTCCAGGGAGGGCGCGGCCGTTCGCAAAAACCTGGTCATCGGAAAGGTGTTTCCGGACTTTTCCGAGACAGACCTCGACGGAAAGCCGCTCAGTATCGCGAACTTCAAGGGCAAGCTCGTGCTGGTGGATTTCTGGGCCACCTGGTGCGGGCCGTGCGTCGGGGAGCTTCCCAACGTGCTGAAGACCTACGAGAAATATCACGGCCAGGGCTTTGAGATCGTGGGCATCAGCCTCGACTCCGATCGTGAGAAACTGACGGGCTTCCTGAAGAAGAACAACATGACCTGGGTGCAATTCTACGACGGCAAGGGTTGGGGCAACAAACTATCCGGCAAATATGGCATCACGAGCATTCCCGCAACCTTCCTGCTCGACGGCGAGGGTAAGATCATCGACACGAACCTGCGTGGTGAGGCGCTCGAAAAAGCGGTCGCCAGGGAACTGGCAAAGAAGTCACGTTGAACCCACCAGCGGCCCTGATTACACGTCGCAAAGCTGCACGGCCTGGGCGAGCGAGGCGACCGGCTCGCGCGTGGGGATGAATTCCTGCCCGACAAAACCTTTGTAGCCGGTCTCGACAATGGCCTTCATGATCGGCGCATAGTTGAGTTCCTGCGTATCGTCAATTTCGTTGCGGCCCGGCACGCCGGCCGTGTGGTAGTGGCCGATGTAAGGGGCGTATTGCTTGAGACGCGCGATCACGTCGCCGTGCATGATCTGGACGTGGTAGATGTCGAAGAGCACCTTGCAACGTTCGGAGCCGGTCTCCTTCACGATGTCCACGGCCACGTCCATGTTGTCGAGCCAATAGCCCGGATGGCCCTTCATCTCGATGTTGACCTTGGAGTTCAGCATCTCGGGGCAGAGCGTGACCTTGTGCTTTTCGGCAAGGCGGGTGGCTTGTTTGAGGCCGGCGATGAAGTTGCGCCGGGCCTGTTCGTCGGTGTTGTTTTTCTTGAAGCCGGAGAAGGTGATGATGCTCGGAACGCCGGATTTGGCGCAGAGTTCCATGCGTTCGTCGAGTAGTTTGAGACACTCGGCGTGTTCATCGGCGTTGGCGAAACCTTTGGCGAAGCCGTGGCTGCCGGCGATGGCGCAGGTCATGCCCAGTTCCTTGAGGCGCGGCCAATATTTCGGGTCAATCAATTCCACCGAGGGCAAGCCCAACTGGTGCGAATGTCCGATCAACTCCTCCGGCGGCATTGGCTTGAAGCACCAGGTCACGACCGACTGGCGGACACGGTTGTTTTTGGCCTTGTAGAGTTCGGCGGCTTCACTGCGCGCAAGGACGGAATTCAGAGCGGTCGTGGCGGCGGCGAATTTGAGTACCGAGCGACGGGTGGATTTTGGCGGTTTCATAGGCGGTCCATGAGCAGCCCGTTTAAAAAGTAGCCGCCGACGTGAGGAGGCGGACAGCACAGGTGCAATTGCTCCGAAATCCGCCTCCTCACGTCGGCGGCTACACAGCGTGGGCGGTTTTTCAACGGTCTGTTAGACATCACAAATTTGCACGCCTTGCTTGAGCGAGGCGAGCGCGTCGAGCCGCGCGGGAATGAATTCCTGCGCCACATGGCCTTTGAAACCGGTCTCGAGGATCGCGCGCATCACCGCGGGATAGTTCAACTCCTGCGTGTCGTCAATCTCGTGACGGCCGGGCACGCCGCCGGTGTGGTAGTGGGCGAAGTATTGGTGGTTGGCTTTGATGGTGGCGATAACGTCGCCCTCCATGATCTGCATGTGATAAATGTCGTAGAGCAGCTTGAAGCGCTCGGAGCTGATGCGCTTGACCAGTTCGACGCCCCACGCCGACTTGTCGCATTGGTAATCCTTGTGGTTCACGCGGCTGTTGAGCAGTTCCATGCAGAGGGTGACGTTGTGTTTTTCGGCCAGCGGCAGCACGCGTTTGAGGCCGATGGCACAGTTTTCCAGCCCTTTCTCGTCGTCGAGGCCCTCGCGGTTGCCGGAGAAACAGATCAGGTTCGGGAAGCCGGCGTCGGCGACCTGCTGGATGCAGGTTTCGTAGGCCTCGGAGAGTTTGTCGTGATGCTCGCGGCGGTTGAAGGCCTTGGGGATGCCGCCGAGCTTGACGCCGCCGGGGCCTTCGATCGTGGGATAGCTGACCATTGCGCAGCTCAGCCCGTGCTTTTTGAGCGTGGGAAAATCCGGTGGGTTGAGTAGTTCAATGGATTGCAGGCCCATCGGCTTGGCGGCCACGCAAAGGTCTTCGAGGCTGATCTTGGGATAACACCACTTGCAGACCGAGTGATGGACACGGCCTTTGAGTCCGCCGGCGGCATCAGCGGCGGAGAGGCGTTCGTGCAGCGCGGCCGCCGTGCCGAAGAACGCGGCGGTGGCGGCGACCTTGCCAATGGCTTCGCGGCGGGAAAGTTTTAAGTTCATGGGTTATGTTTAACTCCATTGGCTCCGGAATTCACGCGAAAAGTTGCCCGCTTGGAATCCACGCTTCAGCGTGCGCCCGGGCAAGCTAAAGCTTGAACTCCAACTGCCGGTTCATGGAACGGACAACCGCGCCGACGACTGTGGCGTCACTTGGAAAACATCGCGTAGCGTGTCGCGACGAAGTCCCAGTTGACCACGTTGTAAAAGGCGGCGACGTAATCGGGCCGTTTGTTCTGGTATTTGAGATAGTAGGCGTGTTCCCAAACATCGAGGCCGAGCAGCGGCGTGTGACCCGTCGAAAGCGGACTGTCCTGGTTGGGCGTCGCTTCGATGAGAAGTTGTTTGGTGGCATCCAGACTCAGCCAGGCCCAGCCGCTGCCGAACTGGCCCACGGCGGCCTTGGCGAAATCCTCCTGAAACTTCGCGAAGCTGCCGAACTTTTTCCCGATGGCCTGGGCGAGGTCGTCTTTGGGCTGGCCACCGCCGTTTTTGGCCAGGCAATGCCAGAACAACGTGTGGTTCGCGTGGCCGCCGCCGTGATTGCGGACGGCGGTTCGGACCGCGTCGGGGACCGCCGCCAGGTTGCGGATCAATTCCTCGGAGGATTTTTTTGCCAGGTCGGGATGGTCGGCCATCGCCTTGTTCAAATTGGCGATGTAGGCGGCGTGATGTTTGTCATGATGGATTTCCATCGTCCGCGCGTCAATGTGCGGTTCGAGCGCGTCGAAGGCGTAAGGCAACGGCGGCAGGGTGAACGGTCCGCTCGGCGCGGCCGGCGTCTGGGCGGACAATGGCCGCGGTGGATTGGCGGCGCCCAGCGCGGCGGTGGCCAGAAGAGTGGTCTTGATGGCTTGTCGGCGACTAATCATAATTGGGTTCCTTTCATTTAGGCGCAGAGTTTAACGGAAATGTTTGTTGACCGCCAGTTATTCCTTAACAACAACCGGATTCACGATTTGTTCCACCAGCAGTGGTGGCGGGCCGGCGAACATGGCGCAAAATAGGATATGGCAGTCGGTGAAATACGATCCGAGGTGACAGCCAGAGACGGTTCAGAAGCTTGTCACTGGTGGGGCGGGACTCCGTCAAGCCGACACAGGACCGGGCCGACACGGCTCAATCCCGCCCAGGCGGGACCCTGCCTGGGAACCTCTTCGCCACCGCGTTGGATCGCACCTGTCACGGCGGGAACAGTTGCATGATGTCTCGATCTGTGCCAAAAAATGCCCGCGCTGTCATCGCCCGATTCTTTCAGGGGAGCGAAGCGGCCTTTGTGTCATGAGTATTCCGCTGCGTGTGTTGATAATTGAGGACTCGGAATTCGACGCCCGAATGCTCGTGAGCGTTCTGCGCAAGGGCGGTTACGACCCCGCCTTCGAAAGGGTCGAGACAGCCGGGCAAATGAAGGCGGCGCTGGCGGCGCAGTCTTGGGAGGTCATTCTTTCGGATTACAACATGCCGCAATTCAGCGCGCTGGAGGCCCTCTCGCTCTTGCAACAAAGCGGCCTGGATCTGCCGTTCATCGTCGTGTCGGGCGGCATCGGCGAGGACACGGCCGTGGCCGCCATGAAGGCTGGCGCGCATGATTACCTGATGAAGGGCAACCTCGCGCGGCTGGCGCCAGCGGTGGAGCGGGAATTGCGTGAGGCCATCAGCCGGGCCGCCCGACGCCAGGCCGAAGCGTCGGTGCGCGAAAGTGAATTGCGCTACCGCCTGCTCTGGGAGACGGCCGCCGACGCCATCATCCTGATGGACACCGGCAGCCAGATTCTCTTCGCCAACCCCGCCGTCAAGGAAGTTTTCGGTTACGCGCCCGAGGAAGTCATCGGCCAGAGCCTGACGATGCTTCAGCCTGAGCCATTGCGCGCGGTGCATGTGACCGGCCTCGCGCGCTACCTGGGTTCAGGCGTCAAACAATTGAACTGGCGCGCGACGGAAACGGTGGGTTTGCGCAAGGATGGCCAGGAAATTCCGGTGGAACTGAGCTTCAGCGAAATGGAATTGAGCGGCGAGCGGCGCTTCGTCGGATTCATCCGCGACATCACCGGGCGCAAAAAGGCCGAAGCCGAGTTGCACGAGAACCAGGAGCAATTCCGCGTGGCGCGCGAAATCCAGCAGCGGCTATTTCCCAAGACGTCGCCGGCTTTTGCCGGATTCGACATTGCCGGCGCCACGTATCCGGCCGAGGCCACCGGAGGGGATTATTTTGATTACCTGCCGATGCAACACGGCCGGCTGGGCATCGTCGTGGCGGATGTCACGGGGCACGGGGTGGGGCCGGCCTTGTTGATGTCGGAGACGCGCGCGTACCTGCGGCTGCTGGCGCTCAACCGGGATGACGTGGGTGAAATCCTCACGCGCGCCAACCTCGTGCTGGCCGAGGACGTGGATTACGAGCATTTCGTCACGCTCCTGCTGGCGCAACTGGACCCGGAAAAACGGACGCTGATCTACTCCAGCGCCGGGCATCCCGCGGGTTATTTGCTGGACCCGGCCGGCAACATCAAAGCCAGGCTGGGCCGCACCGGCATTCCGTTGGGCCTGAAAGGCGACACGTGCTACCCATCGGGGCCGCCGCTGACGCTGGCACCCGGAGAAATCGTGCTGCTGTTGACCGACGGCATCGAGGAAGCGATGGCTCCGGACAATTCGTTTTTCGGCATCGAGCGGACTGTGGACGTCGTCCGCGACTGCCGCGAACAGCCGGCGGCGGCCATCGTGGAGGCGCTCTATCGCGCGGTGCGTGACTTTGCCAGACACCAGCCGCAAATGGATGATTTCACAGCCATCATCGTCAAAGTCGGCCCGCCGCCCGCCTGAAAGAATAAAGAGATTGAATTCAACGCCGCACCGCCTAGTATTAAAGGAGGCCCGATTGCGGGCGCCATGGTCCGGGGCGTAGCGTAGCTTGGTAGCGCGTCTGAATGGGGTTCAGAAGGTCGTGAGTTCAAATCTCACCGCCCCGACCATTTTTCCTCGATCGTCCTTCCCGGCTGTTTGCTTTGCGATGCCCGGTTTTTAACCAGGATCGGCACGGGCCTTGTTGTGGAACCAAACCTGCTAAGTTCAGGTGACGGAAGCGGTTGGCTGTTTGACACCGACCGTGGAACGCTGATTGAATTAAAGTGACGTGATGCTGGCCAATTTATGATCGTCATCAAGCCCAATTGCCGCGTGCAATTCACCGCGGAGGACGTGGATTTTATCCTCTCCGTCCTCGGCGCGCGGACCGGCGCCAAGGAGTGCCTGATCCGGCTCCTCGCCGCGGAGGACACGCGTGACCTGATTTTGGACGATGAATCATTGTTTCACGCGCTCCTGGAACGGCGCGGTTGTCTGCGGGTCTCGTCTCACTTTTACTTTTACGTCCTGGTGCGCCAGGTCCTGCTCCGGTCGAGGATCGAGGACCGGTCGGTCGCCGATTACGTGGCGGAGATACTCTCGGAATTTTCGCGGCAGGAGCGGACCCGTTGTGTCGCCCCGGGCCAGATCGGGTCGCTGGATTATTTTTTTGAGATGCTGTCGGCCCTGCAAACGGCGGATGACCGGACGAACTTCCTGATCCGCGCCCATATCGGAAATCACTCGCTTTTTCTGGCCGGTGTTTTTCCGGATCGCATCCGGTTCCGGGCCGAGGTCCGGGGATTTCCAGACCTGAAATATTACGAAGAACTGGGGCGGACAAATTTCCGCGCAGCCAGTGACCATCGCCTGGCCCGCAAATATGAACTGGCGCCGATCTTCTCGACGCTGGCCGACCGCTTTGAGACCACACGCATGGCACTCAACGACATGACGGAGCGGCTGTTCTCCTTTGGCGAACCCGACGCGCCGCTTCACCTCCTGCTCAAGCCCGCCAGCGGCGTTGATTGAAGCCCGGCCCGACGCGGCGGCGCCCGGTCACAACAGGCCGGCCTGCTTGATGGCCGCAAGGGTTTCTTCGGGCGCGCGGTGGTGGATCACCTGCCAGCCGCGTTGCCTGCCAGTGGCCACGTTTTCTTCCCGATCATCCAGGTAAAGCAATTCGCTTCCCCGTTTCCCCGCCAACCGTTCCACCACTTCATACAAGCGGCCATCGGGTTTCATGGCCGCGTGCTCAAAGGAAAACACATAGCCGGCGAAGTGTTGAAAAAAGGAATAGTGCCGCCGGATGTGACCGATCGCCAGTTCGTTGGTGTTGGAAAAAATGTAGGTGGGCACGCCTTTCCGATGAATGGCCGCGTGCAATTCAATCATCGGCGCGATGGGCGAGAAAATATCGCCGAACGGTTCGCGGAACTGCTCCAACCCGCCGCGAAATCCGGTCACGGCGCATAATTCAGAAAAAAACTGCCCGGTCGTCAACCCGCCGCTTTCGTAGCGGTGGAGCAAAGGGGATTGGTCGAGCAGCGCCAGCAGTTGTTCCGGCGGCGCGGCGCAGTGCCGGGCGAGCTTGCCGACCGCAATGCGATAATCAAAATCAAGCAACACCTTGCCCAGATCAAAAACGACGGCGTGCGGGATCATGCGACCGACGGAATACGCAACACGCAACACGCCCGGACCTTTGCCGGGGCGTGTTGCGTGTTGCGTGTTGCGTGAATGAACATGTCAGCCTGATACTTCTCGGCGGCCTTCCAGCGCGCGGCTGAGGGTCAGTTCATCGGCGTATTCCAACCCGCTCCCGGCCGGCAGGCCGTGCGCCAGGCGCGAGACCTGCACTCCTTTTCCGCCAAAGAGCCGCGCCAGATAAGAACAAGTCGCGTCGCCTTCCACGTCCGTCGGCAGGGCCAGGATGATTTCCTTTACCGGCTCCGCTTTCACGCGCGCCTGCAGCCCGGCAATCCGCAGGTCTTCCGGACCAACGCCGTTGAGCGGAGAAATCTTTCCGTTCAATACGTGAAAGCGGCCCCGGTAAGCGCGTGTTTTTTCAATGCTGAGGATGTCCACCGCGCGCTCGACGACGCAAATCAATGACGGGTCGCGCCGGTCGTCCGAGCAGATCAGGCAAGGCTGCTGTTCGGTCAGCGCGCCACAAACCGAACAACTCTTCACCCGTTCGCTGGCGGTGAGGAGCGCCTGGGCGAGTTCGCGCACCTGGCTGGGCTCGGTCTGAACCAGGTGGAGCGCGAGCCGTTCCGCCGAGCGCGGGCCGATGCCCGGCAACTTGCGCAAGGCGGCGATGAGACGGCTGATCGGCTCAGGAAGTGAGGACATTTCTGGAAACAGCCGACGGCCACGTGGCTTCAGGTCAAGCCGGGCAGCTTGAAGCCCGCCGTGGCCTTGCCCATCTCCTGGTTCGATATCTCCTTGGCCTGGCCCAGCGCGTTGTTCGCGGCGGTGATCAGCAAATCCTCCAGCAACTGCGTGTCGGCGGGATTGACGGCCTGCGGATCAATCTTGATGGACGCCAGCGAGCCGTCGCATTTGGCGACGACTTTGACCACGCCGCCGCCGCTGGTGGCCTCGACGGTGCGCGCGGCCAGTTGGGCCTGGATTTGCTCCACTTGCTGCTGCATTCGCGCAGCCTGCTTCATGAGTTTGCCGATGCTGGACATGGTAAAAATTCCGGGTTGAGGGTTGGGAGTTTGGAATCAGGTACGCACTTCGACGATCTGCCCTTTGAAAATTTCCAGGGCCTGCTGGATCAGTGGATCGTTTTTGAAATCTTCCTTGTTGAACGGGGCTGGCCGGGATTTCGACGCCGAAGCAGCGGCGGCGGCGGGCGCAACGGCGGAACCGCCCGGCGCCGGCGCATTCGGAACCGGAACATTGGAAAGCGAAGGGTGCGCCCGTCGCGCCGGTGCTTCCGCGACGATGAATTTCACCTGGGCGTTCGCGTGACCGTGCTCCTGCAACTTGGTTTGAATGAGCGTCCGGTTTTTGGAATTGTCCACCAGACCCAGATGGTCGGCGAATTCCGGGTCGAATCCAATTGTGAGAACATTCTTTTCGAAGGCGACCGGGTGCGCCTCGGCCAGATAACTGCGCGTGAAGGGGCTCGCCCGGCCCACCGATTCCACCACGCTGGCCCAAAGTGTCTCCAGTTCCACCCCGGTTTCCGCCTGTGCCATCGGAGACGGCGGCGCGGGGACCGCCGCGGCGGCCGTGGCATTGCTGATAACCGGTTTCGAAGCGGTTGTCGCCGGCGGGTTTACCGCACGTGCTGGACTGGTTGGCACAGGAGAAGCCCCGCGCCCTTCATTGCGCAATTGCTCCAACTGTTTCAGCACCGTGTCAATGCTCACGGCGTTCCTGGACTGGATGGCCTTGAGCAGTGCGACCTCGATGAAAATCTTTTTCGACGCCGCGTCGCGCAGGCGGCCTTCGGCGTCGGTGAGCACCTCCATGATGCGCGTGAGCGTCTCGCCGGTGGCGGAGGCAGATTGCTCCTTGAGGCTGACGGCCTCGGTCTCGGAGACCTCAAGCAGCTTCAAATCGCCGCCCGACACCTGGTAGATGAGCAGGTTGCGAAAATGGTTGAGCAAATCGGAAAGGAGCCGGCCGAGGTCCTTGCCGTGCCTGGCCAGCGCGTCGAGTTCGCGCAAAACAGTTTCGGCTTCGCCTCGCAGGATGGCCGAGGCGAGCGCGAGAAGCTGGCCTTGCGCGGCGAGGCCGTACATCGATAGCACATCGCTCTCGACAATCTTGTCGCCGCAAAAGCTGATGAGCTGGTCGAGCGCGGATTCGGCGTCGCGCATCCCGCCATCGCAGCCGCGGGCGATGGCGTGGAGGGCGGCCTCGTCAATGTTGATCTTCTCCTTTTGGGCGATTTCGGCGAGCTGCCGGATGATGAGCGGCACGGGGATGCGGCGCAGATCAAACCGCTGGCAGCGCGAGAGGATGGTGGGCAGGACTTTCTCCGGGTCGGTGGTGGCGAACATGAACTTCACGTGTGCGGGCGGCTCTTCGAGCGTCTTGAGCAGCGCGTTGAAGGCCGCCGTGGAGAGCATGTGGACCTCATCAATGATGTAGATTTTGAACTTCGAGGAGGCGGGCGCGTATTTGACCGTCTCGCGCAACTCGCGCACCTGGTCCACGCCGTTGTTGCTCGCGCCGTCAATTTCCAGCACGTCAATGGCCCGGCCCCCGGTGATCTCGACGCAGCGCGGGTCGGCGTCGTCGAAGTCCACCTTGGGGCCGCCGGTGCAGTTGAGGCATTTGGCGAAGATGCGGGCGATGGTGGTCTTGCCGGTGCCGCGCGGGCCGCAGAAGAGGTAAGCGTGCGCGATGCGCTTCTGGGCGACGGCGTTGGTGAGCGTCTGCGTGACGTGCTCCTGGCCGACGACATCGGCGAACCGTTGCGGGCGATATTTGCGCGCTATGACCTGGTAGGACACAGAGTTTTAAGTTTTGAGTTTTGAATTTTAAGTTTCAAATCTCTTGCGAATGTGAGTTTCGCCTGCCGCGACTCAAAACTCAAAACTTAAAACTCAAAACTTTGAAATAAATGCCAGGGTGACCACGGCGGATGCGGAGCAAACTGCCGTTGCTGCCTTCCGGCCCTGGCGGGGTTCGTCAGTCCTCATTCCATGGGCCCTGGCGCCGACAATTAAGGCGCAGTGGGCGATGACATCAAGCAAGAATTCTGGTTTTAATTCCGGCCCGCAAGACATTTACAGGGACTGAAGCGTCGAAGCCACGAGGTGCAGGCGGATGAGGAAACTCTGGCATCAAGCACTCAACGTTCGACTCTCAACTCTCAACCCGGCAATCAGGCGGCCAGGAAAACTTTCCACGTGGATTCCGGGTTGCCGGGTTGCCGGATTTCATCCCGCCGCACAACGATGCCTCACAAAATGGCCGGCGGAATTGGCTAATGACCGCAGTTCTATTGGTGACCGCATTCCACTTTGACTTTTCAGTTCCAGAGAAGCACACTCAACCCAGACCGCGCGCACCAACACCGGGAGCTTGATTGACCGCGCCGCTGCTGAACTCAAAGCCGCTGGCGCACGGGAATTTTATGTGTTTGGCTCGGCGGCCAGGGGGACCGGCGATGCCGCTTCCGACATCGACCTCGCGGTTTCCGGCCTGCCGCCATCGGTCTTTTACCGCATGGGTGCGCGCGTCACAGATTTGATTGGCCGGTCAGTGGATCTGATTGATCTGGACATCAACACGCCGTTCACCCGCCACCTTCGCGCCGGGCATGAACTCGTCCGGGTGGGATAGATTCCGAAAACAGCAGGCCACCGAGCGCGAGCAGTTGCGCCGGTTGCTGGCGGGAATTCAGCCGCTCCTTGTCAGGTGCCGCGATACGGCCCCAAACGAAATTGAACTCTCCGCACGGGCGGCGATGCTCCATTCCTTCCACACCGGCATCGAAAACATCTTCAAACGCGTGGCGGTGGAGTTGGACGGCGAACCCGTGAATGGCGATAGGTTGCATCGCGGTTTGCTCAAGGTCACGGCGAAATTTGGATGGCAGTTGGAAGCGTGGGCGGTCTTTTCGAATCATTACCACTTCATCGGTCACTCCCCGGAAAACGAAGAGACCGCGGAGAACCTGTCGCGAATGCTCGGTTTCCTGCACGAGAAAACGGCCAAGTGGACCAACAAGCTCGACTCCGCTCCCGCTCGCAAAGTCTGGCACAATGACCGTGAGACGCGGCTCACCTACAAGAAATCTTACCTGGCGCGATTGAACTACGTGCATCAGAACCCGGTGAAACACGGCCTCGTGCCGGTGGCAAACCAATACCCTTGGTGCTCGGCCCGTTGGTTTGAACGAACGGCTGCACCCGCTCAAATCAAAACCATCT
>CAZIFU010000280.1:0-1704 GCA_964539075.1 uncultured Verrucomicrobiota bacterium | reverse complement strand
GGCTGGAACGGATTCCAGTTCAGCAATCGATAGATCAAGCGCCGGCCCGTTCTCACAATCTGGCACGGCAAACACAGGAACAGGTTCACGAACTTCTTGAACTCCATCGTCAGCACCTGCCGCTTCTCCGCCTGCCGCTTCTCCTGGTGCGGCCCTGGCTCTTCCGGCAGCATCAAGGCCAGCCACGCCTTCAAGTTCCACGCCAACGCCACCATCACCATATATGCCCAGTTGCTCATCAGGTTGTCCAATGGCGCCCGCAAGGCCCGCGGACCATTCTTCAATTGCTCGATCGTGTTCTCTTGGTTGCACCGATCATTTGCCTGAAAGACGATCTCCGCGGGTTCACTCTCCCTATCGTTCGTGATGTAGAAGAAATAGACCACGTCATCAAACAGCCGCTGCTCTCCCTTCTCCACCGAGATGTTCTTCCGCACCACGATCATGCGATAGGTCACGCGGCACGCCGTCGGCTTATAGTCGAACTCCGCCACCTGTTCCGAAACCAGGCGTTTGTTCTCATATTCCCGCTTCTTGACGATCTCTTCCTTGACGTTGTCCGGCCGTTCGCGCGGCTCCGTCCGTACCTGGTAACGTGGCGGTCGCTCCAGCTCCCGCCAAGCATTTTCCGGCAAGTCCTCGGCCAGTGACCGCAAGTTCGGCATGTTATCGTAACCGAAAATGAAGCGCACTTGCGGATTGGCATTCCAGCGATCCAGATGCTCCGTCTGCGAAAAAGCCGTGTCGCCCCGCAGCAGGATTTCGGCGAAGCCGCCGCGCTGACACAAGGCAATGGCCTGGTCCACGTACGGAGCCGCCCCCTCGTGCGAAGGCCGATTCGCCGACCGATTCACCAGCCTCAGCATCTCACCCGTGTTTGCCAGCGAGATCAGCAGCGGATGATAACCCCACTGGCCGTTGTAGCCAATGTCCATGCCCTGCTTGCACTCTCCCGTCGTCTCCGCAATGTGACCATCCATGTCAATGGTGGCCCGTTTGAAGAACTCGGCCGGTTGCTGGGACCACACTTTCAGACGCGCCCCATCATGGACGTCCAGCAAGGGACTGATGTCCGCCTCGCTCTGGAAACGCCGGCAAAAGTCGCCCGCAGTGGTCGGATCGGGGATCCGCCGCGCGTCCAAGGCGTTGAGAACGTTCTCATCTTGACGCAACCGTTCAATGTCCTCGATACAGGTGCCGCCGCACAGCGCGTTGTAGGCGAAGGTGAGCACGTGGTCCGACTGGAAATACGGTTTCGGTTGCTTCAAGACTTTCAGTGTGTTGTTGAAGGCCTCGGCCAAGCCGAGCCGTTGCACGAACAGGTGCATGACCCCGATGCCGCCGCAATGGATGCCCTGCACCCGGTCGGCGATCTCATAGTCGATGTTGCTCGCCCCGAACACGGGCTTGGTGCAGTCGCCGAGGTTCTTGCGGTCGAGGCGGCGATGGATGCGGCGCTTGCGGTTTTCCAGTTTTTGTCGTATGATCTTCTTCACTCGAAATCCCTCCTTGTGCCGAGGTGGTGAAATTCAACTACCTTCTATTACCTCGTAAAACACCGAAGGATTTCGAGTTTTCCAAAAATTTCCCACTTTTCAACAAAAAGTTCGCTTGGTTAAGGACTAGGTTGTTAACCTAAAGCCTCCGTGGGAATCCAGGCTAGCAATCGGGCTTTTCTGGTCGAGCGCACGCCAGAGGCTGTAG
>CAZIFU010000279.1:0-14196 GCA_964539075.1 uncultured Verrucomicrobiota bacterium | reverse complement strand
GTCTGCAACCTCGATGACACGCTCTGGCTCTCCGAGGCGGAGGCGGTCAGCCATGTGCTGCACCGGCACTTTGCCACGTTTTACCAGGCCGAGCGCACCGCCACCGAACCGCCCAAGGGCATCTACACGTTCGTCGCCCAGTGCGGCCTGAGCGGCGTCATCCTCGGCCCGCCCAATTACCACGATTACCAGACCAAGCTGCGCAAGCTCCACGACGAACGGTTCGCCCGGATGCCCTTCGAGGCGTTCAAGGCGCGCGTGCGGATCGTCAAGGACGAGGTCGTCGTGAAAAAATGGATCGAGGAACAAAGTTTCAAGACCGAATACCTCTGCTTGAACCTGCCGGAGACGGTGAAACTCGGCAGCCGCGAGGAAGTGGAAAAACATTTCCGCGAAACTCACCAGGCCAACGTGATCAAAGCGGTGGAATCGCAAACGCTGAACGGCGCGGCCCGACAGGCGTTGAAGTCGCCGCCCTTGCAGGCGCTGGCGCGCCGCGCGTGGGAGGAGCAGATGCATTTCCCGATCAGGCTGGCCAACGTCTTGAGCCGGCAGTTTGCCGCCACCGGACTCTCCTTCTTCAAGGTCAACCGCACGGTCACCCATGTGTCGGTGGCCCGCCCGCATTTCCTGGACCTCGCCACCACGCCGGTTTCCGAGGGGGTCAAGCGCCTGATCGAATTCATCAACGCCACGCCCAAATGCACGCGGCGCCAGTTGTTCGAAGCCCTGGCTCCCAACCCCGCGCCAGCGCCCGCCCCGGCCAGCACGCCGGACGGCGCCAGCGACGCAACGGCGGCTGCTCCGGCTGACCCGCCGCCACCCACGCCCGAACAAACGGCCATCGTGGGTGATCTGCACTGGCTCATCCACCAGGGGCACGTGATCGAGTTTGCCAATGGCCGGCTGGAAACGGCCCGGCGTCCCTTGCCCCGGCCGGAAAAGCCCATCGCCAAACCGGCGGCCGCAG
Source organism: uncultured Verrucomicrobiota bacterium (assembly GCA_964539075.1). Classification (GTDB taxonomy): domain Bacteria; phylum Verrucomicrobiota; class Verrucomicrobiia; order Limisphaerales; family CAZIFU01; genus CAZIFU01. The sequence continues at coordinate 13,226 of CAZIFU010000279.1, read as the reverse complement.
TTCCTGGCGAACCGCCGGCGCCGGCCTCCGCTACGGCGACTGATGAAACTGCGGAACCGGAAGGGACCGTTGAAATGGTTGCCGAGTCTGTGTCGCCGGAGATTTCCACTGCCGAGCCGGGCGAGTTGGCAGAACCTGTCCACAAATCGCCCATCGAACCAGCCGCCGCACCTGTGACTGAACCCGCGCCCGTGACGCCGTAGAAATGGTTTCACATGGTGGGGCGAGACTCCGTCGAGCCAAGTCCGTCCGATACCGACACGGCTCGACGGAGTCTCGCCCCACCGAGCTTGGCGCACGGCACTCGCAACTACGCGGCGTCCGCCACCTTCTTGAGGTAGTCGAAAGAAAACAGGCCGGTCGCGTGCCCGTCCGCCCAGACCGGCTGCACGGCATAACCGCCCACCGGCACCAACCGCACGAGCTTCACCGCCTGCGGGGATAGCGGGCGGTCCGGTCCTTTGTAGAGGTTGCCCATGACATCCACCTCGCCCTTGCAGCCGGCGCAGGGGCAGTGGCGGCGCAAGGCCTCCAGCTTGATGAAGCTCTCGCTGCCATCCTCCCACTTGATGGCCAGTTCCTCGCCGATCTGTTGCAAGTCCGCCGGGCGCACGGCGTCACCTTAAGCCGTTCTCCTGAGCCTCGTCCAACTCTTTGAACGTCCCGCGGCGCCTGACAATGGACTGGTCATTGAAAGTTAGCCTTGTCTAAATTTATTATTTACCTCAAACATTTAGCCGGCTAAACTCCGACCCGTGCCCGCCAAGCCGGCGGCGCGCCGGCGGGAAATGAATCATGAAAATGAAACTTTGGGTTTTGCTGGCGGCAGCAGCGGCCCTTCACAGCTCTTCAACCCTCGTGCGCGCCAGCGCAGCGCCGGAACCGGGCCTCAAACGGAACGTTGACGGCATCATGGACAATTCGTTCCTCATCGAAGAAGCCTACAACCAGGAGCCGGGCGTGGTGCAGCACATCCTGACGGGTTATTACGCCGTGAACCGCGTGGCCGGGCCGGACGACAAGGTCCTCAGTCTCGCGTTCACCCAGGAGTGGCCGCTCTTCAGCCAGATGCATCAGATCAGCTACACGGTCCCGTATAATTTCGTCCGCAGCGGCGGGCAGTCAGACGACGGCGTGGGTGATGTCCTGTTGAACTATCGTTACCAGCTTTATTATGACGAGCCGAAGTTGCGCGCGGTGGCGCCGCGTCTCAGCCTGGTGCTGCCCACGGGCGACGTGCGCCGGGGTTTGGGCGACGACGCGCTCGGTTTCCAGTTCAACCTGCCCTTCAGCACCGCGGTCGGGGACCGCTGGTTCCTCCATGCCAACGCTGGACTGACCGTGTTGCCGCACGCCGGCTCGGCGGGAGGACGCGATCTGCTGCACTACAACCTGGGCCAAAGCGTGATTTATGCGGCGACTCCGGATTTCCATTTCCTGTTGGAATGGATTGGAAACTGGATCGAGTCGCCCGGAGCGGGCGGCGGTCTGGAACGGGAATTCGCCTCGGTCATTTCGCCGGGATTCCGCATGAGCTTCAACCTCGCCCACGAGTCGCAGTTGGTGCTGGGACTGGCCACACCCATCGGCCTGACGCGCGCCGCGCCCGACTTCGGCGTGTTCCTTTACGTGTCGTTCGAGCACTTTTTCGCCCGGCCCGCCAGATGAAATTGTCACCCGCCAATCCGCCTCCGCATCCCGAACCGGGCTGGAAACGGCCCAGTGAGACGCCGAGCCTTCAGGAAGTTCATCGCACCATCGCAGTGCCCGCGGGCTTGAGTTTCTGGCGCAAGATGCTCGCCTTCTCCGGGCCGGGCTACCTCGTGGCGGTCGGCTACATGGACCCGGGCAATTGGGCCACCGACCTGGCGGGCGGCTCGCAGTTCGGTTACACGCTGCTCAGCGTGATCCTCATCTCCAACCTCATGGCCATCCTGCTCCAGTCGCTTTGCGCCCGGCTGGGCATCGTCACCGGCCGCGACCTCGCGCAAGCCTGCCGCGACCATTACTCGCGCCCGGTGGCGCTGGCGCTCTGGTTCTTATGCGAGGTGGCCATTTGCGCGTGCGACCTGGCCGAAGTCATCGGCTCGGCCATTGCGCTGAACCTGCTCTTCAAAATCCCGCTCGTGTGGGGCGTCTGCCTCACCGCGCTCGACGTGCTGGCGGTGATGTATCTCCAGAACAAGGGCTTCCGCTACATCGAAGCGCTGGTCGTCACGCTCATCCTCACCATCGGCGGCTGTTTTCTGGCGGAAATCATTTTCTCCAGGCCCGACGTGACGGCGGTGCTGGGCGGCTTCGTGCCAAAATTTGAAATCATCAGGAACCCCGACATGCTCTACGTGGCCATCGGCATCCTGGGCGCCACCGTCATGCCGCACAACCTTTACCTGCATTCCTCCATCGTGCAAACGCGCAAGTACGAGCAGACCGCCGCCGGCAAAAAGGAAGCCATCAAATTCGCCACGCTCGATTCGACCGTGGCGCTGATGTTCGCGCTGTTCATCAACGCCGCCATCCTCATCGTCTCCGCCGCGACGTTCTATGGCACCACGCACAAAGTCGCCGAAATCCAGGACGCCTACCAATTGCTCTCGCCCGTGCTGGGCGTGACCGTCGCGAGCACGCTCTTCGCCATCGCGCTGCTGGCCTCCGGCCAGAACTCGACGCTGACCGGCACGCTGGCCGGACAAATCGTGATGGAAGGCTTTCTGAACATCCGCCTGCGCCCGTGGCTGCGCCGCCTCATCACGCGGCTTATCGCCATCGTGCCGGCGGTGATCGTCACCGCGCTCTACGGTTCGGCCGGCACCAACAAGCTGCTGGTCTTGAGCCAGGTCATCCTCAGCCTGCAATTGTCTTTCGCCGTCGTCCCGCTGGTGCTGTTCACCGGCGACCGGCGCAAGATGGGCGAGTTCGCCAACCGGCCCTGGATAAAAGGGCTTGCCTGGCTGACCGTCGGCCTCATTGTCGTCCTCAATGCGAAGTTGCTGGCCGACGCCTTCGGCCTCACGGCTTGGATCGCCAGATGGTGACCCCTATGAAAACCGGATTGGTTCCCGCGAAATCGGCGTTGGCGGCGCGCGGAAAAATAATTTCCCGAAATCCTTCGCGTCCGACCCGATTATTTCACACGCCGATTCAAACCGCGTCAACCTGTAGCCGCCGACGTGAGGAGGCGGACCTTTGCAAACTCCTACCGAATCCGCCTCCTCACGTCGGCGGCTACAAGGTTTGCGAAATCTCCAAGCTGGCACGACGCGGACGGGTCCGCGCCTCATCCCATGTATAAAAAAATTCTGGTGGCCCTGGAAAACAGCCGCGCGGATGAAAGCCTCCTGCCGCACGTCACCGAACTCGCGCAACAGCTCCATTCGCAATTGCTGCTCGTGCACGTCGCCGACGGCTGGGTGGCGCGCAATTTCAACCAGCTCAAACTCGCGGAGTCCGAAGAGATGAAGGCCGACCGTCAGTATCTCAAGGAGACCGCCGGGAAGCTGCGCGCGGCCGGCCTGCAAGTGAGCGTGCATCTGGCGCTGGGCGATCCTCCGAACGAGATCCTGAAGACGGCCGCCGCCGAAAACTGCGACCTGATCGCCATGACCACCCACGGCCACCGGCTCATCGGCGACATTCTGCACGGCAGCACGATCGAGCAGGTCCGCCACAAAGCCACCATCCCGCTGCTGGTCGTGCGCGCGGCGCAGAAGTAGAAGTGGTTTTATAAGGTGGAGCGAGACTCCGTCGAGCCGTGTCGGTACCGGACGGACTTGGCTCGACGGAGTCTCGCCCCACCGAGGTTGGCTTTCTGAAACCGCTCCTGGCCCCCGGCATCCAGCTTTCCTTTTTTTCCGCGTGACAAGCCGGCAACGCTGCTTATATTGCAGCCTCCTTTGACGACCCTATCGTCTAGCGGTTAGGACACCGCCCTTTCACGGCGGCGGCACGGGTTCGATTCCCGTTAGGGTCGCCAGTTTTTTTCTTCGCGGCAGCGCCTGCCTCACGGTTCGGAGATTTGTCCCAGCAACGCCGCCCGGCCGGCGCCGGTGGTCGGCGGCAGGTTTCCCGCCAGGCCGTGGAACCGGTAATACGCCAGCAGCGCGAACGCCGCCGGTTCGATGCTTTGCCCCGGCCAACCCAGTTCCTCGCTGCGCCTGACCCGGACGCCCGGACAAAACTCATTCAACGCCGCGTGAATCCGCCGGACCAGCACCGGGTTCTTCGCGCCGCCGCCGGTCAGCACCACCACCTGGGGCGCCGAAGGCAAATGGAGCCGGCAGTTCAGCGCCAGCGAGCGCGCCGTGAATTCGGTCAACGTGGCCAGCACATCGAACTTCGACAGGCCGGCCTTTTTCATTTCCCGAAAGGCCTGTCGAAAAAATAATTCGCCGAACAGTTCCCGGCCGGTGCTCTTGGGCGGCGGGCGGCAAAAATATTCGTGACGGAGCCAGCGTTGCAGAAGTTTCCCGGTAGCGTGGCCGCGACCCGCCCACGCGCCGTTGCGGTCAAAGTGTTGCACGCCGTCCGTCAACTCGCGCATGGCCAGATCGAGCAACATGTTCGCCGGCCCGGTGTCAAAGGCCAGCACGCGCGGCGCCGCGCCGCGGGTCCAGTCGAGCGAACTGACATTGCTGATGCCGCCCAGGTTGTTGACGCAGACATGAGCGCCCCGCCGGCCAAAAACGATTTTATGAAACAGCGTCGCCAGCGGCGCGCCCTCTCCGCCCGCCGCCAGGTCCGCCGCGCGGAAATTGCTGACCACCGGCACGCGCAACGTTTCCACCAGCCAGGCCGGTTCGCCGATTTGCAGCGTGGCCGGATTTTTTCGGTCGGGATGGTGGAACACCGTTTGCCCGTGCAAACCGACGAGGCGCGGGCGGACGCCGGCCCGCGCGGCCTGGCGGGAATAAAACCGCCCCAGGTCGTGATGCAACTGCGCCAGCTCGCGTGCGGAGCAAAGGCCCTGCGCCGCCCGATGCAGCCGCTGCCGCAACGCGCCGGGAAATTTCGTCTGCCAGTATTTTTCCAGCCGCACCCGGTTGTCGCTCACCCGGCAGAGCGCGTAATCCACGCCGTCAATGCTGGTGCCCGACATGATGCCAAGAACGAGAAGTGGTTTCATGGATCCGTTGAACGGCCTGTTGACAAAGCTATGCGAACCGGAGCGCGTCCACCAGAATAGATTGCCCTGAGCCAACCTACCCATGAACCGTTCGTACCACCGCAAGGTCTTGGAGTGCGCCAGTCCTCTGGCGCTTTCGACAACCCACGACTTCCAAAGCGCCAGAGGACTGGCGCAGTCCAAGACGCTGACGCGACCAAGCCCGGTTTTCTCCGGTTCCGGGGCACCATTCGCGGCCTGGGCCGGGCCGTGGAATCTCTCCCGTCAGTAACATCACTTGCAAGTCCGGCTTCAGCAGTTAATCTGCGCGCGCACCCAGGCACCTTGACCCGCGCGATGAGCGATCCCAACCATCAAACTGAAATCCAACGCGCCAACGCCGGGCTGCTTCCCACGCTTGGGCTGTTCACCACGATGATGGTGGTGATCGGCGGCGTGATCGGTTCGGGCATTTTCCGCAAACCGGGCATCATGGCTGCGCAGGTCGGCTCGCCGGAACTGTTGCTGGGAGTCTGGATCGTGGCGGGCCTCATCACGCTCATCGGCGCGCTCACCAACGCCGAGGTCGCCGCAATGATCCCGGCGACGGGCGGGCAATACCTCTTCTTCGAGCGGATGTATGGGCCGTTCGTCGCGTATCTCTTCGGCTGGGCAGTGTTCGCGGTGATCCAGACCGGCTCCATCGCGGCACTGGCCACCGTTTTCGCGGAATATGCGACCCAGTTCGTCGCGCTGCCGGAACTCGCCGGGCCGGCGGCGAATATCTCCTTTCACGTCCCGTTCATTGGCGACGTGACGCCGCTCCGGGAACTCGGTGTCAAGGGCCTCGCCGTGTCGCTCATCGTGCTGCTCACCTTGGTGAATTACCTCGGTGTCAAGTTCGGCGGGCTGGTGCAAAACGTTTTCACGGTCGCCAAGCTTGGCGGAATGCTGCTGCTGGTGCTCGGCGCGTTTCTGCTGCCCACGGGCGGGAGTGTAACGAACCTGACCACGCCGAGCGCCACGATCCGGCCGGAGGGACTTGCGCTGGTCGCGGCCATCGCCGCGGCATTGCAAGGCGCGTTCTGGGCCTACGACGGCTGGAACAAAATCACCTACATCGCCGGCGAGGTGCGCGAGCCGCAACGGAACATTCCGCGCAGCCTGCTGCTCGGCATGGCTGCCGTCATGGCCATCTACGTGACGATGAACATCGCCTACGCGTGGGTGCTGCCGGTGGACGCGATGGCGCAGTCGAAACTTGTCGCTGCTGATGTGGCCGGGAAATGTTTCACCGGGGGCGGTCGTTGGATCGCGCTGGTTGTGATGGCGTCCACGTTAAGCGCGGCCAACGGGACGATCCTCGCCAGCGCGCGGGTTTACTTCTCCATGGCGCGGCGCAACGTCTTCCCGGCGTTTCTCGGTGTGGCGCATCCCCGTTTCCACACGCCCGCCGCGTCGCTTGTGGCCCAGGGCGTGTGGAGCGTGCTGCTGCTGTTCAGCGGCACGTTCGACACGCTGACCGACACGCTGATCTTCGTGAGCTGGATTTTCTACGGCGCGAGCGCGTACGGCGTCTTCGTGTTGCGCCGCAAGGAACCGGACACTCCCCGGCCCTACCGGGTCCCCGGTTATCCCGTCCTGCCCTGGATTTTCATCCTGTTTGCCGCGGCGTTTCTGGCATTTACCCTTTACAATGATATCACCGCCTACCGCGCCGCGGTAGCCGCCGGAAAACCGGCCATCATCAACTCGGGATTCGGCACGTTCCTGGTCCTGATCGGCGCGCCGATTTATTTTTTCTACCGGAGGAAAAGGCGGCGGGCAGCGGCGTGAGCAGGGCGGCCTTTGTTGCCTTCCTCGACGGTTTGCGTGGGTGAGCGTGAGGGAAGCTCCAAATACCAAGCTCCAAGCTCCAGAGAAATTCCAAGCTCCAAATCCCAAAAGCCGCTTGCACAACAGCGACCCGCACGCGGTTGGACCAGGCAGGTCCGGCTGACGTGCGCTCAACGAAGCATGTTTGGTGCTTGGGATTTGGAGCTTCTTTGGAGGTTGGTGCTTGGCGCTTGGAGCTTCTCTGTTCTCGATGCACACAAAGACTTCGAGAAATGTTTAGTCATTTCACCCTGCCTCAGTTTCTTACCAGCCTCACCCAATGGGACAAGGCGAAGTAGCCCTCCGCTTCCGCCACGCACACGCCGGTCAACTGGTCACCGGCCGGTTGCAAACGGAATTCCAGCGTGACTGTCCCGTGGTAGCCCGGTTGCGTTTTGAGCACGCCTTCCATCTGGCCGACGAGCCGGTGCTCCTTGAAGGAAACTTTTTCCAGCGCGACCGCCGGTTGGTCGGCGAACTTCACTTTGACCGCGCCGCCCGGTTCCACTTCCAGCGCCAGCGGAATGTCGCCCTCAAAATGGGTCAAGGTTCCTTTCCAGCGGCCGACGAATTCAGCGCGTTTGTTTTCGGCTGCCGGCGCGGGTTTGAGGTCAGCCTGCGCTTCTTTCGCGCCGGGCAACAGCGCCTGCGCGATCCGCCGGCTGATCTCCTCGCGGAACTCGGTGGCGTTGGTCGGTCCGTAGGCGCTGGCGTTGATGAGCACCACGTAGCCCGCACGGTCGTCGGGAAACGCCCGGATCCGCGTGGCGACGCCCGGCATGCCGCCGGTGTGGCCGAAGGTGCGGTGCCCCAGGTAGGGTTCCACGAAGAAGCCCAGGCCGTAGCCTTTGTCCGGATTTTCCGGTGCGCGCGCCACGCTGAACGTTTGCATGGCGCGCAGCGTGCCCGGCTGGAAATAACGTTTGCCGTCGAGCGCACCGTCGTTCAGGTGCAACCGGAGGAAGCGGGCCAGATCGTTGGCGCTGCTCCAGATCGTCGAAGCGCCGTCGTGATCGAACCGGTACGGCGGCACGCGCACGAAACGTCCCGCAACATCATAGCGGTATTGGACCGTCGCCAGTTTTTCCAGTCCCCGACGCACGTGGTCCGACGTGTGGCTCATGCCGAGCGGATCGTAAAGTTTTCGTTCCATGAATTTCCCCCAGGGCATCCCGGCCACCACGGCGGCGATGTAATCCACCACGCCAAAGGCGAGGTTGGAGTATTCCCAGTGGCTGCCCGGCGGATTGTAAGCAAAACCGTAACGGCGGATGGTTTCGTCCCGCGACGGCGGCGCAACGGCGTCGTAAAAAAAATTCGCGTGCACCGGCAACCCGGCGGTGTGGTTCAAGAGGCGGCGCACGGTCATTTCCTCGGCGCGGCCCTGATAGGCTTTGAGCCGGGCGCCCGGCAGATAATCGTTGGCCGGCTTGTCCAGTCCGATCTGGCCGCGGTCCACCAGCAGCATCAGGCCGGTGGTGGCCAGCGGCTTGGAAACCGAAGCGATCAGGTAAACACTGTCGGCGGTGGCGGGACGTTTGGCTGCCAGGTCGGCGTAGCCGAAACCCTCGGCCCAGATCACGCGGTCCTCCTGGAGCACGGCCACGGCCACCGAAGGCGCGCGCCCGGCGCGGATGCCTTGCTGAATGAATTCGCGCATTGGGATGAACGGTTCCGGCGCCGGAATTTCCTTGGCGAACAGAAGAGCGGTTGCCGACCCGAAAGCCAAGGCGGCGACCAACACTTTTACTCCAATGGCAAATGTTCGCGCTTTTTCGACAAAGATTTCGAGGCTGCGCTTTTTTTCTTCCTCTCCCCGCGACGCAGGAGTGGGGAGAGAATTGCTCGAAGGAAGACTTTGCGCCTTGAAGCCCTGCACCGCGTGGAGGAGGTAGGGCGCGTCACTCCGTGCGCGCCGGTCGGTTGCCAGAGTGTCGGCGCGCACGGAGTGACGCGCCCTACCTCGGGGTTCATGGGTAGCCTCCACGGTTTTTTGTCCGCGCATAGGGACCATGAACCAGTTAGCGCTTCCGTTGTCGCGCCAGCGTCTTGGACTGCGCCAGTCCTCTGGCGCTTTTGACCCAGTGGCAGGCACATCGAAAGCGCCAGAGGACTGGCGCAGTCCAAAACCTTGCGGGGCTTCGGCCGGTTCATAGAGAGCCTCCACGACCTCCCATTCGCGCATTCGGATCATGAACCAGCTCGTACAACCTTTTGTCGCATATGCGACAAAAGGTTGTCGTGAGCCTTTGCGGGGTCCATGGAAAGAGGGAGTGCTTCCGGCCACGCCGGGCTGTCGTGCCATCATAATGCACCTACTCCGGCATTTTTCGGCCCGTTTGCCGGGCCAACTCGCGCACTTTGCCGACCAGCGCATCCTGCGCGCCGGGCGCGAACCAGCCCTGCTCGCTGCTCAGGCCGCGTGTCTCGTAGCCACCCTCGGCCAGCACGCGCGCCGAGGGAATATAGCCGACACCTTCGTTGCAATACGCCGCCACCCAGAGTTGCAATGGACCGAGCGCGCGCTCGATCAAGTGCGCATAGTCAATAACGACTTCGCCCGAGAGCGCCACCAGCGTCAGGTCGTTGCCAAACTGCCACACGGCCACCGGGACGCGATACTGCGTGAGGAGCGGTTCGCCTTGTTCGAGCTTCTGCAACAGCGTGCGCGCGGTGCCGATCTGCCAGTTCGGCGAATTGGTGGCCAGCGGACGCAACTGCTCTTTCGTCGGCGCTTGCAGCGGCAAGGCGGCGTGGTCGAAGGAAAGTTCCAACGGGCCGGCGACGGGCGCGAGCTTCGTTTCCAGCACGCGACAGACTTCGCGCCCCAGTTCCTCGCCGTGCTCGCGGGCCAGGCCCATCGTGTCGCGCGGATACGGATTGGCGTCGCCGCCGCAACCCATCATGAACATCGCCTGCACGCCGGGCAGCTCTGTCTGCACGGCGGCCTGCGCGAACCCGGCGTAGTCGCCGCAGAGAATGTAATTCTTCGCGCCGAGCGCCGTGTTGTGGCAGGCGCAGCCGAAGAGCACCGCGCGCAGTTTCCCGTCGGCGCCGCCCACGCGCAACACCGGCACGGTGCGGTCCACCGGGCCGCGCGGATTGACGCCGAGAATGATTCCTTTGGGCGTGAACTCGCGCCGGTTCATCACAAACTTCGCCACGCCGTGGCCCCAGGAAAGCGTTGCCGGTTCGGTGCGCTTGAGCGATTCGGCCACCAGCTCCACCAACCGGTCCACCAGCCAGCGCGTGTAGGCCACGGTGTTTTCCGCGTCCTGCGGCGCGACGCCCGCGGGCGGCTCGGCTTTCAGGCTCAACGCCGGTCCGGCGTGGCTGTGCGACCAACTCAGGAGAATCTGTTCGCGCTGAAGGCCGGTCTTCGCGGTGAGCTTCTGGCAAAGCGGCTCGACGACTGACGCGTAAATGCCGACGAGGTCCGTCGTCACGATCACCGCGCGCCGGCCCTGCCGGTCTTCCAAGGCCAGCGCCTTCGCGTAAATGTCCAGCCCGACCTGCTCGAAGGGCTTGAGACGGTTGGCGTAGCCGGACAAGGCCACCGGTTTCTCCGGCGTGATCCTGACGCTCGCCAGCCCCGCCTTCCATTCCGGCTCGGCGGAGAAAGTGTTGCCACAAGGAATGAGCCAAACTGCGACGCAGAGCAGGCGGACAAATGTTTTCAGTTTCCTCGACGTTCTTTGTGCGTGCAACGGGAACAGAAAAGCACCAAGCTCCAAGCTCCAAGCTCCAGAGAACATCCAAATCCCAAGCACCAAGCACCGCTCCCTGAAAGCACGTCCATTTGACTGGACTGGCCCAACGGCGCGCCCGCCACTGGTGTACGAGCCGCCGTTGAGATTTGGAGCTTGGAATTTCTCTGGAGCTTGGAGCTTGGAATTTGGAGCTTTCATCGCGCGCTTACCCTCCTAAAACGTCGAGGAACCTGTTTTCATAATTCAGCCTTTGCGTTACTGGCCGAGCACCCGATAAAACCCCGCGCTGGCCGTGTTGGTGTCGAGCGCATTGGTCGAATAAATCGGGCCGCCGACATCCAGCCAGGCGGCATTGGTCAAACTGCTCTTTTTCTGCACCTGATACGGGCCCTGGCCTTCGCTCCACGTCAGCGTCACCAGGTTGCCGGCCTTGCTGATGTCAATCTGATTGATGGGCGCGGGCGTGGATTCCGTCAAGCGCAGTTCGTCGGTCAGCACTGTCGCCGTGGCGCCGTCGGCGTCCGTCAACGCGACGCCTGCGCGGACTTTGGTCGGCTCGTAGGCGGTCGAGTCCCAGTTCAGACGCGTCAGCTCCACGCCGTCGAGGTAAAGCACGCCCGTCGTCTCGCGCGTGCCCAGGCGTTCGAGGTAGATTTTCCATTTGTGCCAGGTGTTCAGCCACGGCCCCGTGAACGAACTGCTCGACGAGGCAAAACAATCCTGGCTGCCGCAACTGAAGTCCGGGTTGCGCGCGATGATGCCGGCGACCAGCGCGCCGGACTCGTTGCGGATGCGCGCCGCCACGCCCACTTTGCCCCCGCTGAAAAAAACCAGCGGATAAAAAAAATCGTCGAGACCCAGGTTCAACGCCGTGATTTTGATCCACGCCTCGGCCACGTACTCGAAGCGGTTGGTCGGCAGCGCGAATTCGATGCCCGCGCGCTGCGTCGAGGCGTTCGTCGTGCTGTCGTTGTCCGTGCCCAACATCGCGTGCGTGCCGCTGTGGGCCGAGGCCGCGTCGTTCAAATTCTGGAGCGACAACCCACTGGTGACGATCTGCGTCCAGCCCGCCGGCGGCATCGCGCCGTCTTCGAAGCCGAGATTCTGGTCCACCGGCGTCTGGCTGGGGACGGGGATGGGCACGCTGGTCACGACGTTGCTGCCCACGTCAATTACGCGGGCGACCAGCGTGTTGCAAAGGGACGGCAGATTGCGGAGCAGGATGCCATATTGGAGATTGGTGCGGCCGTCCAGAACCATGTTGGAGGTCTGGTAGCCTTCCACGCCGATGTCGTTGGCCCAAAGCCAGCCGTCGGCGTTGCCTTCGTTGACGATCGTCTTGTCGTTGAAATCCACGACGCGCGTGGACAGCAGCGTCGCACCGTTTTTCAAGTCCACTTCCACGCGTTTCAAATCGCCTTCGAGCTTGGACGCGGCGCCGAACAACAACCGCGCCGCCATGAGCGGGCCGAAGCGGTTGAAGCGGTCGGCCACCGGCGCGGTGAAGTTGGCTGTGTTTGTGTAAGGCATGTAACCGAGCGGATGGACGCTGCCGATTTGAAAATGCGTCCCTTTGCGGAACTCGAAGTGCAGGTGCGGATAACTCGCGTCATCCATGCCCACGGTGCCCAGGAGTTGTCCTTGCGCGATGGGCGCGCCGGTGGTGACCGTCGGGTCAATTGTGTTCATGTGCAGATGGACCAGATACATCATGCCGTCGGCCGGGTCGTTGACCTGGAGAATGACGTGGCGCGAACTGTAGCCGCCCGTGCCGCCGGGGCCGGCCAGATGGACGCTGCCGCTGCGCGCCGCGTAAATGGGCGTGCCCAGCGGCGCGGGCAGGTCAATGCCGTCGTGAAAGTCCCACGCGTCGAAGTTCACGCGCGGCCCGTAGGAAGTGTTCATCACATCCGGCGTGGTGGCGCTTTGGCCCAAAGGCCAGAGGTAATTGGGCGCGGCGGAAACAATTTCAACGGGAGCCAGCAACCACACGCACAGGGACAGAAGAATAAGTTTCACGGCAGTTGCGTGTTGATTGCCGCAATGGCCAGGGAATAGCCGAAAAACGCGCGTTTGTCGAGGCTGGGTTCGGGGAAGAAGGGCTGGAATAATACAAATGGAGAAAGACCAAGCGGGCGGGTGGACAACACGCAGGGTTTTTAAAATCGTCCGTAAAACGAAGTCATATCGAAGATGATTGTGCGCTGACTGCCGTCTGTCAAATCAATGATGAATGTCTCGAATGATCGTCCCGAAACATGCTTCCCATGTAAACGCTGATTCACTGTCCAATCTTGGTCTCTCTTTCCAAAGTTCTTGGCAATCCACTCGTATTCAGCGTGAACACCTATCATACTTGTGCCTGCCGAGGGCGGATTTGGGGATGAGCCGAATGTTCCTGGAGCAGTTGGCCGCCCGCGATCCGCAGGCCGGGCATGTGGTCATTCAGGATCAGGCGGGGTTTCATCTCAACCCGGAACTCCATGAAATGCCGGCCCGCGTCCAGGTGATCCCGCTGCCGCCCTAGAGCCCGGAGTTGA
>CAZIFU010000278.1:0-18524 GCA_964539075.1 uncultured Verrucomicrobiota bacterium | reverse complement strand
CACCGAAGGCACGGTGAAGACTGGCCAGCTCACGAAGTTCAATTATGTGGACCAAAGCCGGCTGCAACTTCGCGAGGAGCGCACGGCGTTGGAGGAAGTTGGCGATGGCACGGAGTTCGTCATCTTCGGCGATGGCAAAATCTCCGTTCGCTCCTATCTCAAACGGTTTCTGTTCGCGGATGATCGCATCACGACGCAGGTCAAGTATTTAAGTGGTGGCGAGCGCAGCCGGTTGTTGCTCGCGCGCGTCCTGAAAAACGGCGGCAACTTCCTCATCCTCGACGAACCGACGAATGATCTCGACCTGCCGACCCTGCGCGTGTTGGAGGAAACATTGATTACGTTTCCTGGCGTGGTGCTTGTGGTGAGCCACGACCGTTATTTTTTGAATCGCGTTTGCACGGATGTGCTCGCGTTCGAGGGCGACGTGAAGATTTCCCACAGCGTCGGCGACTACGATTACTACCTGGAGAAGAGGCAGCGTGCGACCGTAACGGCGACCCGGCAGAGCGCGGTAGTCCCTGCCACCAACAAGTCATCCGCACTCTCATCCCGCGATGGCGGAACGGCTGCGAAGATTACCAAGCCGCGCAAACTGTCCTTCAAAGAAACCCGCGAACTGGAAGGGATGGAAGCGCAGATTCACACCGCCGAAGCCGAGATTGCCCGCATCGAAAGTTTGTTTGCTTCGCCGGATTTTCATCGCACTCATGCCACCCAAACCAATCAACTGAAGACCGGCCTCGCCGCCGCCAAGGAAAATCTCACGAAACTTTTTGCGCGCTGGGAGGAGCTGGAGGCGATTCGGCTGGCTTCGGTTTCTCCGCAGGCCGGTTAATCCTGTGGTTCTTCAGTTCAGTCCAACCCAGGCGGTCAGCCGTGGTCATGGTGAAACATGCCAGCCACGAGCAGCAGTTCGGGATGGGCTGCCGATAATTTTGGCTAGATCACGCGGATGCGCGAACGATAGTTCGCCAGCTTCTCTCGCAGCGGCTGCAGGTCGGTCGCCTTGTCCCAATGAAGTTTTTTGAGATCGAGCACGAGGTGGTTCTTGCTCCGGGCCAGCGATTCGCTGATTCGGTGCGCCAGGCCTTCGGCATCATTCGCAGACAGCGCGCCTTCCAGACGCAGCCACATCCGTTGCTTCGCGTGCTGCAACTCGACCTGCACAGAAAACTCTGGTGAGGTGAACTTGCGATGAAGTTCCTCCCACATTTCAAACGCACTCCAGCTCTTGTCGGGCAGGCGATAGGTGGTGCGGATCAACCTGGGATGCTGAAACCAATCCATCTTCAGCGACAGCGCGGTCCACAGCGCGGCGCCGACGGCCAGGACGGACTTGAATCGCTCGCCGGGCACGGGACAACCCAACTCCGCGTGGATGCGTCGTTCCAGATCGCTAATCCAGCGCCGCACGGCGGCATTCGGCCCAAGCAGCCGGCCTGCGAGAAACACCGGGCAGGCAACCCGCAACTCGGTCGCGTCGTATTCAGCCTTGGCGCGCAGAATCGGGTTCGGCGAATTTTTCAGTTTCTGACAGCCCAGCAATCGCGCTTCGAGCACGCGGTAGATAGCACCACTGTCGGCGCGTCGAGATTCCCGGCGATGTATTCGAGACCAAAATGGATATTGACCGTGCGCGGACTGAAGATGCCTTGGGCGCGCAACACCTGCCGGTAAAGAAGTTCATAACCGACCGACGGCGCATCGCCGTATCGCGGCCCCAGCGGGCGGCACACACTGGTGAGAAGAATTTTCATAACAAGGACTTGGGCGACGGCGCTTTTCCAAACGACATCGTTTCATCGTAAATGAGCCTTCCAATCGCACCGAGAGAATTGCGCTGGAAATACTGCGCGAATATTGCCATCACGAAACCAAGAATTGAAAAGCTTTCCTTCTTTCTCATCGAATGAGATGTGGCCGGGCTGCGGGCCGCCGCTCCGCTCACGACTATTATCGGAGCCAGACTGGAGGCGAAAAAAACTGGCGGGCGCAGTCACATCAATTTACGACCGCCGGTCTTGCCAGGCATTGGCGGCGATTCGGGCGACTTGGACTTCGTCACCGGCTGGTTGATGCGATATTCCTTCAACTCGGCGTAGATGGATTGGGCGAGGCCGGACTTTGCAAAACCAATCACCTTCGCCCCCTTGATTCCAAAAAACTTTTCCAGTGCTTCCGACCTGTATTGTTGCACGACGGGATAATGCTCGAAGTCCGACAGGATTTCTGCGCGGCTGCCTTCTGAGATGTCGAGAGTGATCAAGATGAAGTGCAATTTGCTTTTGCTGCGCCGCAATGTATCGCGTCCGACGAGCAGATTGTGAGACTTCAGCACGAACGGAAACAATCGCTCCACGGATCTGGTTGAGGTTGGGTCGCTCATCTTCTTTGCCTTGTAGCAGCCGACGTAAGGAGGCTCAAACTAAAAGCCGAAGAGGTCAGAGCCTCCTCACGTCGGCTGCTACAGACGTCTGGGCATCACGCCACTTTCACTTTGAGTTTGTGATTTTTGATCTGGCTGCGATTCAACTTGGCGATGATTCCCTTCACATGCTCGGATGCGACATCCACAAACAAGTGTCGCTCGCGCATGTCCACCGTGCCGACGACTTTCCCCGGCAAACCCGTTTCGCCAGCGATGGCATTGACGATGTCTATCGGCGCAACGCCCATCTCTTCGCCGATGTTCATCCAGAGGCGGGTTTGATTGTCGGGCGTGCGGCGCGGCGCCTTCGGTTTGAAAGCTGGTTTTGATTCAACTTTCTTCAACGCAACGGACGAAGTGGGGATCATCTCTTCGTCGGAATAAGTTTTCTGAACTTCAGATTTCTCCTTTGCCGAAGGTTTGATTTCAACCGTTGGTTTGCCTTCCGGCTTCGCAGGCGGAACGCCGGGCACCGCCTCGGCTCGTGGCGCAGGGACAGATGTGGAACGAGCCGGGTCGGAGACCGGCGCTCCGGCGGCGGGCGGCTTTGGAAGTCGGGCCGGGGCGGTGCTCGGCGCTGCCCCGCGCGGCGGACGCTCCGCTCCATGATTTTCAAATCGCGACGGACGTTCACCTCGTTCAGGGCGGCGATCCTGCCGTGCTCCGTGAATTGATGCGCGATCATGACGAGAGTTTTCTTCTTTGCGCGACGGCTTGGCAGCCGGCGCAACTTCGCCGCCCTGCAAGTGATGGAGCAGCGCGGACGCGATGTCCGTGGAACTAAAGCCCTCTTCGAGCAACCGTTCTATGAGATGATCCTGGCGTTTGAAGTCGCTGTTTTGCAGCGTGGCGCGGATCTTGTCGAGAAACACATTGGCGCGGGCGTCTTCCACTTCGCCAGCCGTCGGAGGCTTGCCGCGCTGAATCTTCGTCTTCGTGAAGCGCTCGATGTTGTAGATTTGAAACATCTCGCGTCCGGCGACAAATGAAATCGCGCGCCCACTGCGCCCGGCGCGACCCGTGCGGCCGATGCGATGCAGATAATCCTCCACGTCGTAAGGCAGATCGTAATTGAAAACCACCTGCACGTCGTCCACGTCAATGCCGCGCGCGGCGATGTCCGTGGCCACGAGAAATTCCAGGCCGGACTTGCGGAACTTGTTCATCACGCGGTCGCGTTGCGCCTGGTTCATGTCACCGTGAAGGCGGTCGGCCATGTAACCTTGCGCTTCGAGATGATCCACAAGGTCGTCCACCATGCGCTTGGTGTTGCAGAAAATAATTCCCAGCTTGAGATCGTGGATGTCAATGAGCCGCGTGAGCAATTCAATTTTGTAACGGCGATCCACTTCGTAATAAACCTGCTCGACCGTCGGCACCGTCAACGCCTTTTGCTCGATGCGAACCTGCTGCGGATTGCGCGAGTATTTTTCAATCAACTGCTGGATCGGTCGCGGAATAGTGGCGGAGAAAAAAACCGTCTGCCGCTCCTTGGGCACGGCTTGCAGGATCAACTCAATGTCATCGCGGAAGCCCATGTTGAGCATCACGTCCACTTCGTCGAGGACGGCGAGCTTCACTTTATCGAGCCGCAGGGTGCCGCGGCGCATGTGATCCATCACGCGGCCCGGCGTGCCGATGACAATTTGCGCGCCGCGTCGGAGGCCGTCGAACTGGCGCTCGTAGGATTGCCCGCCGTAAATCGGCAGCGCGTTGATGCCGCGTTTGAAAAGCGCGAGCTTGTGGACTTCCTCGGAAACCTGGATGGCGAGCTCGCGCGTCGGGCAAAGGATCAGCACTTGCACCGCGCGCAGATTGGGATCGGTCTTCTCGATGGCGGGAATGGCGAACGCGGCGGTCTTGCCCGAGCCGGTTTGCGACTGGCCGACAACGTCCTTGCCCTGCATCAGCACGGGAATGGCCGCTGCCTGAATCGGGGCGGCTTGTTCGAAACCCAGTTTATCAATGGCCTTGAGCAATTCATCGGACAGGCCGAGTTCAGAAAATAGTTTTGGTGTCATGCAATGTATCGCTACCTCAACACGATAACCCAAACTGGCTGAGAATGAGAGGCATTTTGCAATGTTCGGGCAGCGCGATTATTCCGTTTTGCAAATCCACTCTGCTGTGTTTAGCCTCAGCCAGCTTTAGCCATGAAAACCAAATTGAAACCGGTCCCCCGCAAAGTTTCCGCCAAACGCGCCGTTGTTACGATTGCAACGCATTCCGTCGTGCCGCTCAAGGAACGGCGGCTCACGTTCGGCGAGAAGTGGGAATACGCGCCTGCGCCGGAGGACCACAAGAGTTATGCTATCGCGCCGCGCCATGAGTTGTTCATCAACGGCAAATTCGTCACGCCGAGTTCGGGAAAATATTTTGAGTCGCTCAATCCGGCCACGGAGGAAAAATTGACTGAAATCGCCGCCGCCAACGCCGAGGACGTGGACAGCGCGGTGAAGGCCGCGCGGCACGCTTACGCCAAGGTCTGGAGCAAGATGCCGGGCCGTGAGCGGGGCAAATACCTGTATCGCATCGCGCGCATCATTCAGGAAAAATCGCGCGAGCTGGCGGTGCTCGAAACGATGGACGGCGGCAAGACCATCAAGGAGAGCCGCGACGTGGATTTGCCGCTCGTGGCCGCGCACTTTTTCTATTACGCGGGCTGGGCGGACAAGTTGAAATACGCGTTTCCGGGAAAAACGCCGCAGCCGCTCGGCGTGGCGGGGCAGATCATCCCGTGGAATTTTCCGCTGCTGATGGCCGCGTGGAAAATCGCGCCCGCGCTCGCCTGCGGCAACACCGTCGTGCTCAAGCCCGCCGAGACCACTTCGATCACTGCCTTGCGCCTTGCAGAGATATGCCGTGAAGCGGAGCTTCCCGAGGGCGTGGTGAACATCGTCACCGGCGCGGGCGAAACCGGCGCGGCGCTCGTCAATCATCCGGACATTGACAAGATTGCTTTCACAGGGAGCACGGAAGTCGGGAAGGCGATTGCGCAGGCAATTGCGGAACGTGGCTGCGCTCGTGAGAGCGCGGCTGACTCGAAAGAAATTAGCCGCGTTCTCACGAACGCAGCCACGAAGATTCCCAGGCTCACGCTCGAACTCGGCGGCAAGGCGGCGAACATTTTGTTCGAAGACGCGCCGATTGATCAGGCCATCGAGGGCGTCATCAATGGAATCTATTTCAACCAGGGCCACGTTTGTTGCGCCGGGTCGCGGCTGTTCGTGCAGGAAGGGATTTATTCCAAGGTCATCAAGAAATTGCGCGACCGCATCCAGACGTTGCGCGTCGGCAATCCGCTCGACAAAAACACCGACATCGGCGCGATCAATTCGCGGCCGCAGCTCGAAAAAATCCGCGAGCTGGTGCAAAGCGGCGTGGACGAAGGCGCGGAGCTGACGCAGACGCAGTGCGTCCTCCCCTCAAAAGGATACTGGTTTGCTCCCGCCTTTCTCACGGGCGTCACGCACGCGCACCGGGTGGCGTCGGAGGAAATTTTCGGGCCGGTGTTGAGCGTAATGACGTTCCGCACGCCGGAGGAGGCGTTCGAGCGCGCGAACAACATCCCCTACGGCTTGAGCGCGGGCGTGTGGACGGACAAAGGCAGCAAGATTTTCAAGATGGTGAACAATCTGCGCGCCGGCGTGGTGTGGGCGAACACGTATAACAAATTTGATCCAACGAGTCCGTTTGGGGGATACAAGGAAAGCGGCTTCGGTCGCGAGGGTGGCTTGCACGGGCTGGCGGCGTATTGCCGGTTGACTTGACTAATTCCGTTCGCCGGTTGAAGCTCGGTTCAGCATGAACATTGAGGAATTGCACAAACTGACGACCAACGGTTTTCGGCCATTTAAGCTCTATTTGTCCGATGGCCGCTCGTTTGATGTACCTCATCCTTATTTCATAGCGATCAGCCGCCGAGTCGTTGTCGTGATCGGCGATGATGAATTGCCAAACCTCATTGACCCTCTTCACATCGTTTCGGCCAAGCCGGGAAATGCCAGGTCCGAACCTTGAATTCGCCGGATTTGGCCGGACAAACCGCGAACAACTATTACGGGAGTGGCATGCCGGAGCCGGACGATTTCGCCACGCTGCGGCAGGTGGGCTTTGAGGTCGTCATCAACCTCGCATTGCCCACGTCCGACAACGCCCTGCCGAATGAAATCGGGAATTGAACAATCGCACGGTTTGAGGCAAGTTACGCGCGTGAAAGCGACCATGAAACGTCGGGCGAAGTCCGGGGCCGAATTGCTGGATCACGCCACGACCAACCTGTTGCGGGCGCTCAAGCGGGACATGTTGAAGAAGGACGGTCGCGTTGACCGTGAAAAGCTTCGCAAAGACGGTTACAGCGATCGTTTGCTCGCCAAGTTGGAGCAAGCCTGACCTTACTCGTTCTTGCGCAGTCGCATGAACCCGGAAACCGTGATGTCGAGCAGCGGCGCGGCTTTGCGCGCCAGCTTCAGGGCCTCGAAGTAGGGCAATCCCGAGGACATCTCGCGCACAATCCGTTGTGTGGGCCAACCGCGAGACTTGGCCATCTGGATGAGGGCCGCCAAGTCCGTGTAGCGGAGGATGTGTTCTTCGCTCATGGCTGAAGGCCTGCGGCAAAGCTAGCGAAACACAGCTTCGATATGGTTTGCGGCGCCGGTAAAGCGCAACGCCCCGCTTCGGACCGGAAAGTTTTTGCCGTTCAGCCGCGCCGAGACGAGTTTGCCGAAACCGCGCGGAGTCCACAAAAAAGCGCCCGGGAGCGGACCTTCTGCTGCCACGTCGAGACTGATTTTCCTGCCGTCCTCCGACCTGTGGAACGTGTAATCAACGGTGGTCCCGAATTCCGTGGGCGCTTTCCTGACTGAGAGGCTTTTTCCCGCGGGCAGCCACAGGGGATGCAGGCCGTCGGCGATCAGGAGTGTTTGCCCCTCCTCGCGCAACAGGAACTCGCGCAGCATCAGTACGTAGAGAGAGGTCGCCCAAATGTGCGGCTGGTCGCCGAACACCGTCCGGCTGTGCGGCTCGCGGATGTTCTCGCTCCACGAACCCGGCAGCCACATCGCGCGCACGAAAGTGTCGAGCACGCGCTGCGCCTGCGCGGACTCGCCGCGCTGCAAATGCGTGCCGGCAAGATTGGCCTGCGTGTAGGACCAGCGGTCGGGGTGCGTGCCGTAAAAGCCCTCCGGCGCCAGGTGAAGTTTGGCGTTGGCGCGGAAGTAGTCCATCGTGCCGTTGACCAGGGGATGATGCGGCGGAAACACGCGGCAGGGGTAGAGGACCGCGCCGATCAGGGCTGTCTTCACGTCCCCGTCGGGTCCCGCCGGGATCCAACTGATGTCGAACTTCGCCATCGTCTTTTTGACCGAAGCTTCGAGCGCGCGCGCCAGGTCATCGGCGGACTTGCGGCAGGCAGCGGGATCGCCTTTCCCGCTCTGTTCGAGGACCTGGGCGTAGCTGCGCAGGCCGAGCACCGCAAAGAAGTCGTGGAAGTAGGACTGTTTGGGGACCGCCCGCGCCAACTGCCGGAGTTCGCTCTCCGTTGCGCCGGGCCGGAGAAACAACTGGAAGTCGGAACGGGCGCCGCCTTCCCCGCCTCCGCCCGGCAGCAGACCTTCATCCCAGGGCGGGGCGTACTTTTGCACGAGCGTGTACGCCGGCCAAAAACGTTCCGCCCACTCGCGGAACGTCTCGGTGCCGACCCGGACACGCATGAAAAACCGGGCGCCGCGTTCCATGCAGGACTGTGCTTGCGCGAGCCATTGAGCATCGCGAGTCATGAGGTAATGGGTCGAGAGCGCCCAGAGCGCGATGCCGGTGGAATCCCACTGGCCGGGGGGTGCGGTCCAACTCCCGTCTTCGCGCTGGCTGATTTGGTATCGGCCAATGTCTCCGAGTTCGGCGGCGGATTTGTCGAAGGGAAGCCAGACGTTGATGTTGGCCGACATGCGGTTGACTTCGGCGGGGAGGTTGGAGCTGGTGGCCAGGCGCAGCCCGCGAGCGGCCTCGTCGTGGTGGCCAGCCACATCCCAAGCGTGCTGGATGTATCCGCCGTCGCGCCACCAGAACATCTTGTACATGGTGGCCCCGGGCACATCGAGGTAATAGGCGTCCTCGCCGACGGTCACCTTGCGCTGAGCAATCTTCATATTGATGAGGCTGGCGCGGAAGGCGTCGCCGAGCATTGCGAGGGGCAGGTCCAGCGTGACACCTTGACCAAGGTAATCGTCCCAGTACTGCTGCTGTTTCTCAAACAGCGCCTTGACCGCCGGTGCATCAAGCGCATTCAGATGGTCCGGATTCAAAGGTTGACCCGCAGCCAGCACGATCCATTGCTCGGGCAGCGCGCGAGTCCGGCCCTCGGCGCGAAGCTGCTGCCCGACCTTGGTGAAGTTCCCGACCGCCTTGCCGAACACCCCAGCCGCGTTCCGCAGCGAACCGCCGGCGCCAAGTTCAAAGTCCGTGCCGGTGACGAGCGCGTCCCAATGGTAGGGGGTGTTCTCGGAAAGGCGCGCATCGCCGCCTTCTCCCTGATTGGTTCGCCGCGAGGAAACGCTCAACCGCAGCACATAAAGGAGACGGTCGTGGAAGGCGACGCCGGCGGCGGTCGTTCGATAGGCCAGCCCGGCCGGTCCCTGGAAACTCCATTCGGTGTTGATGAACGGCAGATAGTTCTTCTCCAGATACTGCTTGAAATTCACGGAGTTGTTCGGTTGAAACGTGATCGTGCACGGCGGCTCGCGCCGGAACAGCCGGGCGGCAAACCCGGGCACGCCTTCAAGGCTGATCGTGCCGTCGGCCCAGATCATCCCCACGTGCGGCGAGTTGGGGATGCCGATAAAAGTGCGCGCATTCGCGTTGAACAGGTTGCCGGACCTGACCGGCTCCAGGCGCGCTTCGACAAACTCGCGGAAGTAATCGTCCGCGTGGCGCATGTAAAGCATCTCTCGCCGGGGAATCATCCATTGAAACGGCTCCTCGGGCACATTGGCAGGCACGAACTTTTGGTAAACGAGCGCTGGTGTGTCGCTCGCCGCTTGAGCGCCGGCGCAGGTGGCGCTCTGCAACCCGGTTGCGACACCAATGATGAGTGCGAGCAGGATGGTCTCCAATTTTGCGGTCATTTATTTGGAGCGGGCGGGTGAATTCTTCTGCAATCGGCTGAAGGCGGTGCCGTAGAATGCCAGGCCCGCATCGCCCATCGTGTCGAGAACTTGCGCGCGATTGTGCGACTTGACGTTCGACAGAAAGTGGAATTCGTGCGCAATCGTGTGCTCCATCAACAGCCGGTGCAGTTTCTCGCACTGCGGCGCCAGCCAGTTGTCCTCCTCGATGTGGATCACGATCCGGATGACCGTCCGGTCGCGAATCGCGTCCGCATTCTTCGGGAGCAGCGAAAAAGGGTCGTTGGCGCGGAAGTATTCCAGGTCGCCGCCCATCGCGGTCGGGTCCGGAAATAATCTGGACCACGCCTGCATCGGGCGCGGCTGCTTGAGTTCAGGTCCCAGCAATGCGGGCGCCTGGATGGACACCACGCCGAACAACTCGGGATACTTGAAGCCGAAGTGCGCCGCGCCGAAGCCGCCCATCGAGAAGCCCTCGACGGCGCGCCCCGTCCGCGAGGCGATGGTCCGGCAGGTCGCATCCACGTGCGGGATGAGGTCCTTGATGATCACGCTTTCGAGCGGCCACTTGCCGTCGCGCGAATCGCAATACATGGTTTCGCCGCGCAGGCCGTTGACAAAGATGACGATCATCGGCGAAGCGTGGCCGGCGCGGATGGCCTTATCGAGCCGCTGCGCGAGGTCACCGCCGCCACGGGGCGTCCCGCCACTGCCATGCAAGTAGTAAAGAACCGGGTAGCGCGTGGTGATTTGTTTCTCGCAGTCAGGCGGGAGATAAATCAGATAGCTCACGTCGGCGTTGATGGTCGCGCTGTGGAACGTTTTGTATTTCGTCCCGTCAGGTTCTGATTTGTCGGAGTCAATCCACGCCAGCAAGGGTTGCGAGGGCGGCGTTCCCGGCTTGGGCGCCTGGGCCGCGGCGACGATGGCCATGGCCACGATCACCTGAATGCCAATCAGCGTTTTGAACATTGCGTCAGCTCCCGAACAATGTGGTTATTTCCCCGATGCTTTGCCGGTATCCGGTGAGAAACACTGTTGAAAGAAAGCCACGGCCCGTCGCGCGGCCTCCTTCGATTCCGGTATGTCCGGATGCCCGAAATAGAAGCCGTGCGGCCCGTTATCGGGAAGATAAGTCTCCACTCGTTTGCTCGCGGCCCGCAGCTTCGAGACATACGCGTCAATGACCGAGACCGGCGAGCTGGAGTCGTTGCGTCCATTGATGATCAGAATGGGGCAGCGGGCCTGGGCGACCTCGGTGAAGGCCGAGCTGTAGCCAAACTTCGCGGGATCCTTTTCGATCTCCTCCATCGTCGCGCCCTTCTCCTTTTCCATATCCGCGATCATCCGGCCGAGAATCTGCACGACCGGTTCTTTACGCCCTATCGCCTTCTTGACTTCGATCATGTCAATCGCTGCCGGCGCGCAGAGCACCGCGCCCTTCGCGTCCACCCGCGAGAGCAGCCGGGAGGAAAGGTTCGCGCCGTGGCTGCCGCCCAGCAATCCGATGCGTGCCGGATCAATGAACGGCATCTGGCGGACCGCCTTTACGGCCTCGACCGAGTCATCGATCTCGATTGGAACGAGCTTCTTGTCGGTGGGCCGGTAGTCAATCGCATACACCGCCCAGCCGGCCTTGACGAAGTCGGCGGTGGGCGATGACGTCGAGCGGCCCAGCCCGACCGTGGCCGCCTTTCCATACCCCCCGCCATGCAGCAGCACCACCACCGGAAACGGACCGGGGCCGTCGGGCTTGCGGATGTAGGCGGGGAGGGCAAGGCCGCCAACGCCTTGAAACTCCGTCTCCCGGCCCAACGAGCCGTCGGGCAAATGCTCCCATTCATCCTTGGACGCAGGAGCCGCGTCGGCCACGCCGGCCAGCAGAAACATCGTGAGCAGATTCTTTGCAAACATACGTCCGCCTTTCTCAACAGGCACGGCCACCAATCAGCCTGTGCCGCCACGTTTTGGAAATCGAGAGCCATCGGGATTTCCAAGACAAGGCGCAGGCGAGCCATTCATTCGCCTCATCCCGTGGGGTCATTGAGGAATTCGAGCCGATTGCCCGGTCCAAGTCAAGAGACCAGCAGTGGTGGCAATGGGACAGTCTGGGTGGGGCAAGGCTACCGACGAGCCGGCTCGCGAGGACGCTCGCCCCACCAAAGAGGTAAACTGTTCCACCACCGCAGTAGTCCGGCTCAGGCCGAACGCGCCCTGCTTCTTTGCCCTGCGCGCAGCAGATTTCGGAAAGACTCGAGTGGCGGCGTTACTTCGTTTTGGTTTCCTTGGAATACTCGGTGAGTTTGCCGGCCAATTGGGACACGGCCTCCGTCGGCTTCACTTTCTTTTCCCACAAGATTTCCTGCATCGTCAGGAACTGCTTGTAATAGACGCGGTTGGCCTCGTCGTCCGGCGAGATCGCGCCGGCTTTGAGCGCCGCGCCGCCGAAAAGGCCCTTGCGATCGGCATAAACCAGCACCGAACCGCCGGGCGCGGAGAACTTGCCCTCCTGTCCGGCGCTGGCGTCGCCCGCCGTCCCGCGGGCCTCGCCGCCGAACTCGAAATTCGGCTCGGTGAGCAGGCGGGTGGCGTTGGTGGTCATGAGCAGAATCACGAAGAAGGACTGCTCGCCGCCGATTTGAA
The DNA here is from genome assembly GCA_964539075.1 of uncultured Verrucomicrobiota bacterium. Taxonomy (GTDB): domain Bacteria; phylum Verrucomicrobiota; class Verrucomicrobiia; order Limisphaerales; family CAZIFU01; genus CAZIFU01. Next base: position 6,329 of record CAZIFU010000278.1, on the reverse strand, counting down.
ATCCCAGGCTGGCTTCATTGGCGCCTACGAAGGCGGTCGGGCTCCACTTCTTCGTCTTCGGATCCTTCACCAGGGCCACGCCGCCGCCGCCCTGGAAGGCGAACAGGAAGCCGGCCTTGGTGCGGTCCAGCAGGATGATCCCTTGCGCCTTGCGAAAGTGGTCCGCGGGAACGCTCTTGTCCGGCTTGCTTTGCATGTCCGCCAACTTGGCCGTCAGCGAGCGGATGCGGTTGTCCAACTCCGCCTTATCCACCCCGAAAACTTTCGAGGATGCGACAAGGCCCAGCAATATCAAACCAACTGTGATCGCTTTCATAATGTTGTAATCTTGCCTGCCGCATCGGTCCGCGCAGATCGCGGCGAGAATTTTCTCCGCGCCCGGAGATTTGAAACTTGTCCCCGTGCGTTTTGTTTGTCACGCTCAAAACCAGCATGAACTTCAACTCTTCGTTTCATTCCAAACATTTTTTGCGCGCCCTGGCTTCCGCGGTTGTGGCGTTGCTCGTGATCGGGTGCGTCGCGGGCACTTTCGCCGCCAAAGCCAGGCCCCAGCGGCTGCTCATCGTCGGCCAGGGACCGGACGGGCATCCGCCCACGACGCACGAGTTCATGCCGGGCGCCAAAGTACTGGCCGAATTGCTCAAGCCTTACAAGGACATTCAAAGCACCGTGGTCAACGCCGACGAGCCGTGGCCCGACGGGCCGGCCTTGATTGACCAGGCCGACGGCCTCGCGATGTTTGTGACGCAGGGCGCGCAGTGGATGCAGAGCGATCCGCAGCGGCACGCGGCACTGAAGCGGCTCGCCGCGCGCGGCGGCGCGATAGTGGCGTTGCACTGGAGCGTCGGCGCCAAGGACGCGAAATACATTCAGGGCCAGCTTGAATTGCTCGGCGGCACGCGCGGCGGCGAACAGCGCAAATATCAAAAACTCGAAGTGGAGATGCACCGCGCCGCGCCGCAGCACCCGGTGCTCACCGGGTTGAGGGATTTCAAAGTCTATGATGAGTTTTACTATGCGCTCGATTTGCAGCCGGGCATTCAACCGCTTTACACGGCGAAGATTGACGGCAAGGATGAAACCGCCGCGTGGGCCTGGGAACGCCCCGACGGCGGGCGGGCGTTTGGTTTCGTGGCGCTGCATTTCCACAGCAACTGGCAGTTGCCGGAATACCGGCGCTTCGTCGCGCAGGGTGTGCTCTGGTCGCTCAAGCTGCCTATCCCCACCGCCGGCGTGATGGCGGACATTGACTCGAAGAAACTCCAACTCGACGGCGTCCTCCCGCCGCCCGCCGGTCCCGACACGGAAAAGAAGAAAAAGGAACCGAAGTCGAAGAAGGAGAAATGATTCCTGAAGACGAGCAGAGACGAGTGGCCGAAGCTGTCTCAAAACGTCCGGAGGGACGAGCTACGCGAGTCCCCGTCTTCCCTTGGAAAATCAGGTCGAGAGACTCGCGTAGCTCGTCCCTCCGGCTAGGGAGAGTTTTGAGACAGTCTCTGCAAGGGTCGCCTGCGCCTGGCGAAACGATCTGCACTTGCGTTCATCCTCCCGCACCATGAACCGGCGCGAATTTTTGAAAATCGGGACGGCCGCAACGGTGACCGCAACTTTGCCGGCGTTCCTGCCGGAAGCCGCGGCGGCCGGATCATCCATCGCGGCGCCGGCTCCACCCGCCGGTAGCACTGCGTGCGACGTGTTTGTCTATGGCTCCACGCCGGGCGGAATTGCCGCGGCCGTCGAGGCGGCCCGGCGTGGATGCAAGGTCGTCCTCGCGTGTCCCAAGAACCATCCGGGCGGCATGGCGGCAAGCGGGTTGTCCACAACGGACGCGGTGCGGCGCGAGCTGTTCGGCGGGCTGGTGATCGAGTTCATCAACGGCGTGCGCGAAGAATACCGGCGCACGTTGGGCGAAGGTTCGCCGGATTGGAAACTGATCCAGGACGGCTGGTTTTATGAGCCGTCGGTGGCGGAGCGCGTGTTCGACCGGATGCTCGAAAAGGAGGCCCAACAGCTGCAGTTCTGGCGGCGGCATCATTTGCTCGGCGCGACGGTGGTCCGTGACCGCGTCACACAGGTGGAACTCGAAGCGCCGCGGGGCGAACGCGTGCGCGTGACGGCGAAGACGTTCATTGACGGGACTTACGAGGGGGATCTCGCCGCGGCGGCGAAGGTGCCCTGTCGCGTCGGCCGCGAAGGGCGCGACGAATACGGCGAGTCGCGCGCGGGCATCCATTACATGAACTGGAAGACCGGCCAACAAATCCTGACGCCCGACTCCGGTGAGCCGTCACCGGCGATTCAGGCGTTTTGCGCGCGGTGCATTTTCACGACGGATCCGGAGAAACGCGTGCCGTTTGAGAAACCCCAAGCCTACGAACAGCACTTGCAGGATTTTCTACCGTTGCTCGATGACTTCGCCACGCGCCGCGTGACGCAGCGGGGACTCGGCACGCGGTTGCCGCGGCAGAAATATCAGTTGAACGGCTCGATTGACCAGCTCACGAGCTTGAACTGCCCCGGCGCGAGCTGGACGTGGCCCGAGGCGAACCGGCGCCACCGTGAACGGCTGGAGCGCTTTCATGTGGACCACGCGGCGGGCTACGCCTGGTTCCTGCAAAACGAGCCGCGCGTGCCGGATAAAATTCGCGCGGTGTGGAAACCGGCCGGTCTGCACCGGGACGAGTTCGCCGACAACGGCCATTGGCCATGGCAAATCTATGTCCGGCAGGGCCGCCGCATCGAAGGCCGCGCGCTCGTGACGCAACACAATTTTACCGTGGGCCCGAAGACCGGCCGCACGCCAAAGATCAGGCACGCGATTGCCATCGGCGAACATTCCTTCGACGTGCATCCGTGCCACGACCGGCGCTACGCGGTGGACGGCTTCATGGAAGGCGTGTTGTGGTATCCGAAGAAGGCGTCCGGCCCCGCGCAACCGGGACAGGTGCCCTTCGGCGCGATGTTACCCAGGAAAATTGACAACCTCCTTGTGCCCGTGGCGCTGTCGAGCACGCACCTCGCCATGGCGGTGTTGCGCATGGAACCGTTGTGGATGACCACCGGCCAGATCGCCGGGCTGGCTGCCGCCGTCGCGAAGGACCAAGGCCGCGATGTCGCCGGCCTCGATCCCGATCCCTTGCCGCGGATCTTGAAACTCAAGGTGGACCCGTACGCGTGAAGGTCGCGCCTGGCACCGAAGCAGGATGCGCCGCCGGGGCGTGAATTATTATGGTTGAACTCATCGCCACTCCTGCGTACGATGAGCCTGTCATCACCCGAATTCAGCCATGAACGTTTTCGCCTCCACCGCGCTGATGCTTGCGATGCTGACCGCTGCGGCCCCGGCGGAGGAGCCAAAGCTCTTGACGAAGGCCGGACTTTTCAAATCCCTCACCGAGCCGCCCTGCTCCTATTGCTCGACGCAAAATCGCAAAGGATTCATTCAACCCAACGACCGCGTCCTGGCCTGGATTCGTGGCGCGCACAATGGCGGGGCCATTTCCATCCGCCACTTTCTCGCCGCGCCGCGCGTGGTCAACGACACCTACGGGCTTTTCTTCTATGACCCGGACGGCGGTTACGTGAGCGCCTTCAAAAAGGACAACGGCTACGAATTTTTCGGCTGGCGCAACGGCGTCATGGTCGTCAAAGGCCGCGACGGCACGCTGTGGTCGGCGCTGACCGGCCTCGGTCTGGAGGGATCGCAAAAGGGCAAGCGGCTCGAACGGCAGCCCAGTCTCCTCACCGAATGGGGCCACTGGCTGATGCTGCACCCGGAGTCCACCGCATACGATTTGTTCGACGGCAAAAAATATCCACTGGCCGAGTTGCCCACCGGGATGAGCGCCGAGGCAGAGGCGAGCCTTGGCCAAGTTGACCCGCGCCTGTCGCCGCGCGCGACCGTCCTCGGCGTCGAACTGGGCGAACATGGCAAAGCCTATCCGCTCGACAACGCCGGCGAGCGCGCGTGTTTCATGGATAAAATAGGCGACGAAACCATCGCTGTTTTCTGGTATCAACCCACGCGAAGCGCGGTCGCGTTCAGCGGCAAATTGGAAGACCGGACGCTGACGTTTTACGCGGACAAACATTCGCCTGAAACCGCGCCGTTCAAGGACAAGGAGACCGGTTCGCGCTGGACACTCGCGGGCCGCGCGGTGGACGGCCCGCTCAAAGGCCAGGAACTCGTCTGGGTGAAAAGCATCCAATGCCATTGGTACGCCTGGGCGGCCGAGTATCCGGCCACGAGTCTTTATGCTCCCGCGAAATAGCCGCCGTCGCCGCGCCATCTTTCTCGCGCTTTCGTTCAGCGCGCTCGGAGCGACAGCCGTCATCGCCGTGCCGCTTCCCAAACTGAAAGCGGTTTTGCTCACAGCCGCGCAAGCTAACAACGCACGCCTGCGCACCCTCAAAACCGAAGGCTACAACGTCGCGGTGCTGAACCTTTCCACGCCGGACGACGCGCCGGAGAAGGAAGCGGCGCAGCGGATTCAAAAGAGCGGTCTGGAAGTTTATTACTGGATCGAAATCGGCCGTAGCCCGGCGCTGGCCGACGCGCACCCGGAATGGATGGCCAGCATCCAAACGCACCCGGAGTGGCGGCGGTTTTTTCCCGACTTGCCCGCACTGAAGGAAGGCGAAGTGGTCAAGAATTTCCCGTGGGTCCCAGTGCTGTATGAGGAAACTTTTCCCGTCCACCTGGAACGCGTCAAGGCGCTGCTCAAGGACAAACCCGCTGCGCGCGGAATTTTTCTCAACGATTTGCAGGGCGCCCCGACAGCCTGCGGCTGCGGCCATCATCTCTGCCGCTGGACGCCAGACTATGGCCCGATCCGCACGGCCACGCGATTGCCGGCAGATGCGGCGGCGAAGTTTGTCGCCGCGGTGAAAAAACTGGCACCCGAATCGAACATTTTCCCGGTCTGGGCTACAGAATGCGAGGAACAGGACAAGGACACTCTCTGCGGCGGCGTCGGCTGCTTCAAAGGAACCTGCTGGAAGGAATGGACGGCGCAACTCATGCCGCTGGCCGAAGGTTCGGAAACCATCGCCGCACTGCTGCCCTACCAGGCGTTTCAACGAGACCTGCCGCACTACGGGCTGGAGGCCGCGTGGATCAAGCCCGCGCTGGCCGGGTTCACCGTGATGCCCGCGCGCTATGAAGCCAGGGGTGTGCCCGCCCAACGGCTCGTTGCCGTGCTCCAGGGCTGGGACGTGACCGCCGCGCAAATAAAAACCCAGATCGCGCGCGCGGAAGACGCCGGCGCGGCGGGCTGGGTTGTTTCGCTGATGAAGATCGAGCAGGATTGGGAGCCGCGAATCGTGAAAGTCTCACGCGACGCGGCCAAATAAATTTACCGCCACGCGCCGATCACCGCGCCCATCAGCGCAAACGTCAGCGCGTAATAACCGGCGTAAATCAGGAACAGCCGCCGCGTGCGCCGCTCGAATAGATAATTGATCCCCATTGTCGGCGCGACAAATCCGAGCGCCACGAGCAGCCCCGCCTGCACGCCCGCCGCCGTGCCGACCACGCCCGTCGCCCGCAGCACGATGGCGAGCATGACGGCGCTGACCACGTTCATCAGGAACGCGCGCAGGTAAATCGCCTCCGCGCCCCCGCCGGAGCGGGCTTTACGATCCTCTTCGGTTAACTTCATTTCCTCCATCCACGCTTTGCCGAACACTGGCGACGCGAACCAGAGCGCCCCCGGCGCAAAGCCGACGACGGCGGCGATGAGCACGGCGAGGTAATTGAGTTCGGACAGTTGCAGGTTCATAGGTTGTCTCCGGGTTGAGGGTTGCGCTCAGTTTAGACGCCTGCTACCGTCACAGGCAATCATTCAATGCGACGAACCATGAACCCCCGTCTTGATGTCCGCAAAACCTACAAGCTCTACATCGGCGGCAAATTTGTCCGCAGCGAGAGCGGCAAATCCCTTCTCGCGCGCGGGGCGAAAGGCGAACCGCTCGACAATTATTGCTGGGCGTCCCGCAAGGATCTCCGCGACGCAGTCGTCGCTGCGCGCGCGGCGTTCGACGGCTGGGTCAAAACCAGCGCCTACAACCGCGGCCAGATTCTTTATCGCGCGGCGGAGATGCTCCAGGGCCGCGCCTCCGACCTGGCCGAAGAAGTGGCGCGATCCCACGGCATCCCGCTAGCCAGGGCGCGCGGTGGCGTGGCCAAAGTAATTGACCGGCTGGTGCACCACGCCGGCTGGACGGACAAGTATCAGCAGATTTTCAGTAGCGTGAACCCGGTGGCCTCGTCGCACTTCAACTTCACCACCCCGGAGCCAACGGGCGTGGTCGTGGTGCTCGCACCGGAC
>CAZIFU010000277.1:0-1926 GCA_964539075.1 uncultured Verrucomicrobiota bacterium | reverse complement strand
GCGGTGTCGGGCAGCGATGTGTATGCGGGGGGCCAGTTCACCTGGGCGGGCGGCAACGCGGCCAGACGAATCGCCAAATGGGACGGGAGCAGTTGGTCGGCGCTGGGTTCGGGGATGAACAGCTATGTGTATGCGCTCGCGGTGTCGGGCAGCGACCTGTATGCGGGGGGCGATTTCACCAGGGCGGGCCGCAGCCCGGCCAATTTGATTGCCAAATGGGACGGGAGCAGTTGGTCGCCGCTGGGTTCGGGGATGGGTGGCATTTCTGATGACAATGATCCCTATGTGTCTGCGCTGGCGGTGTCGGGCAGCGACGTGTATGCGGGGGGCAATTTCACGACGGCGGGCGGCAAGGTCTCCGGCTACGCCGCCCGGGCGATACTCAATCGCCCGGCCACCGCAGCCATCACCCTATCGCCGCTTTTTTCCCTCACACCAGGTGGAACCAACCAGTTCATCCTCTCACCGAACAGCGCCGATGCCACGGTCGTTCTCGATGGCTCGCAGTCGTCGGATGCGGACAACGACCCGCTGCAATTCTCCTGGTATGCCGACGGCCAGACCAACGCGCTGGCCACCGGCGCACTCGCCACCCATCAGTTCGCCGTCGGCCCGCACACGGTGACGCTCGTGGTGAGCGATGGCCACGACACCGCCACGGCCCAGGTCAGCTTCGAGGTCATCACCCCCGCCACCGCCGTCGGCCAACTGATGATCCTCGTGGACGACGCCAACCTCGGCAGCCGGAACAAACAGCCGTTGCTCGCGACCCTCCTTGCCGCCATGTCGTCCTTCGACCGCGGCAACTTCAACGCGGCCCTCAACCAGTTGTCCGCCTTCCAGAACAAAGTCCGCGCCCAAGTCGCCCCGTGGAATCCGGCGCTGGCCACCGAGTTCACCAACGCCGCTCAGAAGATCATTGTCGTTGTAAGCGGACGTTAGAAACGGTTTCAGAAGGTGGGGCAAGCGTACCCGCGAGCCGTTGCCGCAATGGGAATCACGGCGAGGACGCTCGCCATACCGAATGCACCATCCGAAGAGGAGGGCAGGTTGAGGGGAGCGCCTTGGACTTTTCGACACTCGACTTGGGTAGAGCTTCGTCGCGTTGAGTCTTCTAACTTGAAAATGTAACGCCCGAAGCGCAGCGGTATTCACAAAGCACTCAGGAGCTGCTCAATAGGGACGTTGCGCCCGTTTCAGCAGGCTTGCATTCCGCCCGCGTTTGTTACATGGTTGCTTGCTGATGATTTTTCGCGCGGAGCCGGTGGCTTCCACGCCGTTGATTGAATGAGCGCGTCGCCCGAATCTGAAATTGATCTGGAACTGCATTTCCTGCCCGCCTGGGCCAGGCAGTCGCCGGAGGTCAATCGCTACGCCAAATACGAAGGCGGCGAGGAGCGCCCCGGACGCCAGCGCGACGACCGCAGCCCCCGCCGCAACGACCGGCGCGAACGCCCGCCCCGGCGTGAAGGCGCGCCCGGCCGCGCCCGCGAGTTCCCGGGCGACCGCTCTGGTCCGCCCCGCCGCGAACACGGATCAGCGCCGCGGTCAGACCGGCCCCGGCGCGATGAACGGCGCGAACCAATGGCGGCCCTGCCCGAAGTCCGCGTGGAAATTCTGCCCGAGGAAAGGGGCGTGGAGTCGCTGGCCCGGCAGATCCGATTGACTGGGCGCGCTTATCCGCTGTTCGAGATCGCCCAGTTGATTTTGAAAAAGCCGGAGCGCTACCACGCTGTGTTAAGCGTGGTGAAAAAGCCCGACGGCCAGATCGCCCAACCGCTGTTCGTCTGCAACCTCGATGACACGCTCTGGCTCTCCGAGGCGGAGGCGGTCAGCCATGTGCTGCACCGGCACTTTGCCACGTTTTACCAGGCCGAGCGCACCGCCACCGAACCGCCCAAGGGCATCTACACGTTCGTCGCCCAG
>CAZIFU010000276.1:0-4023 GCA_964539075.1 uncultured Verrucomicrobiota bacterium | reverse complement strand
TGGGCAGGATGACGCTCTGATACTCGTAGGACTTGAACTTGCCGCGCAACCGCTGGGCGGATTTCCAGATGTCGGAGGCGAGGTTGTCGAGCTTGGGTTTGTTGAGAGAGAGGGCCATGAGTTAATTCCAAAGGTAAGCGGCTGAGTTGTCGCGGTTCATTTTCCCAACAGGTGAAATCAAAATGGACTTGCCGCCGTGGGATTCGACGAATTTTCCCGACTGCACACCGCGTGGCGCGATAGCGCGTCCTGAATGCGCGGAGCGGCCTCTGCGGAGCCTGAAGGCAGGCAAACTGCCGCCGGAGCCGCAGGCGGGGTCGTATTCATTGAAGAGCATGAGGTGATGTTGGCCTTTGAGGACGAGCATGGAAAGCGCAAGCATCTGCGTTTCTTCGAAAGCGAGCCTTTCACCGATGTCCGCGCAGCGCTGGAACTGGCCGAAAAGCTGATCGTCGAGATCGTTGCGGTCCGTCAGCACCACCAGCGTCGGGTTCTGCATCGCCGGATGCCGCACCATGCGCGCGGCGAAGAAGAGCATGGAGAACGACTTCCCGCTGCCCTGCGTGTGCCAGACCACGCCCGCGCGACGGTCGCCCGGCTTGCCTCCGTGCATCCGGCCCGCCCAGTAATTACCCGCGTCCTCGCGCAGCACGCTGCCGGCCTCGGTCATCCCGCTGGCGCGCACCGTTTCCTCCACCGCCGCATTCACCGCGTGGAACTGATGGTAGCCCGCGATGATCTTGTGCAGCGCGCCCGAGTCCGGGTCTTCCTCGAAGACGATGAAATGGTGCAGCAGATCGAGGAACCGCTGCCGCTCGAACACCCCGCGCACCAGCACCTCCAGCTCTAAACTCAGCTTCGCCTTCGTTCCCTCATCCCCAGCCCTTCTCCCAGCGGGAGAAGGGAGATTGACTGTCTGGCTCCCTCTCCCACTGGGAGAGGGCTGGGGTGAGGGTAACGGCGAACTCGAATCCGGCTCCCTCCACACTTTAAACCATTCTTGATTCGCCGTTATAGAACCCATGCGCGCCTGTGAACCGTCGCTCACCACCAGCGCCGCGTTGTAATGCAGCAGCGTGGGAATCTCCGCCTTGTAGGTTTGAAGCTGCGCGTAGGCGCTCCAGATCGTCGCGTCCTCATCCGCGGCGTTCTTCAGCTCGATCAAGCCGAGCGGCAGCCCGTTGAGGAAAACCACGATGTCCGGCCGACGGTTGTGCAAGCCAGAAGCACCCTCACCCTTGCCTCTCCCAGCGGGAGAGGAGCCTGCACCCTCGATCACCGTGAACTGGTTCACCGCCAGCCAGTCCTTCGCCCGCACATCGCCGAAATCCACCAGCCGCACATGATCGCCCGCGATGCTGCCATCCGCCCGGGGATACTCCACCGGCACGCCATCGCGCAGCATCCGGTGAAAGGCGCGGTTCGTCTGCGTAAGCGAAGGCGTCCCCACCCGCAGCACCTTGCGCAACGCCTCCTCGCGCGCCTCCTCGGGGATGGCCGGGTTCAACCGCCGGATGGCCTCGCGCAAGCGCCCCACCAGCACCACCTCGCCAAACGAATCCCGCTCCGCCGCCGGTTCACCGGGCGCAAGCTGCGGCCCGTGCCCGACCGCATAGCCCAGCTCCCCGAACCATTCGAGGGCGGCGTCTTCGACGATGGATTCGTTGAGGCTCATTTGGAGTGAATTGAGGCGGAATGGGGCGGCCTCATTGGCGAGAATAAGACAGAATAAGCCCCCATTGGCCCGAATAAGCCAAAGGGCATAAATCGCTCTGGTTCAACGGTTCGAGCAAGCTGCTGCAACTCATCAGGACCATTTGGAGTTCTTTGGGAGTGAATAAGACAGAATAAGACAGAATAAGACATTCCATTGCTACCCGAGCCGCCACCGCGACCCCGCGCCATGGCCGAAGGACGAAGCCAATCCGAGCACGCGCAGCGCAGCGAGTTCAACCCGCACTTGCCTTTCATTGATCGTGTCGCCGAGTGCCCGGCAGACTTCCCGCAATGCCAGCCCCTCCGCCGACGTGCTCAGCACCGCCAGCACCCGCTGCTGCCGCTCCGTTACATTCTGCGCCACCCGCTGCGGCGGCACATAACGCGTGGGGCTGAACCGCACCGTCACGCAGCCGCCCGCCTCCAAAATCTCCGGGCTGGCCAGACCGGCGCGCACCGTCAGTTCCCCCATCCGGATCGTCCCCCGGCCCCATGCCTCGATGATTCCGCGGCGGTAAAACACCCGCGCGATCAGCGGATTCCACGGCAGCGATTCGTGCGGCAGGTAGAGAGCCTCCGGCGTCAGGCCGAAATGCAGCGTGCCCGTGGACGTGATTTCCAGCCGGTCATCGAACACGCCGAGCGAGATGGAGCCGCCGCCGATGCTGTAGTCGCGGTGGCAAAACGCATTCGCCAGCGCCTCCCGCAGCGCCACCGGCGGGTAGAGCGGATCATCAATGCGCTCGAAAACATTGGGCTGAATCCGGCCGGCCACGGGCAGGTTCTCCCGCAGGAAACGCTCCGCCTTCAGCAGCAAATCGAAGGCGTTGCCGTGAAACTGCCGGTTGTCGAGAAACTCAGTCTTGTCCTTCCCGCGAAAGCGCGCCACCCGCAGCAGCCCTTGCGGCAACTCCGACTCGATCCGCTCCGCGCGGCCAAACAACACCGTCGCCGCCCGCAGAATCTGCCCGTCCTTGATCAGCCCGAAACCGCGCAGCATCTCCGCCGGATCGCGCGTGCCGGGATCATCCGCCCGCCCGCGCCGGATGGATTCCTCCAGCGTCTTCGTGATCTCCGCCACGTCCAGATCCGCCAGCGTCCAGCCCGTCGCCGGCTGGTTCTCCCACCGCTGATCCCCATGCAACCGCTCCAGCAGGATACGGTTGTATTCCTCCCGCGAAAGCTGGCGGCTCGTGTTGCCCACGCGCCGGTAGGCTTGTCCCCGATAGGCGTAGGGCTGCCCGCTGCCCGCCTGCGCCGTCACCACCAGAAGCTGCCGCCCTTCTGCAAAATCAACGCGCTCGATACTGGGAAACACCGGCGGCTCGATCTCGCCCAGTTCCTGCGCCACTTCCTCCACCGTGCGGTCTGAAACCATCTGGCCGATCATCCGCCCGTCCGGCTCCACGCCGAAAATCACCCGACCGCCGCGATGATTCAGCATCGCGCAAATCGTCCGCGCCGCCTCCCGGCGCTCGCCCGTCGTCCGCTTGAGTTCCAGCGTCTCAGACTCGCCGCCGCGCACCCAGGATTCGATGTCTGCCAGAGTCATCACGTCACGGCCTCCAGTTTGGATTGGATTCCCGCCACGCCTGCCTGCGCCGCGAGCATCGCGGCAGGCAGGCTCAACTCGCCGCTTAGCAGTTTCGGCAGCAGCGTGTCGCGCAGGGTGGCGAGGGTGCGGGATTCGAGGGTGTTGGTGAAAGCCTTGTCGAAAATGGGCGCAATGTTCCGGTCGAACGCGGCAAGCACTGCCTTGTTTGGCATACACACGAGCAAGCGTTTCATGTCGGCAATCGTGACGTGTCCGAGGCCAGTGGTCTGCTTGTTCCTCGCCGTCTCCACGAGCACGGGGCGCAGGTATTGGAGGAGGTAATAGACGAAGCGCTTCTCCGCCGCCGTCGGTGAAATCACTTTGAAGATGTGCTGATTGAGCAATCCACGGCCACCACTCCAAAGGAACGCTTCGAGCGATGTGTCCGGGCTGCCTGACCACGAATACACCAAGTCGCCCGTGTCGATTATTTTGTCCGCGCCCGCGTCGCGTTGGCACCACTTCGTTTGAGTGCCGATTCCGTCTTTCAGCTCAGCAATCTTGATGACGGGAAGACCTTCTCCTGCGGCGCAGAAGTCTTCGTTTTTGAATGCTGCTCCATTGACCCACTGTGCGGTGTCGTAGAGCGGGATTGCTTCCCAACCGGTCGGGATGTGGCCGAGGGGCGAGTCTTGGAATGAGGCGGGGAAGAGGGCGGCGGTGGCTGAGTCGAGGCCGGGGGGTTGGCGGCCGTCGAGTTTGGCGCGGACGGG
>CAZIFU010000275.1:0-34590 GCA_964539075.1 uncultured Verrucomicrobiota bacterium | reverse complement strand
TTGGTGATCCGCTTGCCGAGACATTGAATGAAACAGTTGCTCCGGCCAAAACGGTTTGATTCTGGGGTTGGCTGGTAATGACCGGTGGAGCCGGGGTTACACACTTGCCCGCCGAACCTGCATTATTGATGCCCAAGATTTGCGCATCAGTCAGGGCGCGGTTGTAAAGGCTCACTTCATCCATGACGCCGGCGAAACGCAATCCGGCCGCGTCGCCTGAGGGACGATAACCCAGGAACAAGTCGAAGCTGGTTTGAGGATTAAAAATCCCCAGATTGGCCATCGACACATTTGTTCCATTGAAATAGAACCTGGCTTGTCCAGTGCCTTTATCGTAGGTCAACGCGACGTGTTGGAGAACATTGGTGTCCAGCAATCCGCCTGGCGCGTAAATAATGTGATTGAGTCCATTCGTGTCGACCAGATTGGCATAAAGCGAACCGCCGCTAACCCAAGTCCAGAACACTGCGCCAATACTCCCAACACCATTGTTCCATTCCACCAATGGGCGTGCCAGCAAATTGTCAGGCTTAATCCAGGTTTCGATGGTCAGCCCACTCCCACTGCCCACATTCAAATTGGAACTGGCCGGAAATTTTACGTTGGCATTCGAACCGTTAAACACAAAAGCCTGACCCACTTCGCCCGTGCCAAAGGACATGCTGCCTTGCAATATTCCAGGATTACCGCCGGCGAGATCATTCGCGTCTCCTTCGCCTTGCCACCAACTCACCAAGCCGGACGGAGGCGAAACACAGGCCCCAAAGGTTTCAAAAACAGATGCGCCGGAAAGCAACCCCACCAGCAGGAATGAACTCAGAACGCCCATGCTCCGCCGCGTCTTGCCGGACAAGGCGACACGAAAACGTTTTGCGCGCATATTAACCCGGTTCTCCTGAACAGCGAAAAAACTGAGGCTTTGGGGAGTTTAAGCTGATACATCTAACCTTGTCAACCAGAAATGTTTGGCAGTTTTCCTCCCCTGTTTTGATGGAAGTCGCCTTCAGCCATTCTTGATGGACCGCAATTGGGGAGCACAATGGGGTGCCGGACCAGCTCTCTGACAAGTGTTCGTTTCAGTCTTGCGCGGCCGGGGTCAGAAACTACACTGGGCTCGTTCGTAAATAAACTTCTAATAGGACAGGAACATGGAATGAGCTTGTACGAAAACATCGCGGTGCGTGCCGAACGTAACGAGATTTTATTTCACCTCGGGAAGGCAACACAGCTGGTTCTGCTTTATCTAAAGGGTTGTGTTTCGCTTAACCGTTCCAGATTGATCAATAACTATTTGACATCGCACCCCATTGCCAAATTGCAACTTGGCAGCGGAACCAACCTGCTCAAAGGCTGGCTTAATACCGACTGCTCCCTGTTCTTTCCTTCGGATTGCTTTCTCGATGTGACAAGACCCTTCCCCTTTTCAGGTCAAACTTTTGAATACGTTTTTACCGAACATTTAATCGAACATCTGACTTATCCCCAAGGAGTATTCATGCTCAAAGAGTCCTATCGGGTCTTGAAACCTGGAGGCAAGTTGCGCGTGGCCTGCCCCGACTTAAGAATTATCGTTCAACTTTGCTCCCCGGAGAAAACTGAAGGACAACTCAAACACATGAAGTGGATGGTTGACCACTCGCTTCCGGAAATTGGGATTTACAAGGAGTCTTTTGTCATCAACAACGCGTTCCGGAATTGGGGCCACAAGTTTATTTATGATCAGGAGACCTTGAGCGCATCACTCGAAAAAATCGGGTTTATTGAAGTTGTCCGGCGGGAACCTGATGAAAGCCACGACCCGCATTTGCGGGGAATTGAAAGTCATGAGCTCGGCTGGGAAGTCAAATATTTCGAGACCATGGTTTTGGAGGCTAAAAAGCCAGGTTAGCTTTTTGTTAAGCGCCAGGGCGCACCAGACAAACAGGAGTCGCGCTTTCATCGGCTGGCCTGTTTTGGGATTTCGTTGAGCGTGTACCAGAAGGTGTCGTTGCGCAACGGCTTGCCTTCGGCGCTCTGCAGGTCGAGCGCGCGCACCATCGTCACGTAGCCGGCTTTCCAACCTTCGAGCTTGAGTTGCACTTTGAGTTTGTCGGGCGAAACAGTCGCAGCCACGACTTTGATTTCCGTGGCGCTGTCTTCTTTCCCATCGTGGTCAATTTCCGGCGACCCGTACTTGGCGCGATATTGGTAGGTGTATTGGGAGACATCGTAGTTGTCGGCTTTGCCCGCGGTGGCTGGATCAACCGGCTGCGTGAAGATCAACTGGAAGCCGTCGGTCAGCGCGTGAACCTCCTTCACCTCGAACGGCACTTTGCCGGTGAAGGTCACGCGTTCGAGCGAATATTCCATCGGCGCCACGGCCACCCACGTGCGCTGGCAACCGCCGACGTAGAGCTTGCCGTCCGGGCCGTAAGCGAGCCGGTTCACCCCGGAAAGGAATCCTTTCGTCAAAGGCCACATCGCCCCCTGCCAGGCGTCATTCACTTTTTCCAGGGCGACGCGCGTGAGCAAGGCGTTCTGAAAATCGCCCACGATTAACTGGCCTTTGAACGGCCCGAAACGGTTGTCGGTGATTTCCACCAGGCCGGTGCTGGAGCGCGCGATTTTATACGGGAACCAGATCGTCGGCGGGTCGAAAGTTTTTGTGTTGGCCCAGTCCGCTTTTGGCGCGGGCCAGGCGGAGGGGTGCCCGTAGAATTTTCCCTTTTCCACGTGGTTCAGCTTGCACGCGCCGATCCATTCGCCCTGGTTTTCGGTCACAAAAATCTCCCGCTCCGGGCCGAAAGCGCCAATACCGTTAGGCTCGCGCAATCCGCTGCAAACCGGCTCCAGCTTCGAGCCGTCGGCCGAGATGCGTAGCGCCCAGCCCATGTACGGCGCGTCCCAGCGTCCGCTGTGACCGGCATTGGCGATGACGAAATTCCCTCCCTGGTCGAGCACCGGCCCATAGACAAACGAGTTGTAGCCGCCGGTATAACCCCACCCCTGGTTCACGGTCTCGAACCAGTCGGCCTCGCCGTTGCCGTCGGTGTCAATCAGTCGCGTGATGGCGTTCTTCTGGCCGAGGTAAATCTGCCCGTCCTTCACGATCAGTCCGAGCGGCTCGCACAGGCCGCGCGCAAATCGCCGGTAGGTCGCCGCCATCACCGGCCCTTGCGCGTGCTCGACGATAGACACCTCGCCTGTCCAGGTGGCGACCGCGAGATCGCCGTTCGGCAGAAAATCCAAACCAGTGACAAGCAGGTCAAGCTCCTTGGGCACGGGAAAACTTTCCACGCGATAATATTCGGTGCTGGCGACACTCTTGCGGGCCAACGGGTCGGCCTTGGCCACTTTGACCGGCCGCGCCTGCGGGTCTTTTTCAGCGTTGGTGAGGAAAGCCATGCGCGGCGGTTTTATCGCCGTTCCCAAGTGCCGGACACTCTCCTCCGCAAACCAGTACCCAAGACCCTGCTTCACCGCCTCGGCGACTTTGTCTGTCAGCGCGCTTACAATTTCAATGGCCACTTCCCGCGCGTGGGCCGGAATCTTGAGCCAGCCCCGGACCTGGTGGCCCTGGACGGTCTCGCGCGGATTCCCTTTCTCGGCGCCCTCTTCAGTAAAGACTTCCACCTGGTAATTCACGTCCCGTTCCACGCCCCGCCAGGTCAGGCCGTCCAGGCCGCGGGCGCTGGCCATCAACACATCGTTGCTCCGTTGCACCAGCAATGCGGCCATCGCGCCGGTTCTCGCGACGGTGACTTCAACCGGCTTTCCCATTTCGGCATGGGCCAGGAACCAGAGGTCATTCTCACAGGGCGCAATTTCCAATCGCCGGACGATGGTGTTTCCTCCGCCAACCCGCGGAGTTTCATGCACGCGAACTTTCTTTCCACCGACGGCCAGATCATAAACGAAAGTGACAACCCCGCCCTTGGTACTGACCGCCTTGAACGCCGCCCCGGCCGGCAGATTCGTGGCGTCCTTCTCCGGCACGGCACCCACGCTCCAGGGGAAGAACGGCGGCATCGTCCACAACGCCGGCCCGTCGTGGGTGCAGATGAACGGCGTCTTGCCGCGATGATACGGCGGCCCGAATAAATTCAAGCCCTGCCCCGCCCACGCCGTGTGCGTGCGCAACAATTCCATGTCAAACGCCACGTGCAGATTGGTCGCCAGCGGCACGGCCACGCTGCGCGAGGCCGCCGCCATCGGCGCCATCCGAAATGGCAGGTCCGCCGGATCATGGATCGGCGTTGTCGGTTTTTCCTTTTTTGTGGAAGACTTTTTTTTGCTGTTCTTATCACCCTCTTCTGCGCCGAGCACCACGGCGGCGGCGAACACCAGCGCGACTCCCGCAGAGGTCAGGCGCGAGATCCGGAACGCAAAACGGCCCGCTCGCCACCGCTCGGAAAGGGAAAGAATTGTCCGCATGGGCGCCAAAGGTTTTGTGTCAGTCAATCGGATGCAAGCCAAATCCATTGTTGCCACTTCAGACGCCCTTACCAACGTTTCCATTCGCCTTAAAGGGAGCCGACCCGAGTCCTTCTCCGTTGAGTGCAAGCTAACATATCTTCATATCCGGATGCGTTGAAGTTTTTCTTTGCACTTTTGCCGGTCTCACTCTATTTTCAGCCTGAATGACACACTGGCCATGAACGCAGGCACGTCCAACACCGCAGTCCGGCTCGACGAACTGTTGCGCCAACGCATCGTCATCCTCGACGGCGCGATGGGCACGGTCCTCCAGCAACATCAGCTCGATGAGACGGCTTATCGCGGCGAGCGGTTCAAGTCCTGGCACAAAGACCTGCGGGGCCTGCACGACTTGCTCTGCCTCACCCGGCCGCGGCTGGTCGAGGACGTCCATCACCAATACCTCGCGGCGGGTGCGGACATCATCGAAACAAACACCTTCAACGCACAGGCCCTTTCGCTCGCCGACTACGGTCTGGACTCGCTGGCGTATGAAATCAACGTCGCCGCCGCCCAGTGTGCCCGGCGCGCCGCCGACGCGGTGATGGCGGCGGACCCGGAGCGCCTGTGCATCGTCGCCGGCGCGATGGGGCCGACCACCAAGACCACTTCCATCTCGACGGATGTGAACAATCCGGCGGCGCGCGGGGCAACGTTCGACGAAGTGGCGGCTGCCTACTACGACCAGGCCCGCGGCCTTCTCGACGGCGGCGCCGACGTGCTGCTGGTGGAAACGATTTTCGACACGCTCAATGCCAAGGCGGCGTTCTTCGCCATCTTGAAACTGTTTGAGGAACGCGGCATCGACGCGGTTTCGTATCGGAGGGACGAGTTACACGAGTCCCACAAATCGTCCGTGACTGAGACCTTTGGGACTCGCGTAGCTCGCCCCTCCGAGGCTTCACGCCGCCGTGTGCCGATCATGGCATCAGTCACGTTTATCCAGGCCGGCAGCAACCGCGGCGTCACGGGCCAGACGGTCGAAGCGTTTTGGAACTCGATTTCGCACGTGCCGCTGTTGAGCATCGGCCTCAACTGCGCGCTTGGCCCCAAGGAGCTTCGGCCGCTGGTCGAAGAACTCGCCGGCCTCGCGCCCCTCTACGTCAGCGCGCATCCCAACGCCGGGTTGCCCAATCCCCTGCTCCCGACCGGTTTTCCGGAAACGCCGGAGATTTTTGCGCCACAACTCATGGAGTGGGCGCAAAACGGCTGGCTCAACATCGTCGGCGGCTGCTGCGGCACCACGCCGGATCACATCCGGCGAATCGCGGACGCCGTGCGCGGGTTGCCGCCGCGCGTGCCCTCTCGCGGTGTCGGGATCGAACCTTACCTGCGGCTCAGCGGACTCGATGCTATCACCGTCACACCACAGACGAACTTCGTGAACATCGGCGAACGCACCAACGTCACCGGCTCGCCGCAGTTCGCCCGGCTCATCCTCGAAAACAAATTCGAGGACGCCCTCACCGTCGCCAGGCAGCAGGTCGAGAACGGCGCGCAGGTCATTGATGTCAACATGGACGAAGGCATGTTGGACGGGGTGAAGGCGATGACGCATTTTCTGAACCTCATCGCCTCCGAGCCGGATATCGCCCGGGTGCCGATCATGATTGATTCGTCCAAGTGGTCGGTCATCGAGGCGGGTTTGAAGTGCGTTCAAGGCAAAGGCATCGTCAACTCGATTTCAATGAAGGAAGGCGAAGCGAAGTTTCTGGAACAGGCGAAACTCCTCCGTCGTTACGGCGCCGCCGTGGTCGTGATGGCGTTCGATGAAAAAGGCCAGGCCGATTCCTTCGAACGCAAGACCGAAGTGTGCCGGCGCGCTTACGACCTGCTCACACAGAGGCTCGGGTTTCCGCCGCAGGACATTATTTTTGATCCTAACGTGCTGACGGTCGGCACCGGCCTGGAGGAGCACAACAATTACGCCGTTGATTTCATCAACGCGACCCGCTGGATCAAAGAGAACCTCCCGCACGCCAAAGTCAGCGGCGGCATCAGCAACATTTCGTTTTCCTTTCGCGGCAACAACACCGTGCGCGAGGCGATGCACAGCGCGTTCCTCTACCACGCCATCCAGGCCGGACTCGACATGGGCATCGTCAACGCCGGCATGTTGGCCGTCTATGAGGAAATCCCGAAGGACCTGCTCGAACTCGTCGAGGACGTGCTCCTCAACCGCCGCCCGGACGCCACCGAGCGCCTGGTCAAATTCGCCGGATCGGTGAAGCAGCAGGACAAGGCCGGGGCCGTCGAGGACGCTTGGCGCCAGGGCACGGTCGAGGAACGCCTCAGCCACGCGCTCGTCAAGGGCATCGTGGATTTCATCGGTCAGGACGTGGAGGAAGCGCGCCAGAAATATGGCCGGCCGCTGCTCGTCATCGAAGGCCCGCTCATGGCCGGCATGAACGTCGTGGGCGATCTGTTCGGCTCCGGCAAAATGTTTTTGCCGCAAGTGGTGAAGTCCGCCCGCGTGATGAAGAAGGCCGTCGCCTGGCTGCTGCCGTTCATGGAAGCGGAGAAAAACGCCGCCGGTGGCACGCACAAGAACGCCGGCAAGATCCTGCTGGCCACCGTCAAGGGCGACGTCCACGACATCGGCAAAAACATCGTCGGCGTCGTGCTCGGCTGCAACGATTATGAAGTGATTGACCTGGGCGTGATGGTGCCATGCGAGAAAATTCTTCAGACCGCCCGCGAACTCAACGTGGACATCATCGGTCTGAGCGGACTGATCACACCGTCGCTCGATGAGATGGCGCACGTCGCGCGCGAGATGGAGCGCGAAGGATTCAAGACTCCGTTGCTCATCGGCGGCGCCACCACCAGCAAGGCGCACACGGCGGTAAAGATCGCGCCCAGCTTCAGCCAGCCCGTCGTGCACGTGCTGGATGCCAGCCGGGCCGTGCCGGTCGTCGGCAGCCTTATCAGTCCCGACTTGAAAGCGGGATTCGTCGAGACCATCCGCGGCGAGTACGACCGACTCCGCACCCGGCACGCCAGCCAGGCCGCCAGGCTTGTCAGCCTCGATGAAGCACGCTGCCGCGCGCCAAAACTCGACTACCATGACCTGCCCCAGCCGGCGTTCCTCGGCACGCGAGTGCTGTCATCCGATGTTGGGAGGGCGAGCGTCCCCGCATGCCCAGGCCTAAAACCGGCTGAGTCACGGCTCGCGAGGACGCTCGCCCTCCCCATTTCGCTGGAAGAAATCGTGCCGTTCATCGACTGGTCGCCGTTTTTCCACACATGGGAGCTGCGCGGACGTTACCCCGCCATCTTGAACCACGAGAAGCAGGGTGATGAGGCCCGCAAGCTGTTCGCCGACGCGCAGCAGTTGCTGGAGAAAATCGTGAGCGAAAAACTGCTCACGGCCCGCGCCGTTTATGGCCTCTTTCCCGCCAACGCGCTGGGCGACGACGTGGAACTTTACACCGACGAAACGCGCTCGAAAGTTTTGACCACGTTTCATTTTCTCCGCCAACAAATCGAGAAACCTGACGCCCAGCCCCATTTTTGCCTCACCGACTTCATCGCCCCGAAATCCGAAACCCAAAACCCGAGGCCCGATCATCTCGGCGCGTTCGCGGTCACGAGCGGACACGGGCTGAAGGAACTCGTCGAAATGTTCAAGAAAGACCACGACGACTACAACGCCATCATGGCCGAAGCGCTGGCCGACCGGCTCGCCGAAGCCTTTGCCGAATATCTCCACAAGCGCGTGCGCCAGGAATGGGGTTATGGCGAAACGGAAGGCCTCAGCACCGAAGATCTCATCAATGAAAAATACCGCGGGATTCGCCCGGCCGCGGGTTATCCCGCGTGCCCCGATCACACGGAGAAGGGCATTCTCTGGAAATTGTTGGACGTGGAGAAAAACGCAGGCATCCAGATCACGGAGAGTTTTGCCATGTGGCCGGCCAGCAGCGTGAGCGGCCTCTACTTCGCGCACCCCGGGTCGAAATACTTCGCCGTCGGCAAACTCGGCCGCGACCAGCTCCTCGACTACCACCGGCGCAAAGGGATGACCTTGCAGGAAACCGAAAAATGGCTCGGTCCATATCTGAATTACGATCCGGTCAAGCCTCCGGGCGCGATCGCCGCGCCCGGTTGCGCCTGCGGCGTCGCGCATTAAACCGCGTCTCACCCCGGGCGCGTCCAAAAAAGTTCTTGGCGAAAGCGCCGCGGCGCGCTATTTCCATTGCCTGAATCATGTCAGGACATGGCATTCCCCATCACGCGGAAAACGCCGGACACAAGAAAATCGGCATTGTCATCGCGATCATCGCCGTGGCGATGGCCGTCGTCACGGCGCTGGCCAACAACGAGGCCAACAAGATGATCGTGAAGGAGGTCCAGTCCTCCAACGGTTTCGGCTGGTACCAGTCTAAACGCCAGCGCAGCTACCTCAACGAACTGGAACTCAAGCGCATTGATTTCGAACTGGCGGGCGGCGTGTCGGAAGCGCAACGCAAACTGCTGGAGCAACAGCAGGCCAAGCTCACGGCGAAGAACGCCGAATATGAGGGTGAAAACTAAGACATCCTCGCCAGCGCGGAAGCCGATAAAAAGACCGCCGAGGCCGCGACCCACCGGCATCATTGGTTCGAATATTCCGAAATCATGTTGCACATCGCAGTGGTGCTGTGTTCGCTGACGCTCCTGACCGACCAGAAACTTTTCTTCCACCTTGGACTGGCCGCCACACTCGGCGGGCTGATTTTGACGGGATATGCTTTTAATCTGAAACCGCATTCCCACGCCGAAACCGAATCAGCCCAGCCGGCCGCGGGCGCTCCCGCGCACAAGTAAACAATCTCTTTTCCGATTCATTTTGACTTCGAGCATGTTTGCAAAGGTTGTTGCCTTGCGACGCTTGGGGTTTGGAGTTCCGCCTTCAGGCGGCAGCGCGCGGGAACCGCCTGAAGGCGGAACTCCAAACCAGGGCTTTCCACCACGCATTTATTGAAAGTTCATTGTCGCGCGTGCCGAACAAACGCCTTACACTCGACATCGTACCGGCGCTTGACTAACCTTCGCCGCGAAACAAACGATTCCCGTGAAACGCCTCTGTCTGCTGCTGACGTTCCTGGCCGGTACGCCCGGCTTGTGGGCCGGTGACCCAAAGCCGACTGTCCAGCAACTGGTCCCGCAACTCATGGCCGACGAGCACGAACTCCGGGGCATCCCGTTCGCTGAAGTTGTGAAGGCCGCGACGGGCAAACAGCTTCTGCCTTTCAACCCCGCCGACGTAGTGGATTGCGCGCTGCTCGCCAGGATCGGCGCGGCGATGGACAAGGTGCTCGAACGCATGAACGCGCCCGGCAGCCCGGCGCAACAGCAAAAGCGCATCAACGAAGTCAGCGCGCATTTTGAAAACGCGCTCAAATCGGCGCTCAATGAAATCGAAGGCTTTTCGTGCGATTTTCCGAAAACCGCGGCGGGCAAAATCCAGCGTTCCGGCTATCCCGATTTGCGCCTCGTGGACAAGGCCAGCGGGCGCGTGGTTTATCTCGACCCGAAATTATACGAGGAGAAAAGCCGGGCCAGCAGTTTGCGGACATTTTATTTTGAACCGAGGAAGGAGACCAACAAAGTGCTTGATGACGCGCACCATCTCATCGTCGGCATTGCGCACGACGGGAAGAATGGCGAAGCGTGGAAGTTTTTGAGCTGGGAGCTGGTGGACTTGTCCCGCTTCCGGGTCCGCCTCAAGGCCGAGTTCCAGGGGAGCAACCGCGATCTTTATCTACCGGAGACGATCGTGGGGACGAGTCGCAAATAATCCACATCTGGAGCCAGGAGAACATCAACCGAAACTCATCATGCATGACAAATTCATTAAATTGATTCCCGTGTATGCGCAACATTTCGAGGCGATCGGCTACGTCGAGAGTTCACGCCATCTCTACATCAAGTTGGCGGAGGGCAAGGTCCTGTGTTACACCGGCGTGCCGCGTTTCCGCTACCAGGGCCTGGAGGCCGCGCCGCTCAAAGATGAGTATTTCAAAAACTTCATCAAAAGCGTTTACGTCTCCAAACCGGCCGAGTTGCCGAAGCAGGTTTGAATCATTCGCCAGCGGGCCGTCTGAAAAAGCGTTTGAAACGGGCTCGCTGGCGCGAGGCCGACTTGCAACCGATGGCCGCTTGAATGATCGTTTTTGTGACGCACTTGAAAAACATCCTTTATCTCCGGTGGTTGCCAGCCGGATTGGTCTTATCGCTGCCCGTTGCGCTGTCGGCGGACCCGGCCGTGGACGCCAGCCCCAAAGCCAAGGTCAAAAGCGATAAGACCCCGCAAACAGTGTTGCTCTCGGATGATCCCGCCACCGCGATGAAAAGGTTCAGCGTTACGCCCGGTCTCAAGCTCGATCTTTTCGCCAGCGAGCCGCTCATCCAGGATGTGGTGAATTTCTGTTTCGATGAGCACGGCCGCGTCTATGTGGTCGAAACCGGCCGCCGTCGCACATCGGTCTACGACATCCGCAAACACAAGGACTGGCTCGACAGCGACCTCTCCTTCCGCACGGTGGAGGACCGGATCAATTTCTTCCGGAAAACGCTGACGCCGGAAAACAAATCCCTGCCCGGGGACATCATCGAAGACCGCAATGGCGACGGAAAATTCGACTGGCACGACCTCGAAGTGGAGTCGGAACGCATCCGACTGGTGGAGGACACCGACGACGACGGGCACGCGGACAGGGCAGTGACCTTTGCTGATGGTTTCAACACGCTCGTCTCCGGCGTTGCCGCCGGCGTGCTCGCGCACAAAGACACCGTCTGGTTCACCTGCATTCCCGATCTCTGGTTGCTGCGCGACACCACGGGCAAAGGCGTGGCGGACTTCCGCAAGAAACTCCACTCCGGCTTCGGCGTTCACATCGCTTACGGCGGACACGACATGCACGGGTTGAAATTCGGACCCGACGGAAAACTTTACTGGAGCATCGCCGACCGCGGCTTCGCGCCGCCGCCCGACATCAAGGGCTGCGGGTTCACCACGGAGTTTCTCCGTCGCACGCTTCCCGACTGCGGCGCGGTTTACCGGTGCGAACTGGACGGCTCGAACCTCGAAGTCGTCGCTGTCGGCTTGCGCAATCCGCAAGAGCTGGCCTTCGACCAGTTCGGCAACTTGTTCACCGGTGACAACAACGCCGACGGCGGCGACAAGGCGCGCTGGGAATACATCGTCGAGGGCGGCGATTACGGCTGGCGCATCGGCTGGCAGCATTTGTCGCAACTTGGCGCGTGGAATTCGGAAATGCTCTGGGGACTGGCCGCGAGCAACACCGCCGCCTGCCTGTTGCCGCCGGTCGCGCACATCAGCCACGGTCCTGCCGGCTGCGCGTATTATCCCGGCACCGGGATGCCGGAGCGGTTCAACGATCATTTTTTCCTTGCAGACTTTCCAGGCGGCGTCCGCTATTTTCAAGTCAAACCACAAGGAGCAACCTTTACCGTGGATAATCCGGGCGAGTATTTGCAAAACAACCAGCCCGACAACCACAACGGCAAACTCATCTGGAGCCTGTACCCCACCGATGTGGATTTCGGTCCTGGCGGCGGCGCCTACGTGCTCGACTGGGTGAGCGGTTGGGAAAAAACCGGCAAAGGCCGACTCTATCGGCTCCATGACCCGGCTGCGGATCAGGACCCCGCCACGCTCGAAACCAAAAAACTTCTTGCCGGGGGAATGGAACATCGTCCGGTAAAGGAACTCGCTGCGCTGCTGGGTCACCGCGACCAGCGCGTGCGGCAGGCGGCCCAGTTTGCGCTCGCCGGCAAAGGCCCTGCTGCCGCCCGGACGCTGATCGCCGCGACGGCAAAACTGAATCCTCAACCCGCCCGGATTCACGCTCTTTGGGCCATCGGCCAAATCGGCCGTCAATCACCCGACACTTTGAAAGCGATTCTGCCGTTGCTGCGCGACGCCGACGCCCAGGTCCGCGCGCAGTCCGCTAACATTTTGGGCGATGCCCGCTTTACCGATGCGACTGCCGCACTGGTGAGTCTGCTGGCCGACGCCGAACCGCGCGTGCGTTTCTTCGCCGCGCAGAGTCTCGCCCGGCTCGGCCGCAAGGAGGCGCTTGAGCCGGTGCTCGCAATGTTGCGCGCCAACTCCGACCAGGACGCTTACCTCCGCCACGCCGGCGCGATGGTATTGGTAAACATCGCCGATAAGAGCGCCCTCTTGACGGCCGCGGAGGACAAATCGGCGCCCATCCGTTTGGCGGCCCTGCTTTCCATGCGCCGGCTGGAGATGCCAGAAGTCGCGCTGTTCCTTAACGACCCAGACCCGCGCCTCGTTCTCGAAGCTGCTCGCGCCATAAATGATACACCGATCAACGCAGCGATGCCGCAGTTGGCTTCGCTCCTCAGCGGGAGGGACGCCATGTTGGCGTCCCTGAATTCAGGGACCGCGACACGCGGTCCCTCCCAGCTCGCCAACTTCACTCTGCGCCGCGCCATCAACGCCAACTTCCGCCTCGGTAAAATTGAAAACGCTTCCTCACTGGTCACGCTGGCGGCGGACAAAAGCGCTTCGGATTCCGCGCGCGTGGAGGCGTTACAGGCGTTGGGCGATTGGGCCGCGCCTTCGGGACGCGACCGCATCACGGGTTTGTGGCGACCGCTGGAGCCGCGCGAGGCCAGAGCCGCGACGATTCCTCTGCGGATTTCGTTGGAGGAAATTTTGAAGAACAGCCCGGACCCCGTCCGCATTGCCGCCATTCAGGCAGCCGCGCGCTTGGCGCTCACGGATGCGGCGCCCGCGTTTCACCAGTTGGTAGCCGATACGCAATTGGATGCAATCGTGCGCGTGGAGGCGTTGCGGGCGCTCGTGGCGCTCAAGGACGCGCGCCTGCCCGAAGCGGTGAAAATGGCGCGGGCCGACAAAGCTGAGGCGCTGCGCAAAGAAGCGAGCCGGTTGCTCGGCCAGGGTGACGCCGGCGACGCCGTGACCGCGCTGGCTACCACGCTGGAAAACGGTTCGCCCGGCGAGCAGCAGACGGCTCTGCAAACCCTGGCCACCATCAAAGGCAAAGAGGCCGACACCGTCATCCGCAAGTGGCTCGATCAATTGATCGCCGGGAAATTGCCCGCCGCTATGCAATTGGATTTGCTCGAAGCCGCCGCCAAACGCTCGTCCCCGTCCATCCAGGAGAAGCTTCACGCCTTCGAGTCGGCGCGCGACAAGAACGATCCGCTGACGTTGTGGCGCGAGTGTCTGATCGGCGGTGACGCGAAGGCGGGGCGGGAAATTTTCTTCGAACGGGCGGAAGCCGGCTGTTTCCGCTGCCACAAAGTCAAAGGCGAAGGAGGCGACGTGGGGCCGGACCTGACCGGCATCGCGACGCGACAGACGCGGGATTACATTCTCGATTCGATCCTGTTTCCCAATCACAAGGTGGCGCCCGGCTTTGAAACGCTGACCGTGACGCTGAAGAACGGGACGCAATTGATCGGCCTGGTGAAGAATGAAAACGAACAGGAGGTCCTCCTCAACTCACCGGAGGACGGCCTGGTGAAAGTGCCCAAAGCCGACATCATGTCGCGCGCGCACGGCCTCTCGGCGATGCCGGAGGAGATGGGGAAATTTCTGACCAAGCAGGACCTGCGCAACCTGGTGGAATTTCTGGGTGAACTGAAATGAGAGTTGGAGTTCAAGCATGAGCTTGCCCCCGGGGCCGGGTCGGGGTTGGTCCGCCGAACAAACTAAAGCTTGAACTCCAACTCGGCGCTCAATCATCAGGTCTGGCGGAAGGGGTGGGATTCGAACCCACGTTAGGGTTGCCCCTAAGCCTGATTTCGAGTCAGGTGCCTTCAACCACTCAGCCACCCTTCCCGCCGTATGTTGAAACGCGAGTCGCGTTCCTCGCGCCGTGCTGCCGGGATACTCTTTGCACGGGCAACGCGGCTCGGCAAGTGAATAGTCCGATAGTCCGATCCAACCGCGTCATAGGGCTTGACTTGAGTTCATCTTGCGCGCTCATTTTGTGTCATGCCCGCCATCCACCGCCGCCAGTTCCTCCGCACCGGCGCCACCGCGCTCGCGTTCGCCGCAACGGGCGGGCTGGCACGGGCGGATTACGGCAAACTTAAAATCGGCGTGACTGATTGGAACCTCAAAGAGAGCGCCAAACCCGCGTCGCTCGAACTCGCCAAAAGCATCGGCTTTGACGGCGTGGAAATCAGCCTCGGCCGCGCGCCGGCGGGAAAGACATTGGAACGACTGCCAGTCGGTGAACCGGCCTTGTTGGAGGAATATCTGGCCGAGGCCAAAAGACAACGCTTTCCCATCGCCGCCACCTGTCTGGATATTTTGCACCAGAATTATCTGAAAGTGAGGAGCGATCCCCTGGGACGGAAGTGGGTGGCCGAGTCCATCCCGCTCACCAAAAAACTCGGCGCACGCGT
Source organism: uncultured Verrucomicrobiota bacterium (assembly GCA_964539075.1). GTDB lineage: Bacteria > Verrucomicrobiota > Verrucomicrobiia > Limisphaerales > CAZIFU01 > CAZIFU01. The sequence continues at coordinate 19,719 of CAZIFU010000275.1, read as the reverse complement.
GATCCTCCTGCCGTTCTTCGGCAAAGGCGCGCTGCAAACGCGGGAAGAAATGGATTACGTCGGCGACCTCATGAAGGAAATGGGGCCGGAAGCCCAGAAGGCCGGTGTCATCCTCGGCCTGGAGAACACGATTTCCGCCGAGGACAACGCCCGCATCCTCGACCGCGCGCAGTCGCCTGCCGTGCTGGTCTATTACGATGTCGGCAATTCCCACGGCAACGGCTTCGACATCTACCGGGAAATCCGCTGGCTGGGCAAGGACCGCATCTGCGAGTTTCATTTGAAGGACAATCCGCACTTCCTCGGCGGGGGCAAAATTGATTTCCCCAAAATCATCGCCGCCATCGTGGACATCGGCTTCAGCGGCTGGGCGCACCTGGAAACCACCGCCCCCTCCGGCTCGGTGAAGGACGACATGAAAGTCAACCTCGCCTTCATTCGCAAACTGCTGGCCGCGCATTGAGGCTCATGGCGCATTTCCCGGAGTTCCAAAATCAAAACGTCCTCGTCACCGGCGGCGCCAACGGCATCGGCGCCGCCATCGTCCGCGCGTTTCACGAACAGGGGGCGCGCGTTTTCTTTTGCGACACGGATGTCAAATCCGGCCGGGCACTGGCGGACGGGTTGGGCGGGGAAGTTTTCTTCCAGAAAGTGGACTTGCTCAAGGAACGGGAAATCTCCCGCTGGATCGGTCAAATCGGCTCGCACGGGAAGCGCATCCACGTGCTGGTCAACAATGCCGCCGCCGACCCGCGCATGGCGCTCGAGAAAACGTCCGTCGCCGACTGGGACCGGCTGTTCGCCCGGAACCTGCGCGCTTATTTTCTGACCAGCCGCGAAACCGTGCGGTGGATGCGCGGCGCGGGCTCCATCATCAATCTGGCCTCCGTCACTTTTCACAACGGCCCGGCCAACATGAGCGCCTACGTGGCCACCAAAGGCGGCGTGCTCGGCTTCACCCGCTCGCTGGCGCGCGAACTAGGCCCGCGCCGCATCCGCGTCAACATCGTGTCGCCCGGCTGGATCATGACCGAGCGGCAATTGCGGCAGTTCGTCACGCCGGCGATCAAGAAACTGATCCGCCGTTCCCAATGCATTCCCGACTTGATTCAGCCCGAAGAAATCGCCGACGTGGTGTTGTTTCTGGCCGGCCGATCCAGCCGTGCCATCACCGGCCAGGAAATTCTGGCGGACCGCGGGTGGGCGTATTCCTGAGTCCGTTTAGAGTTCCGCCTTCAGGCGGTCCGGACCGCGTAAACGCGGAACTCCGAACGGCAGGTACAGGGAAAGGGTCGGGTGCGGGATCCGTTCACCTGAATAGTCAAGGCTGAGACGGCCGCCACGGAACAAACAGGACGTGCGCCATCAGCTTTCACACACGCCACGGCCCGAAGAACGGTTTCGTTATTTCACCGCCGCTTGCATTTCGCGCGCCCGTTCTTCCTTTTGCCAGGCGTAATCCGGCGTCTCGGTGGTGTAAAACTTGTCCGGATGTTCGATGGCCCAGATTTGTTTGCGGATGCGCAAGTTTTCCGGGTCGAGATCGCGCGCCGCTTTCAGTCTGGCCAGCGCGGCGTTTTGCTGATTCTGGTGCAACAACACCAGCCCCCAGACAAATGGAACCTCGGCATTGCGCGGCTGGATTTTTGCGGCGGCCTCCAATTGCACCACGGCCTCGGCGAATTTTTGCTCGTCATCGTAAAGCCGCGCCAGGGCGATGCGCGACTTCCAGTCGGAGGACATTTGTTGCACGGCGGCCTCCAGGTCGGCCTTCGCGCGCGCGGCGGGCAGTTGCGGTTGCACGGCGCGGACAGTCGAGCGCGGCTCCTTGAGGACGGCTTCGATTTTCCCAAGCAAGGCTGGAGTGGGCGCGCCTCCTTGCAGGCGTACGATGCCGACCTCGTCCACGAGATACGTCACCGGGATGACTTTCAATCCGAAGGCCGCGCCGAAGACATCCGCCGTGTCCACGGCGACCGGGAAGGTGACGCCAAACTGTTTCGTGTAGGGTTTGACGACTTCCGCGCCCTGCACATCCACGGCGATGGAAAGGATTTCAAAATCCGGGGCGCGATGCTGCTCGTAGAATTTCTGCCAGACCGGCAGATCGTTGCGGCACCCTCACCAACTGGCCCAACTGTTGATGACCAGCCGACGGCCGCGAAAATCCGCGAGCGACACCGGCGTGCCATCGAGCCGCGCGAGGCGAAAGTTGGGGGCCAACTGGCCGACCCGCGTGACGGATTCGACGGCGGGAGTTTCCGGGGAAGTAAAATGCAATCCGACGTTTCGGCGCGGCGCGTCAAACTCAGCGGTCGCGCCCAGCGCTTGGGCCAGCGACGCCAGCGGCAGGAGCCAATCGCTGCCTTCCCGCCGGGCGTCCTTCAACGGAGAGCAACGGTCCCGGTGGCAGGCGACGACGAAATTTTGGCCGGGCAATTCCTTGATCGCCACGTCGGCCTCCTTGTTCAACGCCTGCGCGCTGACATAGACCTGGCCGTCACGTTCGATGACAGGAATCATCTTCAGATCAGCGATTTGGCCGGCATTCAAAGCCAGCAGCGGCAACAGGCAAAGGAATGATCGCAGCCATTTCATTGTGCGTCAGTACTTGCTTTCTTTTGCCAGTTCGTCCAGCAACTTGTCCACGGCGGCGTCCATGGTCTTTTCGCGGACTTCCTTGTAGCGGATGACGCCCTTGTGGTCGAGCACGTAAATCGTCGGCCAGCCGGTTACATTCCATTTGCTGGCGATGGGGCCGGAGGTGTCACCGCCGTCCCACCAGTGGCGCCAGGTCAGTTTTTCCTTTTTAATGACCTGCTTGAGGCGGTCCTTGGTGTCGCTGTTGACGCCCAAGAGCGCGAACGATTTTCCTTCCAATCGTTTCACGAGCGACCGCTCGTGCGGGTACATCGCCCGGCACGGTCCTCACCAATCGCCCCAGAAATCAATGACCACCACCTTGCCACGGTAATCGCTCAACCTGAATTTTTTCCCGTCCACGTCTGTCCCTTCGAGGTCCGGCGCCACTTTGCCGATGGCCAGATTGCGCATTTCAAACAACTCGCCTTTCGCCGCGTCGGCCAGCGTGCCGCGGGAGCCTTTGATGTCGCCAGACTTGGCGGCCACTTCCTCGAACAATTTTCCGGCTTCACCGCTCAGCTCTTGCGGGTTGCTGGCAAGCAGCTTCTGGACGGTCTCCTTGCCATGATAACTTTCCAGCCGCTCGATCTGCCGCGCGTCGCTTTCCCGATTCAGATGCAGCACCATTTCGGCTTGGTACTTGAGCAATTGTCCCAGGCTGAAGCGCGCCCAGCCCTGGGCCTCATGATGCGGACTTTTTTCCGCCACGCCGCGGAGAAATTTCTCCGCCTTGTCCGAACTCGCATAAACGAGGCTTTGGCAAACCTGGCCGAGTTTTTCATTTTGAAGGTGTTCCTTGAACAGAATCCCCAGAGCCTCATCCAAACTGGTTCCGGTCCGGACGTTGGTGCCGACCCAGATCAGGGCATCCGCCGCAGCCGGGTCGCCGGCGTGATTTCGAGCGAGCGTCAAAAACCGCGGCGCGAAATCCTCGGCCTGTGGATACTTGAGCTGCTGCCGTTCCGCATCGGTTTTGGCGGCCTGGTAAAGCTTGGAAAACTCCTCTTGCGCCTGTTGATGTTCCTTCACGAGGCTTTGATATTGCTCCGCCGGCGTGGCTGCGCTGGCTATCCAGGCAGGAATCACCAGCCAAAGGGCAAGGGACAAAGCAGTGAATGCGGTGGCCTTTTGGGAAGCGAAAGAAACCTGCTGGCAACCGGGCTTTTCCATGCCGCCAAATTAGCCGCCCACCGCGGGCAAAGCAAACTGAAAGATTCACCGATTCACGCGTCGAGCGCATCATGACCCCGTCCGTTTGGAGTTCCGCCTTCAGGCGGTCTGCGAGCCAGCGGGGTTCGGCCGCCTGAAGGCGGAACTCCAAACGAAATGGCCCCCGGCCGCATGGGCAGTGTCCAATGCGCCCGAAAGTGACTTGGGGACTGCTTCTTGACGCCATGGCGCCTGCGGCCTAACGTTGCGCAAAACCGAAACACCATGAGCCTGGAAATCACCATCGAGTATTGCACCGCTTGAAACTACGAGCCCCAGGCCGTCAGTTTGACGGAAAAATTGTTGCGGCTCAAACAAACCATCAGTTCGCTCAAACTGGTGCCTTCGGGCGGCGGCGCGTTTGAGGTCAGCGTCAATGGAAAGAAAATCCATTCCAAACTGGACTCGGGGCAGTTCCCCGATCCCGACGCCATCCTCAAGGCCGTTCGGGCCAAGCGGTGACCCTTTCCGATTTCCTGCTTCCGATTGCCAATTACGTAAACTCGGTACGGAAGGCGCGAACGCGAATGGCTTGCATCGGTTCTGCACAACGAAAACATCGAACATCCAACATCCAACTTCGAACATCCAGATGTTCGCACTTACGTCCGTTCGATGTTGGATGTTGGATGTTGGATGTTGGATGTTCAATCCGGGTTTTTCGGGGAGAGTGATGGGTGCCTGGTGGCCCTCGCGGTCTTCAAAACCGCCGTTGGCCCGTTTCACGGGTCGAGGAGTGTTCGATTCGCTCCCTCTCCGCCATTTTGATTTTCGATTTTCGATTTTCGATTTTCGATTTTGGCGCGGGTCTCGACGATGCCGCCGCCGCGTAAATCGTAAATCGCAAATCGCAAATCCGAAGGGAGGTGTTGCTCATGAGCCGCGAGCAGATTCTTAAGCTGACGTCGCTATCGTCCTGCGCCGGTTGAGCGTCCAAACTGAGCCAAAAGGCTCTGTCGCAAGTTTTGCGGCAGCTCCCAAAGCGGCGCGATCCCAACGTGCTCGTCAACGCCGACACCGCTGACGACGCCGGTGTCTATCGCCTCGACCGCGACCGCGCGCTCGTGCAAACGGTGGACTTTTTCACGCCCATCGTGGACGACCCCTTTTTGTACGGCCAGATCGCGGCGGCCAACTCGCTGTCGGACGTTTACGCGATGGGCGGCCGCCCGCTCACCGCGCTCAACATCATGGGCATTCCCACGGACCTCGTGCCGTCGAAAATCATCGCGGAAATTCTGCGCGGGGGCGCGGCGAAAGCGAAGGAAGCCAGATGCGCCCTCCTCGGCGGCCACACCATCCGCAACCCGGAGCCGGTTTACGGCCTGTCCGTCACCGGCCTCGTCAACCCGCGCCGCATGATAACGAACGCTTCCGCGCGACCCGGTGACTGGCTCGTGCTCACCAAGCCGCTTGGCACTGGAATCATCACCACCGGAATCAAACGCAACCTCACCTCCCCTGCCCTCGCGCACAAGGCCATAGCCATCATGTGCCGGCTAAACTCCGTCGGTGCGGAGCTTGCGGAACGAAATCTCGTCAAAGCCGGGACGGATGTGACCGGCTTCGGTTTGCTCGGCCATCTCGGCTCACTGTGTCGCGCCAGCCGCGTGGGCGCCATCGTTCAGGCCGATCAACTGCCCGTCATCGATCGAGGCGTCTTTGATCTGATCGCGCAAGACTGCATCCCCGGCGGCAGCCGCGAGAATTTAAAGACCGCCGAAGCGTTCACCCGCTGGCACGGTGTCAGCGACGCACAAAAAATTCTACTCGCCGACGCGCAAACAAGCGGCGGGCTGCTGCTCTGTGTTGCCCCACAGCGGTTGAGCCAGGTTTTGATGTTCCTGAAGAAGCACCGCGCGCCGTGCTCCGCCGTAATCGGGCGCATCGTGCGCGGTCTAAAGCCGATGATAAAAGTTACGATGTAGCAGGTTCTTTTGCTCCGTATGAGAAGACGCCTGTTGATTGCCACAGTTTTAGCGCTCACGCTCATTTGTGCTGGGGTAATGCTTAAACAGCTCGTTCACCCTGAGCCAAGCTATCAAGGTTGCAAAGTCAGTTATTGGGTAAATCAACTAAACAGTACGGACAACGCCCTCCGAACAAGAGCTTTTGAAGCGATGCACGAATTGGGGCTGGCAGCCATACCATATTTGACGAAGACACCGCGCCCCGAAGACACCCGGTTGAAGGCGTTCGGTGAGAAATTACACCGAATGATCGCGCCGTTTGTGTCCAAAGCCGTCGGCAGGAAACTTCCTTTTAGACCAGAAGGAACCATAGTCGTCGGCAGCGGCGCGGCGCGAGCGCTCGGTGCAATGGGACCCAAGGCACGAAGCTCGATCCCTACGCTCCTTATGTGGCTCGACGATCCGGATTGGAATATTTGCAAATCCGCGTTTATCGCGCTGCTGCAAATCGGTGCGGATGACGAGAGGGTCATCAATTCACTTTTGAAGAAGCTCAAAGAAACCAGCGGCTTTGAGCACAGCATGCTCCTCGTCGATCCTGCAGGCGATTACGATGAAATCGACCGACAGGCTGTTGCCGCGATCCCGTTGTTGAAATACGCATTTCGAAGCGACGATCCCTACGCTCGTATGTACGCAGCAATCGCTTTGGGTAAATTTGGAAGCATGGTGTCGGAACTCAAACCTGAACTGGAGGCGAAGTTGGTTTCCACGAATATCGAGGACCGAGTCGGCTCGGCCATTGGTCTTTGGCGTCTGGATGGCCGACTGGAACCGACACTCCCGATTCTGAACGAGGCACTGCAATCGAAGCACGCGCTCAGGCCGGCCATATTTGCTGTGGCGGAAATCGGCCCGCCCGCGAAGGATTCTGTTCCCCTGCTTTTGCCGTTGCTCCAAGACTCACGTCCATTCTTCCGTGGTTGGGCTTCTAATGCGATTCAGAGGGTTGATCCGCAAAATGCGGCCGCGATTTTGAGACAAGCTTCCGCCCTTCACTGAAGTATATGCAGACCCCCGGTAAAACGCTGCGCGCCATTCCCGCCGTCGAGAAAGTCCTGCAAGCGCTTGGCGAAACAGCGCTGCCCCGGCCTGCGGTCGTCGCCGTGGCCAGGCGCGAACTGGCGGCGCTGCGTTCGGAAAAATCCATTCCTGACTTCGACGCCGTCGTAGCCCGCATCCGCGCCGCGCTCGACGATCTGTGCCGCTCGAAAATCCAGCCGCTGATCAACGGCACCGGCATCCTCATCCACACCAATCTCGGCCGCGCGCCGCTCGGTCCAGCCGTCGTCGAGACGCTCACGCACATCGCCGCGAACTATAACAACCTCGAATACGACCTGACCGGCGGCGAGCGCGGTGACCGCGCCGCTTACCTTGAAAACAACCTGGCGCTGCTTTGTGCCGCGGACGCGGCCACCGTCGTCAACAACTGCGCCGCCGCGCTAGTGCTCGTTTTGCGCCACTTCACGGCCGGCGAGCGCAAGGAAGTGGTCCTCTCGCGCGGCGAGTTGATCCAGATCGGCGGCGGTTTTCGCATCCCGGAAATCCTCGAAGCCAGCGGCGCAAAACTCCGCGAGGTCGGCACGACCAACAAGACGTCCCTCACCGACTACACCAAAGCCATCGGCAAGCAGACGGCGATGATCCTCAAAGTCCATCGCAGCAATTTTTTCATGGGCGGTTTCGTGGACTCGCCTCCGACCGAGGCACTCGCCGCGCTGGCCCGCAAACGCCGCCTTCCGCTGGTTGAAGACCTCGGCAGTGGCGCGATGGTTTCCACCGAGAAGCTTGCCGGCATCGACCACGAACCGACGCCGGCGGAAGTCTTGAAGCGCGGTGTGGACCTCGTGACCTTCAGCGGCGACAAATTGCTGGGCGGTCCGCAAGCCGGTCTCATCGCCGGCAAAGCCAGATTGGTCGCGGCGCTCAAGCGCGAGCCGTTCTTCCGCGCGCTCCGATGCGACAAGCTCATCCTCGCCGCGCTGCAAACAACCGTGGACGCGTACCTGAAGTTTGGAGTTCAAGCTTCAGCTTGTCCGGACACGCTGAAGCGTGAACTCCCAACGCCGGTGTTGGAAATGTTGCGCGTGTCGAACGACGATCTTCGCGCGCGCGCCGGGAAAATCATCGCCGCGCTCGCCGGCCTGCCCGTCCTGGCGACCCTCGGCAACGGCAAGGCGCAAATCGGCGGCGGCACGTTGCCGCGCTCGGTCATCCCGTCGGTCACGGTGGATTTGCTTCCGCACGACATCGCGCTGCCCGAATTTGCCGCGCGACTGCGGGGCGGCACGCCGCCAGTCATCGGCTACGTTTCTGCCGGACGATTCAAGCTCGACTTGCGCACCATTTTCCCACGGCAGGACGAGGAACTCGTTCGCGCGCTTCGCGCGGTTTTGAGCCAAAGCTGAAAGAACCCCATGGAAAAGCCCGTTCGCCACATTGCCCTCGCCACCGCGCTGGCTTCGGCCGCGTTGGCCGCTCTTGCCGTCGGCACGGCTGACAAAGACATCGTTCGCGGCGCGGACCAGTTCGAGTTTGTTTACCGCGTGAAGTTGCCGGAGATGTTGAATCCCGCGCAGCTTTGGGTGCCGCTGGCGAAGTCCGACGCCTTCCAGACCGTGAAGGTCGAGGGCATTTCCTCGCCGCTCCAGTATCGCGAGGTGAAAGACCGCGAGTTCGGCAACGCAATTTTGGTCTTCTCACCGCAGCCGGCTGACAGCGGCAGGGTCATCGAGATCAAGTATGGCGTGCGCCGCGTGGAAAAGTCGGTTTACGAATCGCAGGCCGGCGAGGACTTGCGTCATCTCCAACCCGAACGGCTCGTGCCCGTGAACCAGTCGTTCAAGGCCATCGCTGAAGAGGTCGCCTCCGGCAAAACCACGGCCATGGCGAAAGGCCGCGCGCTCTACGACCACGTCTGGCGGCGGATGAAATACGACAAGACCGGCGAGGGCTGGGGCCGTGGCGATGCGCTTTACGCCTGCGACGCGCGCCAGGGCAATTGCACCGATTTCCACGCCTACTTCATCGCGCTCGCGCGGTCGGCCGGCATCCCGGCGCGGTTTGCCATCGGCTACACGATTCCGGCGGGCAAGGACGAAGGCGAAATCGCCGCTTATCATTGCTGGGCCGAGTTCCAAGCTGAGGGCAAATGGGTACCTGTGGACATCAGCGAAGCGTCCAGGAATCCCGCGCTGGCGGACTACTACTTCGGCCATCATCCCGCCAATCGCTTTGAATTCACCAGGGGCCGCGACCTCATTGTCGCGCCCGTGCCCGCGTCGAGCCCGATTAATTTCCTTGTTTATCCGTTGTTGGAAGTGGAGGGCAAAGTGGTGAAAACGGAAAACGTTTTCAGCTTCAAGCGAATGAAGCCGGCCCGGAGTTCGCCAAACGCGCAGAATTGACCGGCCGCCGGACGTAAGCGACGGGCCGTTCACCTGCCTATGAACCGGCTGCCGGTAATGTCCCAAACTTTGTCGCATATGCGACAAAGTTTGGACTGTATCGGTTCACGCCCCTGATGCGAGGCCAAGAAACTGTCGAGCTTTTCCATAAGCGGGCAGTTGGAGTTCAAGCTTTAGCTTGCCGGCCGCACGTTGAAGCTTGGACTCCAAACGCCAACCGACACTTGGATCCTCACCCTCAATTCGGTTGAATTCTGCCGATTCTGTCTGACAATCCCCGGCGATGGCTGCGACACATTTCATCCTCGCCACCGCCGGACACGTGGACCATGGCAAAAGCGCGCTGGTCAAGGCGCTGACCGGAACCGACCCCGACCGCCTCCCCGAAGAAAAAGCGCGCGGCATCACCATTGATCTCGGCTTCGCTCAACTCGAACTCTCAACCCTCGACCCTCAACCATCAACTTTTCACCTCGGCATCGTGGACGTTCCGGGCCATGAGGACTTCGTGAAGAACATGGTCGCCGGCGTCGGCTCGATTGATCTCGCGCTGTTCGTCGTCGCGGCGGACGACGGCTGGATGCCGCAGACGGAAGAGCATTTGCAAATTCTCACCTATCTCGGCGTCGCCCGCGCCGTCGTCGCGTTGACAAAAATTGATCTGGCGCAAAACGAGCCGGCGAGCGTGGCGCAACTGCGCGAGAAACTCGCCGGGACACCTTTCGCCGGCGCTCCGATTGTGCCCACGTCCACAGTAAGCAGTCGCGGCTTTGAAGAATTGAAAGGAGCACTGACGCAGGTGCTCGCCACCGCACCGCCCCCGCGCGACCTCGGCAAGCCGCGCCTGCCTGTGGACCGCGTCTTCACGCTGCGCGGCATCGGCACCGTCGTCACGGGCACCTTGACCGGGGGCGCGCTGCATCGCGGGCAAGCCGCGGTGATCCAGCCCGGCGGCAATGCGGCGCGCCTTCGCAGCCTGCAAAACCACAACCAGGACGTGGCCTCGAGTGGTCCCGGCACGCGCACCGCGGTGAACCTGCCGGACATCGCCAAAGGTTCCGAGACCGCCAGCGAAGAAGGCGTGCGCCGCGGCGAGGTCATCACGCTCGCGGAATTCGGCGCCGCCGCTGACACGCTCGATGTCGCGCTGGAAAAGTCTGCGCGCCTGGCCGGCGGCAAATCCAGCGCCGCGCGGCCGTTGAAGGATGGCGCGCTGGTGCGCATACACCACGGCAGCGCCAACCATGCGGCGCGGGTGTTTCTGCTCGACCAGAAGCAAATCAGTCCGGGCGAACGGGCCATCGCCCAGTTGCGCTTCGACGCGCCCGTGTTCGTTTTTGTCGGTGACCGCTTCATTGTGCGGGATTGGCCGGAACAAGCCACGCTGGCGGGCGGCGTGGTGCTGGACGCCGATGCCAGCCGGAAGGATTTTCGCAGCGCGGGGCAGCGCAAGTTTCTCGAACGGCGGGCAGCTTCCATTCAGGAAGCCGTCGTCTGCGTCCAAACGCAACTGGAACGGGACGGCGTGTTGCGCCGCCCTGCCCTGCTGGCGAAATCAAACTTCAGCGCGTCGGAAATCGCCGATGCCTTGGAACGATTGGCCGGCGAAGGGAAAGCCTTTCTGGCCGGCAATTGGGCGGCAGATGCGGGCTGCTGGCAAACTCTGCGCCGTTGCGCTGCGGAGGCGGTTGAGGCCGCGCACAAGGCCCATCCGGAGCACGCGGGATTGGCGTTGAGCCAGCTTCGCTCGGCGCTGGAAAGCCAATTACGTTTGCCCGAAGTGTTCGATGCGCTGGTTGCCGATTTGTGCCGGGCCGGCTTCGTTCAAAGCGGCATGGTCATCAAGCGCGCGACGCACCGGCCCGCATTGCCGCCGCACCTGCAAGCCGCCGGCGCCCGGCTCCGCGCGGCGCTGGCCGCCAAACCCTTCGATCCGCCCTCGCGCAAAGAACTGGCCCCGGACGCCGTCGCGCAACAGGCGCTGCGGTTTTTGCGCGAGACCGGTGAGGTGCTCGAACTCAGTGACGAGGTGGTTCTGCTGGCCGACAGTTTCAGTCGCATGAAACAGGTCATCGGGAAATGGCTCGCCGAAAGAGGGGCGGCCACCGTGAGCGAACTGCGCCAGGCGGTGGGCACCAGCCGCCGGATTGTGGTCCCGTTATTGGAACGCCTGGACCGCGACGGCCTCACGCGCCGCGACGGCGACCGGCGAATGCTCCGCACGCCCGGTGCGGTGAAGTAAGTTTCACCGCCGCCGCCACAACCGCAGCGCGCCGAACACGCCGCACGCAATCAGAAACGGCCAGAGCCACGCGCCCGGCACGATGGCACCCACAAAGCAAAAGGTGGCCGTCACTGGAATCATTCCCAGAAATGTGGCGAGCATAAATTGCCACGGCGACATTTCCGTCAGGCCGGCCAGATAACTGACCAGGTCGAAGGTGGGACTGGGCGGTAGCCGGAGCAGAAAGACGGCAAAAGCCGTGGCGTTGGGCGGCAGCAAATGTTGCAGGCGCCGATAACCGGGGTAGCGATCCAGACATTTGTGGCCCAAGCCGCGGGCGATGAAAAAGGCGATCGTCGCGCCCACCGTCGCGCTGGCCAGCGAAAGCAGCAACCCGCCCCACAGCCCGAAAAGTTTGGGAGCCATCAGAGTCAACGGCGACGTGGGGATGGGCGCGATCAAAATGCCGAGAAGCATCAGCAGCGAGAACACGACCGGCGCCAGCCAGCCGCTGCTTTTGACGAATTGTTCGATGCGCTGCGCGTCCACCGGGACCACCAGCGTGAAAAACAGCGTGAGGGCGACCACGGCCAGGACTGGAATGAATTTGCGGGTCTTCAAAGCGCGGCCATGATTTGACAGAAACCCGGCTTTGGGCAATTTCAATTCGCACGATGACGGCCGGAGAAAGAGAATTCAGTCGTGTCGATGCAGTTGAAAACCACGAATGGACACGAATAGACACGAATGCGATTGACTGATGGACGGTTTGGTCTTTCTCCGCCCTGCTCCCCGATTGGTGAGTTTAACGAACTCAGGCAAATAGTCTGGGCAGGTTCGTCTTTATTCGTGTCTATTCGTGTCCATTCGTGGTTGCCTTGAATAGTTACGGATTCAGGCTGTAACTTTTCATCTTGTCTCCGCGTCCTGTTAAAAAATGGTTGTGCTTTCTCAGTGAAAGCCTTACCAATGAGCCTATGAAACGAACGACGCGGATTCTTCTTGTGCTGACGCTGCTCTCGGCGGCGACGTTCGCTTTCGCCCAGCGCGCCGCGCAGAAACGGCCCGGCGACCTGAGCATGCCCGCAAAACTCCATGTCGGCGACGCCGCGCCGGACTTCAAGCTCAAGACCAAGGACGGCAGCCACGAAGTGCAGCTTTCCAGTTTCAAAGGCAAGCGGCCCGTCGTGCTCGTGTTTGGCAGCTACACCTGACCCCCTTTCCGGGACCAGGTTGGTTCCCTTGAAAAGATTTACGACGCGCACAAGGATCAGGCCGAGTTCTTCGTCGTTTACATCAAGGAAGCACACCCGACCGACGGTTGGGCCACGCCGGCGAACGAGCGCGCCGGCATCAACGTCAAAGACCCCAAGACTTTTGATGAGCGGGCCAAACTGGCGGAGAAAGCCTGCACCGTCCTGAAGATCAAACTGCCCTGCCTCGTGGACGGGATGGATGACGCGGTCAACAAAGCCTACTCGGCCTGGCCCGACCGCATCTACGTGATCGGCGTGGACGGCAAAATCGCCCTGATGGGCGGGCAAGGGCCGCGGGGATTTGCACCTTCGGTGAAGGACACGCGCGCCTGGCTGGAAAAACTCAAAGCCAACAGCGATTCAACCCACAAGCCGCTCTGACCGGCGAAGCGGAGGGTTCCGGCTTCAGTCGAGGTGAAACTTGTGGAGGACCCGGTGAAAAATCGGCGCCAGCATGACGCCGCTGACCGTGACGAACACCAGCCCGCTGAACAGCGCATAGCACGACGCGAACAGCTTCGCCGAGTCGCTGGGCATCGGATCCACCGGCCCCATCCCCGTCAGAATCATGGACGCATTCAGCAGCGCGTCAATCCACCGCAGCCCCGCAACAAAGTGGTAACCTAAAATACCCAGGCACAGCGCGGCCAGGAGGATCATCGCCGACAACATCATGCTCCGGAGCAGCCGCGCCAGGAATCTTCCCGGTGGTATTAGCTTTTCGCTTTTGGACTCGAACATGGCCTTGATGATGTCTGAAGGTATTCAATGCGGCGAACGAATTTCACGCTGCCCAGCCCCTGCTGCCATTGAATTAAGTAGCGCGGACTTCAGTCCGCTTCGACGTTCGATTCGGTGGCACGTCGAAAGAGTCAATGAACTCCTCGTTTTCGTGCCCTGAAGCGGACTGAAGTCCGCGCTCCGAGCGGCTCTGCACAGTCTTATTTCAGTGGCAGTGCCCCAGCCCACCGGCGGCCGCCCGTTCACGGATGCAGCCGCGTTTTCAGTGCGGCCAGCGCGCGGGCGCGGTGGCTGATGTCGTTCTTCCGGTCCTCGCCCAGTTCGGCAAAGGACTGCTGGAATCCGTCCGGGATGAACAGCGGATCGTAGCCGAACCCGCCCTGCCCGCGCGGCGAGAAATCAATCCGGCCTTCGCAAACCCCTTCAAACAAGTGCGGAGTGCGGAGTGCGGAGTGCGGAGTCATCTCCACCAAGGCCATTACACAACGGAAGCGGGCGGTGCGCTTCTCCGTCGGAACAACCTTTAACAAATCGAGCAACTTGGCGTTGTTGTCCGCGTCCGGGGAATTGCCGCCTGCGGACGAGCTGGCTGCGCTCCCGTCCAGCGCCGCGAAGCGCGCCGAATGGACACTGGGCGCGCCGTCGAGCGCGTCCACCTCCAGGCCCGAATCGTCCGCCAGCACGAATTGCGGCCACACTTCGGTTTTGGACGTTGAACGTTGAATGTTGGGCGTTGAGCGTTCGACTTCCGTCAACCAACGTGCCAGTCCCATCGCCTTGAGGATCGCATTCCCGGCGAAAGTGTCCGCGTCCTCCTTGACCGCAGGCGCGCCGGGAAAGTCCACGAGCGTGAGGCAGCGGAAATTTTCGCCGAGGATGCGTTGGATTTCCCGGACTTTGTGCGCATTGCGCGTGGCAAGGAGCAGAGTGACCATGCGCGCGCGAGTTAAACATTTCGCAAGAGAGCCGGCAACCGCGATCAGAGCAGCCCGGGCGTCCCGCCTGTCCTGCTTTGGAAGCGGCTTCATGAGGTGGGGCGAGACTCCGACGAGCCGAGTCCACATCTGGTTTGACCAACGGCTCGACGGAGTCTCGCCCCACCGAGCATAGGTTCACGAGTTAATTGCCACTAATAATTCTGCCGGGCGCGGTAGAAGCGCTGGGTGGTCGTCGCCGCCGGGTCCATGAACAGGAAGAGGCTCGACGGCGCATTGGTTGTGGCAATCAGCACCCAGTTGGCGGCGCTGCTCAAGTTGGTCGAGGCATCAATGATGTAGGTCTGGCCGGCGATGCCGCTGATCGTAAACTGCGCCTGGCCATTGGTAAACGTCGGCGGCGAAAGCAGCGCGTTGGTCAGCACGAAGATGTTGACCGGCCCGGATGTGCTCATCGCACCGAGATTGTCGGTGGCACGGGCGGTCAGCGTGTAATTGCCGGGCGCCGGGTTGGTGAAAGTGAAATCGAATGGCCCCAAGGCCGTGCCCAACGGCGTCCCGTTGGTGCGGAACTCCACGCTGCTAACCGTGCCGTCACTGTCCGAGGCGGCGGCTTGGAGCAAGACATTTGAGCCGACGAGGAACGCCTGGTTGTTCGTCGGGATGGTGATCGTGGCCGTGGGCGGCTGGTTCGGGGCTGCTGCAACCATCACGGTGCCGGATTGTTCAGGATGGCTGAACTGATGAATCTCACAATGGTAGGGAAAGGTGCCGGCTTCGGTGAAGGTCTTGGTGAAGGTATCGCCAGGGCCGAGCGTGCCACTGCGCCAAACCTCGGGGTCGCTGGTGGAAGTCGAATCATGGTTGATTCCTGAAATGTTCGACCACGTGATGCTGTCCCCGACTTGGATGTTGGTCACGGCGGGGTTAAAGAAATAATTTCCGACTCGAACCAACACATTCGTCGCCGCGAACGTTGAGCAGCCAAAACAGAGTAGCATCGCCAGAATCGTAAATTTGGCGCGATACCAAAAGGGGTGTTGCATCATGGCCTAGTATTAGATTGCCCCAATATTACTTTGTTCCCATGAAAATTCAAGACAACAACTGCGATCCGAGGTTAGGTGCTATCTTATAAGCCGGAGGGACGAGTTACACGAGTCCCTGACTTCCGAGGAAACGCCGTCCAGTTTAGGGGCTCGTGTAATTTGTCCCTCCGAAAACAGTTTTCATTAAATGTGTACTACGGCAGCTTAAAGTTCAACGAACCAAAGATCGCGTGCGCAGTGTAGTTGTTCAGCCCGCCGCTCGGCGGCTCGTCGTAGGTGTAAAAGCCGTATTGAAATCTCGTGGCCAAGTTTTTTGTTAGCCGACGTTTGACGCCCACCAGCACGGCGTGTTGATCATACGCGATGCCCACCGGCAGGCCGTCGGCGTAGTTGTTCTGGCTGTAATCGGCGCGCGAGAAGGCGTAGCTGGCGAACAGATCGGTCTTCGCGTCGCAAACGAACGTCCCGCTGGCCACCACGCTATACGTATCGCCGCGATACGGCACGATTGACGCCCCACCGTTGGCGAATGTGACTGTGCGCGACTGTTCGAAAGAAAAGCTCGAGGAGAGATACAGCCGCCGCCACGGCGTGAGCGTGGCGTTCGCGCTGTACACGTGCGCGTCGTAGTTGCCCGCGAACACAGCGCCACCCGGCGAGATGATGGGGCCGCCGGGGCGACGTGCCGGCACCGGATCGGTGGCCGTGTGAAAATCGGTCGCCAAAAGTTTGCAGGTGAACGTGGTCTTGAGCCAGTTGAGCGGACGCAGAACCAGCCGCGCCTCGACTTCGTCGGTGGAGGTCTCTTGCGAAAGAATGAAGGCCGGATAATTGACGCCGCCTTCATCCGATTGGTCGGTCAGATGGTTGTAACTGTTATCCTTCACGAAGTGCCGATAGTGCGCGCTCAGGTCCGCGAACCGGCACGGCGAAGTGCGGAAACCCACGCGCGCGTCGTGCACGTCGCTCGAAGCATCGGTGTCGTGCTTGAAATCGTGGTCGCCACCCACCTGCTCCTCGAACGTGCCGCGGCTTTCCTGCCGCAAGCGCGCCTCGGCAAAAAACACCGTGGCCGGCACACCGGTGAAGCGCAAGCCGAGTTGTTCCTCGACCGCCGCCGTGTCGCGGTCGGAGCGGAAGTTCACAAAGATTGGCCGCGGCAGGAAGACCGCGTCGAAGCGCGAATCGCCCACGCCCGTCTGCTTCGTCCACTCGGCCTGCACGCCGCTGGAGAACGTCAGCCCTTTCCACGGACCCAACAGCAGATTGGCGTTGCCGACGTGGTTTTCTCGTTCGAGCACAATCCCCTGGCTGCGAAACATCGTGAGCGGCGAACTGGGCGGGTTTTGAATGAAGTCCGCTTCGTAGGACGCATCGCCGTTGAGCTTGCTGTAAAGATAGCCGCCGGAGGCAAAGAGCCAGCCGGTGAATTTTTTCTCCAGGCGGACGACGTTGGCGCCCTCGAAATGCTGTTGGCCTTCGCGCACGTCGAACTGCGAGGTCGCGGCCGGGTTGCCCGGCACGTAGTTTTGGCCCACCGTCCGACGTGTCGTCAGGTCATAGAACTCGCCGCGAAAACTGTCCTCGAAGAGCACGCCATGAATCTCGTGGTCGAGGTCGAACTTGATGACGTGCACGTGTTCTTTGATTGTTTTTGCGGCAGGTTGGATGTTCCGCGTGTCGGCGCCCTCGGTCACCGGTCCCCATTGGAGCGTGGATTGCTCGCCGTCCTTGTGCTGGTATTCGTATCCCAGAACCATCCGCGGCCAGTCGGGCAGCGTCAGGCCGAAGTCCACCCACACGCGTCCGATGTCCAGATGCAGGTCGCGGTCGAGGCTGTAGGCCGGCGTCGTGAAAAGCGGATAATAGCCGCCGCTGTTGTCATAGTATTTGCGGAACTGTTCTGCACCCGCCCGGATGAAACCGAAGTCGTCCCGCTCCAGCGTGAGCGCCACTTTGTAATCGTCCAGGATCGCGTGGCCTTCCAAGGTCGTCCGGGTGCTGGCGTCACGCTGCTCCTTGACTTCGAAATGCTCGACGCCGCCGTTCCAGCCATCGCGCTGCCAGTAATGCTCACGGAATTTCTGTTCGTTCCCGCTGACGGTGATAAATCGAATCGTTGGCGAAACGGAAAATGCAAGCGCGCCAGCCGGTTCAACGGCTTCCCAACCCACGCCCTGGTCAATCCACGCGCGCAACAAGCCGATCTGCTCCGGCGTGAGCGGTTCGCCTTTGCCCAGCGGCGGCATCTCCGTGTCCTCGACCAGCCGCGCGACGAAGTGAATGAGCGGGCTTTTGGCGCTCTGGCCGGGAAGGATGTCCACGCCATTCTCGCCGCCTTTGAGCGCGGACTCGCGATTGTCGAGGCGGAAACGGCTCTTGGGCTTTTCCGCGCCGTGGCATTTGAGGCAGGAGGCTTCGAGGATCGGTTTGATGTCGGTCGTGAAGTCAATGGTCTTCGCGGCTGGTGGCGGAAGTTTGGTCGGGTCCACTTCGGCGGCATGCGCCAGCAAACCGCAAAACAAGAATATGAAAGCGTGTTGCGTGTTGCGTGTTGCGTGGCGGACGAATCCGAAAAGCAGTTTGGTCATCCGGTCGCGCATGGCTCAATAGAGCAGCTGCCGGCTGATGTTCGAGCCGTGCACGGCGGTGTGGCAGCCGGCGGTCGTGCACGTGCCCATCTTCAAGTTGTCCGTGTGGTCGGTGAACCCGATAAAGATGCGGCCCGACGGAGCGCCCGGTCCGGGGTTCTGCGCGTGGCACTTGAGACAAAGGTTGCTGTCGCGCTGCACGAGCATTTTGGCGTTGATCGAGCCGTGCGGGTTGTGGCAGACGATGCAGCCTTCGCGCATCGCTTCGTGCTCGTACACGAAGGGCTTGGTCTGCTCGCGATGGCATTGGGCGCAGCTTTCGTTCAGGCGCGCCATCGCCAGGCCGCGGGCCGGCTTCATGATGTCCATGCCATGCGGGTCGTGGCATTGGACGCAGTTCATCTTCCCTTCGAGCACGGGATGATGCTGCGGGAGATTGAACTCGGCGTGGACTTGCAGGTGGCAGTTGAAGCAGGCGGCTGGATCTTTGCCCGGATTGACGATGAACTTTTTCTTGCCCGCGATGGCCGCGATGTGCTTGCTCGCCGGCCCGTGGCAGGATTCGCACCCGGTCTGGTCGCGGAGTTTGGCATCCACATAATCGAGCCGGGCGTGGACACTGGCCGGGAAGGCGCGGGCGATGTTCGTGTGGCAATCGAGGCAGGTTTTGTTCCCGACGAATGCGGCGCCCTCGATCTCCGGCGGCGCCACGACGCGGTTGACGGTGGAACAGGAGATGAGGCCAAGACTGCATGCCGCCGCAGTCGTCAGCAACGCGGCAATGACCAGCCAACGGCACGGTTCCCCAATCGTTGGCCGGTCGTGGCGATGCACGGCGGATTCTGCTGAAATTGGACGGCCGATTTCAAGTCCAATTGACTGGACCCGCCACTTCGGCTAAGGTCGGCAATAATCATGTCATTCCACGCACCCTTTTTCACCACAGTCGCGGGCTGCTTGGGCCTTGCGATTTCAGCTGCATCGGGCCGCGCGGACACGGTCGTCCTCCAAAGCGTGGCGGACACGGGGTTGTTTGAAAACAGTCCCGACAACAATTTGGGTGGCATGATCTTCATTCCTGCGGGAACCACAGGCCCCAATGGGCAGGAAAGGAGGGGCCGCGCGTTGTATAAGTTCAATCCCGGCGAGAGCATTCCATCCAATGCAATTGTTTCCTCCGCCACGTTGACCTTGAAAGTCATAGTTGCTGTCAGTCCCGGAAGCAGCCCGAATTATGATCTGCACCGGGTTTTGCAGAACTGGGTCGAAGGCGTCAAATCGGGCGGCGCCAACGGGAGTGGATCGGTGGGAGCGCAGGCCACGGATGGCGAAGCGACCTGGAACGCCCGTTTTTTCCCGTCGCCGTTGTGGAACACCAACGGAGCCGAGGCCGGAACCGACTACGTGGCGACGCCAAGCGCGTCCCAGACCACGGGGGGGGCCGGAATTTACAATTTTAATTCCTCCGCGCTGGCCACGGATGTGCAGGACTGGTTGAACAATCCGGGCACCAATTTCGGCTGGATACTGATCAATCAAATGGAGTCGGTCTCCTCATCGGCCCGGCGTTTTGGCGCGCGGGAGAATCCCAGCACCAATAACCGGCCCTTTTTGACGGTTCAGTTCAGCGTGCCGGCGGGTCCCGCTCCGCCTGAACTGGCCGGCGTGGCGGTTTCAAACAACACGTTCAG
>CAZIFU010000274.1:0-12894 GCA_964539075.1 uncultured Verrucomicrobiota bacterium | reverse complement strand
TAATTGACAAGGTTATTCACATTTGAGCTGCTTCCAGCTCAGTTTGACTCAAGTGCAAAAGCCGTGACTTGGCTGGTATTGCCTGGAAGCCAGCAACGAAGATGCCGTGCACAACAAAGCGAAATGCCATCACCGGGATTTGGGGTGAGTTTTTGGATGCCTTTCGGCGGTGTTTTCCGGCAAAGTGGCGCGTCGCTATGAACAAACTCCTCCTCGCCTCGCTCGCGCTCGGTTGCGCATTGCCGCTGCTGGCTGCCGACGCGCGCCCCAACATTCTCTACTGCCTGGCCGACGACTGGTCCTGGCCCCACGCCGGCGTTTACGGTGACAAGGTCATCCGCACACCGGCCTTCGACCGCGTCGCCCGCGAAGGAATGCTCTTCAACTACTGCTTTAGCGCTGCGCCGAGTTGCACGCCCTCGCGCGCCGCGATGCTCACCGGGCAATATCCGCACCGCCTAGCCGAGGGCGGCAATCTCTGGGGCTTTCTGCCCAAAAAATTCCCGAACTACGTGGACCTGCTCGAGCAGGCCGGCTACGCCGCCGGCTACATGCGGAAAGGCTGGGGGCCGGGTAATTTCGAGGCAGGCGGCTACACCCGCAATCCCGGCGGACCGCGTTTCAACTCGCTCGCGGAATTTTTGAAAAGCGTCCCCGACGGCAAACCGTTCTGTTTCTGGTTCGCCAGCACTGATCCGCACCGGCCTTACGTTCCCGGCTCCGGCGCGCAGGCTGGCCTTAAAACCAACGACGTCGTCGTGCCGCCGATGTGGCCCGACACTCCTGAAGTCCGCCACGACATCCTCGATTACTACGCCAAGGCTGAACGCTTCGACCACGAAGTCGGCGAGATGCTCAACCTGTTGCAACAGGCGGGCCGTCTCGACAACACCATCGTGCTCCTCAGCGGCGACAACGGCTGGCCGTTCCCGCGCTGCAAGGCCAATCTTTACGACGGCGGCACGCGCCAGCCGCTCGCCGTCCGCTGGCCCGCCAGAGTAAAGCCCGGCCAGGTGTGTGACGACTTCATCAACTTGATGGACCTCGCGCCGACGTTCCTCGAAGCCGCGGGGCTGAAGCCGCCCGCGGAAATGACCGGGCACAGTTTTCTGGGTCTGCTCACCGGCGCGGAAAAACCGGGCGCGCGCGACACGGTGTTCGTCGAGCGCGAGCGCCACGCCAACGTCCGCGCCGGCGACCTGAGCTATCCGGCCCGCGCCATTCGGACCCGCGAGTTTCTTTACATTCGCAATTTTCGCCCCGACCGCTGGCCCGCGGGCGATCCCGTCAAACATGTGGCCGTCGGACCATTTGGCGATTGTGACGCCGGGCCGACCAAGGACTTTATCCTGGCCCATCGCGAGGACCCGGAGCTTTCCAATTTCTTCCGGCTCTGTTTTGAAAAGCGCCCGACGGAGGAACTCTACGACTTGCGCCAGGATCCGCACCAGTTGAACAACATCGCCGGCCAGCCCGCCTACGCCGCGGCGCAGAAAAAATTGCGCGCCGCGCTGGATCGCTGGATGAAGGACACCGGCGACCCGCGCGCCACCCAGGACGACGATCGCTGGGACAAATATCCCTATTATGGCGACGGCCAGGGGAAAGCGCCCACCAAGGGGAAAAAGGCCGCGAAGTAAACGGGCTGCGTTCCACCCGCCAATAGGAAGACTGCTGTGGTGAATTTTTCGTTGCCAAGGGCGTCAAAAAACACCAATAACGCGCGCCAGATATGCCCTCACCCCGGCCCTACCCATGAAGCTCGTTGGCCATGCAACGAGCCGGCATCCACGCGGGCTGGCGAAGGCGCGAAGCGTTTGGAGTGCGCCGGCCCCAGCCGGCGCTTTCCCTGTCCGCCACAGCGCCGACTCGCGTCGGCGCACTCTAAACGCTGTCGCGCGGGCCAAGGCTCCGTCCGGTTCAGGGGCCCAGATCGCGGACGCGCGTCCGTGGAATCTCTCCCGGAGGGAGAGGGGGAACGGCATCCAGTCACTACCAGGACGGGCGCGCTCGGATTACGAACACGCTGACGACGATTCCCCCTCTCTCACCGGGAGAGGGCCGGGGTGAGGGTGTTTTGTTTTTTTAGCCGCTTATTACCTGGAAATTGCATCCGAAAAATTAGACACCAATGAAATCATCGTATTATTTCGGCCGGTTCCTTTTCCTTTTAGCCCTGGGCGCCGGGCTTCTGGCGTTTCCTTCCGGCATGACCGCTCAGGAGAAAAAAACTGCCCCGGCGAAACCCAAGACACCCAAGCCCACCAAGCCGGCCGCCGCTGCGGCGGAGAAAAAAAAACCAGATTACGACGATACCATCCTCCGGGCGATGGACCACGGGTCATTTTACTCCGGCGTCTTCAACGGGCGTGACATTTCCCTTAAGGGCATCGCCATCAAGATCGGCCCTGGCGGCAAGGCGGGCGTCGTCTTCGACACGCTGACGCTCCGCTACGGCGACGGTTGGACCGGGGGCTTCATCCAGATCAACGGCGAGCGCACGCTCGGCTGCAACTCGACGCCCATCGGCGACCTGGTGTTTTCCACCAAGCCAGGCCCCGGCTGGGCGAAGGACGGCACGTTCGACGCCCCGCGCCCGCGCTACGAATCGAAGGCCGCCGTGGACAAGAAACGAGGCGTCGCCGCCCTCACCGGCATTTGCGACGGCCCGCTGCCGCGCGACTGGGCAAAGTGGAGAGGCATTTACCGCAGCGGCGAAAACGTGGTGCTCACCTACTCGGTCGGCACCGCGGACGTGCTCGAACAGCCCGGTCTGGAAACGCGCGACGGCCTCGCGCTCTTCACGCGCACGCTCCAGGTCGGCGCCACCCGCGAACCGCTCATCGCGCTCATCGCCGAGGACGAAGCCGCGACGGGCAAAGTGGTCAAAGGCATCGCGACGCTCACGGGCGCGGATGGCACCGTGGCGGTCGCCGTGGCAGGCTCAAAGGAGGCGCAGTTGAGCGTCGCGGACAAGGGCCGCGTGTTGCTGACGTTTCCGATGTCGTCAAAAGGTCAGACGGTGCGCGTCGTCATCGCAAAGCTTCCGGGAATTGACACCGCAAGATTCGCCGCCGCACTCAGAGGCTTGAGCAAACTTCCCGACCTCGCCAGCTTTACCAAAGGCGGCCCGCCGATTTGGAAGCAGACCATCACCCTCAAGGGCACGGTGCCGCTCAGCAACGAGCCTTACGTGGCGGACACGATACCCGTGCCCGATCTGGCCTTGAATCCGTGGAAGTCATGGATCCGTTGCAGCGGTTTCGACTGGTTCTCCGATGGCCGCGCGGCGGTTTGCTCCCTGAGCGGCGACGTGTGGATCGTGTCCGGCCTCGACGCCCGGCTCGACAAGGTGACGTGGAAGCGTTTCGCCTCCGGCCTTTACCAGCCGCTCGGTCTGAAGATCGTGAAGGACAAAGTTTTCGTCCTTGGCCGCGACCAACTTACGCGACTGCACGACTTGAACAATGACGGCGAAGCGGACTTCTACGAAAACTTCAACAACGACGTTGCCATCTCCGAGTTTTACCACGAGTTTTGCCTGAACCTGGAAACCGATTCGCGCGGCAATTTTTATTTCAACAAGGGCGGCAATCTCGGTCCGGCCAGGCATCCGCACCACGGCTGCCTGCTGAAAATCTCCGCCGACGGCAGCAAGCTCGAAGTGGTCGCCACCGGCCTGCGCGCGCCCAACGGCCTGGGCATGGGGCCGCACGATGAAATCAGCACCGCCGACAACGAGGGCAATTGGGTCCCCACCAGCCGCGTGGATCTCGTGCAGCCCGGCGCCTTCCTCGGCCACGTCTTCACGGCACACCGCGACCCGCCGCCGGACAATTACGGCCATCCCCTCTTCTGGCTCGCTTACAACATGGACAACTCCTCCGGCGGCCAGGTCTGGGTGAACAACGACCAATGGGGGCCGTTCAACGGCGACATGCTCCACCTCAGCTACGGCAAATGCTCCCTCTTCAAGACCTGGCGCCAGGACGTGGACGGGCAGATGCAGGGCGGCTACGTCCGCTTCCCGCTCACCTTCGACTCCGGCATCATGCGCGGACGCTTCAGCCCGTTCGATCATCAGCTCTACACCTGCGGCCTGAGCGTGTGGCAAACGAGCGGCACCAAGAAAGGCGGCTTCTACCGCGTGCGCTACACCGGGAAACCGGTCGTGATGCCCACCCAGCTCAACGTGAAAACGAACGGCGTCGAAATCACCTTCACCGTGCCACTCGACCCAGACACCGCAAAGGACGCCGGCAGCTATGCGGTGGACCAATGGAATTACAAGTGGGCGCAGGAATACGGCTCCAAGCTCTACTCGGTGAAAGACCCGGGGCAGGCGATTGAGAAAAGCCTGGAACGCTCCGGCGGCGACCCGGTGGAAGTGAAGTCGGTGAAGCTCTCCAACAACGACAAGACCGTGTTTCTCGAATACGACGAACCCGTCGTCCCCGTGATGCAACAGCGAGTGCGCTTCAACCTGAACGACGCGACCGGCAAACCGCTCAAGGTCACCGAGCTTTACCACACCATCAACAAGGTGCCGGCCCAGTGACGTGTTGTCTCGTCAATAACAGTCGCCCTTCTTTCAACGCATTGGCACGCAGTAAAAGCGTGCAATCCTCGCCTCCACGGCTAGAGTCCCGTTGGTATCTGATGAACCCGACTATCGCCAAACTGCACGGGCCGTTGAAGGAAGTCTGCCGCCGCTTCCGGGTGGAACAGCTTTACCTCTTTGGCTCGGCCGCTGACGGGCGATTTCAGCCGGGGCAGAGCGACCTTGATTTTCTCGTCACCTTGGAGGAGCAGCCGCCGGGCGAATACGCCGAGACCTATCTTGGCTTGGCCCAAGCCTTGGAGAACCTGTTCCAGCGGCCAGTGGATTTGGTCACGGAGCGTTCCATCCGCAATCCCTATTTCCGCGAAGCCGTGTTCGCGGCCCGCCAGCTCTTGTATGACCATCGCGACGAAAAAGCTGCTGCTTGACGTTCGCGAAGCAGGTGAAAGCATCCTGGAGCACACGACAAACCGCACGCTGGCCCAATACTCCGCTGACCGTTTCTTCCGACGCGCAGTTGAGCGGGAGTTTGAAATCATCGGCGAAGCGCTCCATCGGCTCGACCGACTCGACCCGCCCACGGCCTCACGCGTTTCTGAACTTCGGCGCATCGTGGATTTCCGCAACCGCATCATTCATGGCTACGACACAGTGGACGACGCGGTCGTGTGGGGCATCGTGGAGAAACATCTGCCGCAACTGGTGAAAGAGGTCACAGGCTTGCTTGCCTAACCGGAGTCTTGGCGAAGGCCGGTCCGCAAATCCTGCTCCAGACGGGCGAAGGCTTTTTCAAAGGCGTCCTGGTCCTTCCAATTGGAGAAATCGGGGATGTGATATTTGCGGACCTCTTCCGCCAACCTGTGGCGCCGAAATCCGATGAAGGCGGAATCTTCGACGGACCTGAATCCAGAACTGGCGTTCGAGCGCGCGCGCTAGAATTTTGAGATTACATCGGAAGTAGCTTCTTCAGCTCTTCTACTCGTTTCCGAGCCTTCGTAAAATCCGGTTTCAATTCCACGGCCCTGCTGAAATCGTCCAACGCGCCTTTCAACTCGCCTTTGGACAGCTTTACGTTGCCGCGATTATTGTAGGCTTCAACATTGTCGGGTTTTAGTTCGATAGCTTTGGTGTAATCGGCTATCGCTCCGTCGAAATCTCCTCTAGCCTGCCGCAAAAAAGCGCGGTTGGGATAGGCGTTGAGATAAGTCGGCTCCAATTTAATCACGTTGTCAAACTCGGCCATCGCGCCATTGGTGTCTCCCCGCCAAAATTTTTCCTTCCCGCGCTTGAAACAATCGTCCGCTTCGTCGCAAAAGGCAGGACGGTTAGCAGCTACCAACAGCAGCAAAATAATAATTGTTTTCATACGTGTTTGAAGTTGCATCGTTTTCCACAAATCCTTCCGCCGCGTCTTTTACGTCGCGCCTGATTTCGGATTTACAATTTCACCTTCGTCGCCACCTGCGCCACGTCTTTGTCACCCCGACCGGAGAGGTTCACGATGATCACTGCGTTCTTCGGCATTTTCGGCGCGCGTTGGATGACTTCTGCGATGGCGTGGGCGGATTCGAGCGCGGGGATGATTCCTTCCAGCCGCGCCAGTTTCATGAAAGCGGCGAGCGCCTGCTCATCCGTGGCGTAAGAATATTCCACACGCTTCTGATCGCGCAGCCACGCGTGCTCCGGGCCGACGGCGGCGTAATCCAGGCCCGCCGAAACGCTGTGCGTGAGTTGAATCTGGCCGTATTCGTCCTGCAACAGAAAGGAACGTGTTCCCTGTAATACGCCGAGCGAGCCGCCTTGGAAGCGTGCTGCGTGCTTGCCCGGCTCGATACCTTCGCCGCCCGCTTCCACGCCAACCATCTTCACGGAGTCATCTTCGAGGAACGGATAGAACAGGCCCATCGCGTTCGATCCGCCGCCGACGCAGGCGATGAGCAGGTCGGGCAGACGTTCTTCCTTCTCCAGGATTTGCCGGCGCGCTTCGTCGCCGATGACGCGCTGAAAATTCCGCACCATGACCGGATACGGATGCGCGCCATAGACCGTGCCGAGAATGTAATGCGTGGTGCGCACGTTCGTCACCCAGTCGCGCATGGCCTCGTTGATGGCTTCCTTCAATGTCTGCTGCCCCGCCGTCACCGGCACGACCTCGGCCCCGAGCATCTTCATGCGATAGACGTTGAGCGCCTGCCGCTCGCAATCCACCGCGCCCATGTAGATGACGCACTTCAGCCCGAACATCGCGGCGACCGTCGCCGTGGCGACGCCGTGCTGGCCCGCGCCGGTCTCCGCGATGATGCGCGTCTTGCCCATGCGCCTGGCGAGCAGGATTTGCCCGATGCAATTGTTGATTTTGTGCGCGCCCGTGTGGAGCAGGTCTTCGCGCTTGAGATAAATTTTCGCGCCGCCGAGTTCGCGCGTGAGGCGCTCGGCGAAGTACAGCGGCGTGGGGCGGCCGGCAAATTCCTTCAGGTAATACTCCAACTCGCGCTGGAATTCCGCGTCTTTCTGCGCGCGCAGATATTCGTCCTCCAGTTCCTGCAACGGGTGCATCAACGTTTCCGGCACGAAGCGCCCGCCGTACGGCCCGAAGTGGCCCTGGGCGTCGGGCATTTGTTCAGTGGCAATTGCGCTCATGATTGAAGCTTAAAGGAAAGTGAGCGGGTGAGAAAGTGGGAAAGTGGGAAGGAAACGCCCCGACGTGCTCACCCGCTCACCAACTCACCTGCCGCAATCCTGGCTGCCTGCACGAACGCCCGCAACTTTGTGTGGTCCTTCCTCCCCGGTGCCGATTCCACGCCGCTGGATACGTCCACGGCAAAAGGTTGCACCTGGCGCACGACGGCGGCCACGTTGTCGGGCGTCAGGCCGCCCGCGAGAATGATTGGCCGTCCGAACTTCTTTGCGGCCACCGCCAGGTCCCAGTTGAACTTTGCACCGGTCCCACCGGGTTTGTCGGGGACGAAGCTATCGAGCAGCCATGCGTCCGTTTGGTAAGCCGGCAATTGTTGCAATGAAGCGGCGTCCCGGACGCGAATCGCCTTCCAGACTTTCAGCGCAGTGAACTGCCGGCAGAATTCCGGCGTCTCCTCCCCGTGCAACTGCAGCGTGTCCAGGCCGCACTCAAGTGCGATGCGACGAACCGTCTCTGCGGTCGCGTTTACGAATACTCCGACTTTGGCGACGGCCGGCGGCAACTGCAAAATGATTTCCCGCGCCACGGCCGGCGCGATGTTCCGCGGGCTGGATTCATGAAACAAAAACCCCAGCGCGTCCGCCCCGGCCTGCACGGCGGCGAGGGCGTCGCTCAAATTGGTGATGCCGCAGATTTTGACCTTCACGCTCATTGGGCCAAGCTCATGCGCCGAGCAACTCGGCGATCTTTCCGCGGATGTCGCCGTGCTTCATCAACGATTCCCCAACGAGAACGGCCTGCGCCCCGCAGCGCGTCAGCCGGTCAACGTCCGCGCGGGTGTTAACGCCGCTCTCGGCAATCAGCAACACGCCGCGGGCAAGGCTGCCCGCGCTCCGCAGTTTCGCCGCCACGCGCTCGGTCGTGGCCAGGTCCACCCGGAACGTTTTCAGGTCCCGGTTGTTGACGCCGATGAGCTGCGCGCCAATCGCCAGGGCGCGGTCCAGCTCCGCTTCGTCGTGAACTTCAACCAGCGCCGCCAGCCCGGCCTCCGTGGCCAGTGCGTGGAAACGCCGCAACTGCGCGTCGGACAAAATCGCCACGATCAGCAGGGCGGCGTCGGCGCCCCACTCGATGGCTTCGAGGATCTGACGTTCATCAATGATGAAGTCCTTGCGCAAAAGGGGCAGCTTCACCACCGCGCGGATTTGGCGCAGGTCATCAAGGGAGCCTTGAAAAAACTTCTCGTCGGTGAGCACGGACAGGCAACTCGCGCCCGCGGCTTCGTATTCGCGCGCGATGCGAACCGGGTCGAAATCCTTGCAGATGACGCCCGCCGATGGCGACGCTTTCTTCACCTCGGCAATCAAGGCGACCGGACCGCGCCGTGGCTGGCGCAGTGCAGCCATGAAGTCGCGCCGTTCATCGCGTCTCCGCAAGGCGTCGCGCAAATCGCCTGACGCCAGCACGCGCGCGCGCAGTTGCGCGACCTCGTGCCGTTTTTGCTCAACGATGGTCTCGAGGATGCTCATGCGTGGATCAATGACGAATGACGAATACCGAATGACGAAAGAATGACGAATGCCAAAATCCGAACGGACTGCGAGCCGGCCCTTTTGTCATTCGGCAATTCGGGCTTCCTTGGACATTCGTCATTTGTCATAGGTCATTCTTCCCGTTATTCATCCTCATCCTTCACGCCTGCCATCCGCTTGGCCGGGCAGCCGGCGCGGAGCCAGCCGTTGACGAACGGGTCGAGGTCGCCATCCATCACGGCCTGCACGTTGCTCGTTTCCACGCCGGTGCGCAGGTCCTTGACCATGCGATACGGCTGAAAGACATAGCTGCGAATCTGGTTGCCCCAGGAGACGCTTCCTTTTTCGCCGTAAAAACGTTCCATCTCCGCCTTCTGCGCGTCCACGCGCTGGGCGTAAATGCGCGACAACAACAGCTTCATCGCCGTGGCGCGGTTCTGGTGCTGGGAGCGCTGGCTCTGGCTGGCCACGACGAGGCCGGTCGGCTGGTGCGTGATGCGCACGGCCGTCTCGACCTTGTTCACGTTCTGCCCGCCTTTGCCGCCGGAACGGAAGGTGTCCACCTGGAATTCATTCGGCGGGATGACGAGTTCCGTGTTCTCCTGGATTTCCGCGATGACATCCACGCTGGCGAAACTGGTGTGGCGGCGTTTGTTCGAATCGAACGGCGAAATGCGCACCAACCGGTGGACGCCGCGCTCGGCCTTGCAAAAGCCGTAGGCGTTTTCGCCGGCGATCAACAGGGTGGCGCTCTTGAGGCCCGCGACCTCGCCCGGCAGCGCGTCGGTCACCTCGACTTTCCAGCCGCGGGATTCGGGCCAGCGTTGATACATCCGCAAGAGCATGTTCGCCCAGTCGCACGACTCGGTGCCGCCGGCGCCGGCGTTGATGCTCAGGATGCAATTGTTTTTGTCGTGGGGTCCGTTGAGGAAAACTTTCAACTCGAGCGCCTCCAGCTCGCGGGAGAACCGGGCGAGGTCGCGCTCCAAGTCCTGCTGATGCTTGAGTTGCTCGGCCTCCGGCTCGGCGTCGCTCAACTCGACCATCACCTGGAAATCTTCGAGCTGCTTTTCGGCCTTGAAGAGCGGCTCGATTTTTTTGCGGAGGGAATTGGCCTCGTCAATCAGCTTCTGGGCCTGCTCGCGATTGTTCCAGAAGGATTCCGCCGCCATCAAGGCGTCCAGTTCGCCGAGGCGTTTTTGCGCGATGGCGACGTCAAAGAAACCTCCGCAGATGGGCAAGTTTCTTCGCCACCGTCGTCAACTGGTCTTTGATCACTTCAAACATAGCCGACATAGCTTACGCGGAATCGCCGTTTTGCCCAGATAATTGTGGTCGGGTTATGGCCTGCACGTTTGGAGTTCCGTCTTCAGACGGTCCGCGAAGCAAGCTCTTCTTTCTGACCACCCCGCAAGGCGGGACGGAGCTCCGAACCACTTCGCCCCTACGCTGGCGCGCCTGGCGGAACCTCCTTCAGCCGGGTGAAATTTCCCTCCTCGCAGCAGTTCACGAAACATTCCGTGACCGATTTCAATTCCTCCCAGCGGCCGCGGATGTTTCTGGCTTCCGGCCTGGTGATGTAATTGTCGGCGGCCGCCGTGGCGATGACCGCCAGCAGGTCGGCGAACTCCTGGATGATTTCATTGGTGGCAGGAATGAGAAAATCCGGGTGCGCGTGTTTCGTCTTCGGGTTGTGAATGAAAAAACCGCCGGCCTTCTGGCAGACCCATTGCACGAGCCGCACGTCGCCCGTGGAGCGGTGCAGCGCTTCGAGGCGGTCGAGCGGGTTGGCCGCGCCGCTGCCGGCGCCGTCGTCCGGCTCGGCCCATTTGTAAATCATCGAGAGCGACAGGCCCAGGTCGGCGGCCACCCGTTTGGCGCTGCCCTTTTGAAACACCTCGCGCAGGAGTTCGTGCGATTGCATGGCGGCAAAATGCGGAAGGCGGAGGCGCTTGGCAAGTCAGTTTGGAGTCCAGTTTGGAGTTCAAGCTTCAGCTTGCTTCCCGAGTTCGCGGCTTGGACAGGCTGAAGTCTGAACTCCAACGCGGCCCGTTTACAAACCTCCCGGTAATTTATAGATGCGGGTTGGCAGGCTTTGCCGTTGTTGGAGTTCAAGCTTCAGCTTGCTTCCTGAGTTCGCGGCTCAGACAGGCTGAAGCCTGAACTCCAAACGCGGCCCGTTTACAAACCTCCCGGTAATTTATAAATGCGGGTTGGCAGGCTTTGCCATTGTTGGAGTTCAAGCTTCAGCTTGCTTCCCGAGTTCGCGGCTCAGACAGGCTGAAGCCTGAACTCCAAACGCAGCCCGTTTACAAACGGCCCGGCAAATTATAAATGCGGGCTGGCCGGCTTTGGCGTTGGGTACCGGCTGAAATGAAAGACTCCTTTCAACGCGAGCCGGCGGGCGCGGCACGGAGCCGCTGGCAGGATGTTTTGAGGAATATCGGCGAGGCGTTGGTTGACATTCTTTCCTGCTTGCTAGCGGGCGTGATCGACCTTTTACTCTGACGCAACCAAACCGGCGAGGACTTATGGACTTGTTTCTTATTTTTCTCATCTGCTTCGGAGTCGGCCTGCTGTTCACGATCATCACGGCGTTCACGTCGCACTTTTGGGGCGGCCATGATGCCGCTGATACCGGCGGTGGCATGGACGGCCATGCGGAAGCAGGTTTCGGCACGCACGACATGCCGGGCTTCTCGGCGTTGAGTCCCACGACCATCGCGTCGTTCATCACCGCGTTCGGCGGTTTCGGCATGATCTTCAACCGCATCGAGGCGACGTCCAGCCCGTTCATCAGCCTGCCGCTGGCGGCCCTGGGCGGGTTCGGCATCGCAGCAGGAGTGCTCTGGTTGTTCCGGCTCGTCTTTCGCAAGACACAGGGTTCGAGTGAATCGCGTGTGGCCACCCTCGTCGGCCTGACGGCCAGCATCATCACGCCCATCCCGGAAAATGGCGTTGGAGAAATCGCCTACGTCCAAAGCGGCTCGCGCTACAGCGCGCCGGCGCGGGCGGAGAACGACGCCGCCATCGCCAACGGCGCAACGGTAAAAATCACGCGCATCGTGGGGACGCAGTTTTACGTCTCGAAAGTCTGAATTCCACCCAACTCAAAACTTATCGCTCAAAACCCAAAACTCAGATGAACCCTCTCCTCGCAGCTCTCGAAATCCCCAGCGGCATGGGCCTCGCGGCCCTGGCCATCGTCGGCATCGTCATCGTCCTCATCATCTTTGGCGCCGTCTGGGCCAGCCGTTACACCAAGGTCGGACCCAACCAAGTCCTCGTCGTCTCCGGCCGCCAGTACCGCGTCACCGACCCCGACGGCTCGGTGCGCACCCGCGGCTTCCGCATCGTCAAGGGTGGCGGCTCCTTTATTGTTCCGGTGCTCGAGAAGGTGGACGTGCTTTCGCTGGAATTGCTCACCATTGATGTGCAGACGCCGGAGGTCTATACGAGCAAGGGCGTGCCGGTGAAGGTGGACGGCGTCGCGCAGATCAAAGTCAAGGGCGACGACATCTCCATCGCCACCGCCTCCGAGCAGTTCCTCAGCAAAGACACCGCCGCGATCATGAACATCGCCATGCAAACGATGGAAGGGCATCTCCGCGCCATCCTCGGCACGATGACCGTGGAGGAGATTTACCAGAACCGCGACGCATTCGCGCAGAAGGTGCAGGAGGTCGCCGCCGGTGACATGGCCAACATGGGCCTCGGCATTGTCAGCTTCACCATCCGCGATATCCGCGACACGCAGGGCTATCTCGACGCGCTCGGCAAGCCACGCATCGCCCAGGTCAAACGCGACGCCGTCATCGCCCAGGCCGAAGCCGACCGCGACTCGATGATCCGCAGCGCCCAGGCGCAACAAGCCGGACAGGAGGCGAAGTTCGCCGCCGACACCAAGATCGCCGAGGCGCAGCGCGACTACCAATCGAACGTCGCGCAATACCAGGCCGCGGTGAACCAGAAGAAGGCCGAGGCCGACCTCGCGTATGATTTGCAGAAGTTCAAGACCGGCCAGCTCGTGAAGGCCGAAGAGGTGCAGGTGCAGATCATCGAGAAGCAGAAACAGATCGAACTCCAGCAGCAGGAAATCCAGCGCAAGCAGCGCGAACTCGAAGCCCTCGTGCAAAAGCCCGCCGACGCCGAGCGCTACCGCG
>CAZIFU010000273.1:0-8135 GCA_964539075.1 uncultured Verrucomicrobiota bacterium | reverse complement strand
CACCTCGCCCGACAGCCAAAGCTGGACGTGGTTGGGGAACGTGCGCATTCCGTTTGAGACCGGTGTCTTTATCGGGCTGACGACGGGAAGTGTCGGCGAACAGACCGGGACCCCAGATGCGATTTTTGACTCCGTCAGCCTCAGTCTGCCGGAAGAGTTCGCTCCCGTCGTCGGAACTGGCGATGGGCTGGCAGGAGCATACGTGGACGGACAATCGGGCAAGTGGGCGCAAAGGGTGGATCGCCAAGTTGATTTTGCGTGGGGCGGTATTGTGCCGATGAGAGGTTTTGGCCGCAGTGGATTCACGGCACGTTGGGACGGCTTGGTAGAGGCGCAGTATAGCGAGCCTTACGTTTTTCATGTCAACCAGCGCGGCACCGTAAAATTGCGTTTGGACGGGAGACTAGTTTCGTTTGACGAGAGCGAGCAGTTCGCCCGGGAACGGCGCGTGCAATTGCCCCTCATGGCCGGCCATCGGTATGCGATTCGTTTGGATTATGCAGTTAAGAACAACCGGAATCCGACGGCCCAGTTGATGTGGAGCAGTCCGAACACGGCCAAGCAAGCCATTCCGCAAAGCCAACTATATTCACCTTGGCATCCGGCGTATAAGGAGATACCCGACAAAGACCATGACGGTATGCCGGACGCCTGGGAGCTGGCCCACGGACTGGACCCACTGGATGCCAGCGATGCGGTTGCCGACCCGGACGGAGACGGGTTGACAAACTTGCAGGAATACCTGGCCGGAACGAATCCACGAAAAGCCGACACTGACGGTGACGGGCTGCCCGACGGCTGGGAAGTCAAGCACGGCTTGAACCCGTTTGACCCGTCCGATGCCAACAAAGACCTGGACCATGACGGCTTGACCGGTCTCGAAGAGTTCCGCCTGGGAACGGATCCGGCCAACCCGGACACGGACGGGGATGGGCTGCCCGACGGTTTGGAACGGCGGGAAACCGGCACTAATCCTCTCCTGTCTGACCCACTGAAAATCTCGACCGTGGCAGAAGTGAGCGGGTCCGCAGTGGTGGCGACCTTGGGCCGGTGGGCGAATGATGGCCAGTCCATCCATGCCGAAGACCGGCGGGGCGCTCTGGAATACGTGTTGACAGCACCTGAGGCAGACATGTACCGGCTGGAAGTTGAGGGCGGATCTCAGAATCCGTATGATGGTAATCGTGATTTCCAACTGCGGGTCTGGATTGATGGAGAATTCCTCGGCGAGTCCATTTTGACTGCCGCCGACGGCCGGAACGGATTTGTGCATCCGTTCAGCCCGTGGCTCAAGGCGGGCGAGCACCGGATTCGGATCTATTGGGAAAATGCGGCTTCGTATCGCTCGTTCAAGCTGGTTGCCGTGCGGCTACAATCCTTGAAAGGAGCCGACGCAAATAAAAACGGCGTCAGCGATTGGGTGGAAAGCCGCCTCCGCTACTTGTGCACGGTGGACGTGGCGCCTGTGTCCAGCGCGGTGTCGCCAGCCTGTGTTGAGGGGCGTGGAGGTTATTTGAGCATGATGAAGATTTCTGGCGACGTCGCTCCGCAACCTGGCCCCGGCGACCGCTGGTATGCTGACGTGCCGCTTTCACCGACCGATCCAACGACCGTGATTTGCTCCTTCCAGAACGACGGATTGCAGGCCACCAACCAGATTATCTGGCGGCCCAGCAATGTACTGGAGGCGGACAACCTGACCATCCGGCAGGGGGATGCGCTGTTGCTCGCCGCGGCTCCGGCTGGGTCCACCGACGGCCAGATGACAATTGAGATTGCCGGCGTGACCAACTACACCAGCCAAGCCGGCGAGCCGGTCGTCCATCGTTTCGCCGAAGCCGGCACTTTCGCCGTGACCGGGACATACCTGTCGCCCAATGGCGAGTCGCAGAGCAAGACGATTTCGGTTCAAGTCGTGTCGGCTTTATTAGGAGGTGCTCCTGCGGCTTTCACCGGCAAATTGCGGACATGGACAACTCCGCCTCTGGCGTTGGAGGTGGCGTTGGACACCGATGCGCGGCTTCGCGTGGAACTGAGCAAAGAACTCTCGGACGGCAGAAAACAATTTAACATCAGCATTGACGCGTCGGAGGAGCGGCACGTTGTGGCGCGACTGGGCACCAACGGCCCGGTGCTGGCCCATGTCGCCGTCGAGGGTTTCCGGCTGTATTCGTCTTCCCAGGTTTACGTGCGTGTCATCGAGACGGCGGAAGATGGCACCGAATTGGTGGAGATGGGACTGGTGCTCAGTCCGGTGCTGCCGCAGGTAAGCGTGCGCATCGAGATCAAAGTAGCGGGAGTCATCTTCGACGACGGAACGCTAGTGAAAGTATTAACGGCCCAGGACTTCGACGAACTGGGCCAAAGCCGGGTGCGATTCTACCGGCCCGCCAGCGCCAAGACTTCCGTGTGCCATGAGACCCGGGTCTATCAAGGTGAAGTATTGCTGGGGAGTCCTCGCTAAGTGAGCCGGTCAGACGAAAGGCAGAAGCGCAACAGAGTGAAAGCAAGAAAAACAATATTGGTTTTGACGGTGATGGTGGCTGCGGGCGCTTTCTGGTGGTCCAAAGCGCGCACGCAGCGACAGCCGGCGCGGGAATCAGTCGAAGCAGCCCGGCCGGTTACAGGCGCGCCAATTCAAATTGCGAAACCTTCGACGGAAACTTCACCTGCCGCAGCGGCCGCTCTCCCGAAATTTTCTTTTCCTGATCCCTCGAAGGCCCCCGCGACGGTCCGGCTAATCGTTGATCTGAAGGGCAACGCTCGCCAACGGTTCGAAGCCCTCCATGCGTTGCAACGGCCGCTGAACGCAGAAGAACTGCGGGTCCTCTATGCCTTCCTTCTGGGGCGCCATGAGGAGGACGAGCAGCCGTTTGGGCAGGTTTTGAAGAATGATTTGATGAATGCACTCTTGCAACAAGAGCCGTTGCCGGCTGGCTTGGAAGAAATGTTGGCACAAGTCTTTCGCGATCAAAACCAGCACGTGGTGTTGCGCGATTATGCCGTCCAATATTTGACGGCTCTTCATGAACAACTTGATGCACCTTCAATGGCTGACGCCCTAGCCACGCAAACTCAGATTCAACAGCTTCTTTGGGAAGCCTTGGCGGAAACCGATTCGAGCATCGCGGGCACGGCTTTGCTGGGATTGAGCCGTCTGGCGGACGTTCATCAGGAAATTGACCGGGAGAAGGTCGCAGCGGCGGCCTTGCAACTGGCAGGTGCGGGGAGTACGAGCGATTTGACTCAAATGACAGCTATGCAGGTCTGCGCGCGGCTGGGGGTGCAGGCAGCCCTGCCGCTGTTGGTAGAGGCAGCCCAGACGGGTAGCACAGCGCTGAGGATTTCGGCAATCGGGGCGTTGGGGGCGCTGGGGACGCCCGCCGAGCTAGACCTGCTCGAACGCACAATCAAGGGACAGGACGAACACACGAAGCCGGCCGCTGAGGCCTCTCTCCAGCGACTCAGGAAACGATGGGCGCAGCCGGGAGCATAGCCAACTAATAGCATGAAGAAAACGATTGCCATGAAAAAGGCCATCCTGCTGTTCTTGGGACTGTTGCTTGCGCTTGGGGTCCTGACCAACCGCGCGAACGAAAATCCGTGCCCTGACGGCTCGTGGACCTATTGCGACACCCCAGCTTGGGTTGAACTGAATCCGGTATCACTGCCCCCTACGGTCGATTGTGCTGGAAAAACGTTCACGCTATCTACCACCATAAACCCGCACGATGGAACCACCGTTACTTATACTCGAAGAGATTGCTCATGGACGATAGATTTTCACTCGCTCGGGCCGACAATCCTAAGCAATTGGTGGGTGGTCGGGAACGACGAAACAGGAGAAACCATGGCTACTGGAACTGGGCTAACCGCGACCTTTACGCCGACGAATTGCGGTCCCCTCGTGATATCCTTCAACTGCTTATGGACCAACTCGCCTCCTTGTAATTGCGACGAAGGCGACTGTGAAGAAGACCCCAGGGGCGGGGTAGCAGGTAAGTCGGTGACAATCACCAACAGCTTAGCGATTACTCCGGATTCTACCAATGCCCTGATAAATCGCTGTCGGGATCCGAACCGAAGCGTTACGTTTCACTTGGCCCCCGATAGCGCCCCATGTGGTGCAACGTGGTCGATTATCCCCTCAGGCGTTCCGAATGGTGCAACCATCTCAGGTTCTGGCTCTTCGGCTACTGTGAGGATTGGTGAGGTGACCGGCAACTACACGATTATGGCGGTTTGGAACATCAGCACGAATTGCGTTGCAACGGCCAATCTCTCGGTGACGCGCGACTGCGTGTGCACTAATCACGATCTTCCAGACAATCCGAGCGGCCGCTGGCCACCTGACGCTCAAAGTTGCGACAGCTCGAATTGGACTGGTAGTGTTTTCACCACTTCCTGTCTCAATACGGCTCAGCTCACCTGTACTGAATGCGGCGAGAATCTTCGTTGCGTTACTTTCAGAGTGAATGGTCAAAACGTTGGTCATTGCCCTTATCTGCCAAGTTCCTGGACTGCGAACTATTTTTTGTGCAAGTGTGGCGACGTGATAATGCAGAGTTATTGGGACGTGTCTGAGACGGATGCTCACGGAGGGAGACAGGTCGGGCCTTGCATAGGATGCGGCTACTCAATTGAGTCGAATTGCGGCGTTTTAGGACAGCCGTTTTGCTACAACCCCGATGGATCGGAGCGCCAGTGTACCGATGGTGATTGGTGAGGACAATTATGTTTAAAAAGGAGAATATGAAGAGAACGGTCTTGGTAAATTTATTAACGTGGATTGTCGCGGCAGATTTCGCGGCCACGACCTATGGCCAAGGATCGCGGCCTGCATCCACGTCAATTCTTCTCAAAGGAGAGTCTAAAGGAGGAATTCTTACGCTAATGCCTGCCCCCTCAGCAAACTACCCTTACGTAGCCGTCACGAATTCTAGGGGAGATTCTGCTGTCTCAGTCATTGCTAGACTTGTACACGAATTGACCAACAGCATTGAATTCGTCCAAGCATATGGCCGCAATCCAGTGCTCGAAGTAGAGGACAATAGCTTGGTCTTACTGGGAGGAGGCAGAGCGGATCCAAGCTGGATATTCGGAGGCACTGAAGACGGGTTTAATATTCCTGCGCCCCCGCTGGCGCTGAGCGCCTCATCGCAGTCAAATAATGTCGTGCTTAATTGGATTAATCCCGAAGGTGGGTACGATTGGATTACTGTGAGTTACGGTGGCATTCCTGTCGTCAGATTGTCTGGAACGTCCACTCAGTTCGTTTTTGAGGGCCAGTTCGGATTGAAAAACCTTTTTAACCCCGCGAATGTCATCTTCGTAGTTCAAGGGTCAAAAGACGGCGCTCCATCAAATGGCGTGGGAATCCGACAAAAAAATTATCGCCTGCAAGAGTCGCTCATGAACGTGCCGTTCACTAAAGGCATTGCGCCTGGTTTCGAGTCTTGGGCCTTTGAAACAGCGTCACCTAACATCTCCTTCGAGCAGGGCAACCTACCTGGAATGGCACCAAAATCAGATGTCCGCCAGTTTGAAGGAAAAGGCTTTTACCAAATCATACAAGGCTACGGCAATTTCAAAGGAGGCGTGGGGAGACGGTTTCTGGGGTTGACGCCGGGGCACACGTATCGGATGGGCACACGGCTGAACACGCTCAACACAACAAATGGCAACTGGAGCTTCTCTGTTCATGCGGCCTACAATCCGGCCAGCGGTGAAGAGCTTACTTCCGCTCAGATGGCCGGCGTCGCCGAATTGCCTGACGGGAGCAGTGGGCCGACTGCTGGCCAGATCGCCGGTTACCAATCAGCGCTGACCACTCGAGGCAATTGGATCACGCGCTCTTCCGGCGTCGAAGGCCCCGGTAAAGCAACCGGGGACATCACTCTACCGGCGGATGCTACTTCGATCACGATCTGGTTCAGACTCGAAGGGACAAACGCTTCCCACTGTGCTGTGGGCGTGGACTCCGTGACCATTGAAGACTTGGGAATTCGATAGGTTGGTAAAGTAAAGGGGTCACTCCTAAAGGGGTCACTCCTGAGAATTGACAATGCAGCAGGGATTCAGCTCCGATTGTGGTGACTGTCACGAATGGCCCTTAGATAGAGCCTGTCCCCAAAGTAGCTGTTTTGCAATCTGCGTTCTCGGTGAGGTCATGATTGGCGCGTGGCCAAGGAGTTATTCACATTGCGCCGCCGAAAAATTCCTTGATTTCCAAATTTTAGAGACACCGCTTCTGTTGTTTCCACCGGTGGAAACCTCTCAGGCCCCGCTACGCCGCTTGGCGTAGCGGTTCCTCCTTGCTTCTTCTTAGGCGCGCAAACATCCATAGGTTGTGCGTCAATACTCCCCAGGCCAGCGCCAGCTCTCGATGGTCAAATCCCTTGGCTCTCATCGGCCGCCCCAAAAAACCCCGCTGCAAAATGCTGATCCGTGCTTCCGTTTGCGATCGGCGCTTCTGCATCCGGACAAATCGTTTATCCTTCATGCGCTCCTTGAGACCCTCCGGACTTCTGGGACAGATGCCATCAAAAATCTCCGCCTCCTTCAATCCGATCGTGTTGGCCTTGCTGGCGAATCCCCGATCGGCTCCCACGGCCGATACTTTCCGGTCCAATCCGACCACCACGCGCTCCAAGCTCTCCACCAATAAATGCACATCCGCCGGCGCCGGCTCCTTCCAGGTTTGATAATCCAAAATGATTCCCTGCTGGTTTTCTCCCAGCAAGACCGTGTTGCCAAACTCCACCTCCGCTCCGGCCTTGCCGCGAACTAACACGTGGATGTCCGGCTCATACAGGCTTAAAATCTTTTCCGCATTGTCCACCTGCCGCCCGCCGATAATCCGTTCATGCGCCTGTTTCTGCGCTCGGGGCAAAAGCTCCAGCACCTGGTCCATCCGCCTTAAGACCTGCTCGGCTTGCGCATGCGTCCAATCGGTTTTCTCCCAGTGCTGGTCCAACAGTTCCCGATGCCTGCGGGCATGCCGGCCCACCACCTTGACCAACTTTTTCATCCCACGCAAAATCCGTTTGCGTTCCTTCTGACTCTGGCGTTGGCGGCGGCTGTGCGTCATCTCAATGCTCAGCCGGTTGATCCGCCGCAGGAACTGCTCCGGCGGTTCCATCCTGGCTTTCAAACCCTCCCGGCGAATGAGTTTGACCGCCTTCATCAGCGTGCGCGTCCCATCCCGCAACAACACCCAATCCACCGGAAAATGCACGTTGGCCTTCAAAGCCGTCGTATCCAGAAAATAGTCCTCCAGGTCCAGCGGCTTTGCTAAATCCAGTGGCCCGGAACGATGGATCCCCGCCCTGATCAGTCCCTGATTAATCTCCCGCATCTGCGGCGCTTCCAGCCAGTGGGCGAAACGTTGCAACTCGCTCTTGGAGGGCACTCGCACCTGGTCCACAGCGTCAATCCAGCAAAACCACTGATACAGAGGATTGCCAGCCAAGGCGCAGCTAAAACCTCGATAATCCTCTTGCAGCAGGGTTTTCAAAATCGTGCAGCGCAGAGCGCGCCGGCTGCGCAATTGAAATTTCTGCTGCTCCCGAGCGGTCGGCGGATGGGCTCCCTCCCTGGGCCAACTTCCCAGGGCTTTCTCCACAAAATCCCCTTCCACGCCGCTGGCGTGCAAAAGGCTGTCGATTTGTTCGAGCCGTTGGCGCATGGTCAGGTAATCAATATTGCCGACGATGGTGGGCAAACGCGGGCGCAGTTCGGTGGGAAAGGGAATAATCAGGCTCGACATTAAGCTAGAGTATAGACTAGCTTCACAACTGGCAACAACAAAATCCAATTTCATCAAAAAATATGCAGACCACTTATCCTTTACGAGTTCAGGCGATCCGATCCCAGGGGCAAAAGCCCCGGTTATATGTGAGCTTTCCCTTGGCCTTGGCGGCCGCCATCGGCCTGGAGCCGGGCGACCAGGTGCAATGGGAGCTGTTGGACCGTGGGGAACTTCATCTCCTCAGGCTCAAGGCGCCTCCGGTTATGGCCAAATCCAAGTCCCGCAAATCATAGCGCCAACTCAACATAACGATACAATTTCCCCCCATTCTGGAAATTCGACGCATTTTGCATCGCGCCACCCACCGACATTCCCCAAGCGATGC
>CAZIFU010000272.1:0-3004 GCA_964539075.1 uncultured Verrucomicrobiota bacterium | reverse complement strand
CCTGGCCGGCGCGGGCGGCGGCACGCTGACGCCTGGGCGCTTCGCGAAGTTCGGCGGCGTGCCCATGAGCAACCTGCTCCTGAGCCTCGCGGACCGCATGGGCGCGCAGGGCGTCGAGCGCCTGGGCGATTCCACCGGCCGCGTCACGGCGATTTAGCCAGAGAATGCCGCGCTCCTTCCCAGACTCAGACATCCTGACCTGGGGTGGAATTAGGGTGAACCCACTTGGCGATAGATGAGGCGTAGTTGCGTCGTTGGGAATGTCGTCTCCATCTCGGTCATGGTTCTGCACAGTTCGGCGATGGCGGCATCTTGGAGAGGGCTGCCCATCCGGTGAATTTCGACGGTCAAAGTCCTGGCCTTCAGATCCGGTCGCAGGTTCACCGGGGTGGTATAGAGCCGACGAAGCAGGGCACGCACATCGTCTCCACGAGCCATGTGGTCGGCCAGTTCGCCCGCCATCGAACTTTCGGCCCGGTAGGCGATCATTTTGATCGTGTCGATGAAGTGCTTGCTCTCCGGGCAGAGCTGGGCGAAGCGCTCGGCCTCCGGCAAATCCTGGAGGGTCACTTTGCGCGGCGTCTCTTTGCGCTCGCGAACCAGTTTTTGCATCAGCGTCTCCTGGGTTTGAATCTTCTCCCGCAGCTTGCCGCCCTGGATTTCAAAGGCTTGGACTTGTTCGGGAGTGGGTTGTCCGGGGAGCGCGTGCGCTCCGAATTGCGCACGCAACCGGGTCAGGATTCCACGCTCACGCCTGACGTGTTGATCCAGGCGGCGATGGGCCGGATTGATGACCACGGTGGTTTCAGGAAGCGGTGTTGTCCCATATTCAATCAGCCGGTCCAATCCGAAGTGCTCTCGCATATACTTCAGATAGTTTTCCTGCGACCACCTCGCCCCGATTCCCGCCGCCACCTTCGCCAAATCCATTTTCCAATGGGTGGTCACAATCGAACACTGGGATCCGTCGTCGTTGAGTTCCCTGACTTCCCGGACCCAGAGGCCGTTGCTCAAACAGACGCCCCGTTCCGCCAAAGCCATCTCGACCACCTGGCCGGTGTGCAAGCTCACCGACTGGCGCACAAATTCCTCCGCGGGCCAGGGTTCCCCCGGATTCTTGCGATAGGTCAGGACCGCGATCCGTTGTTGATTGAGTTCAGCAAACAATGCCGGCGAATAACCCTCCCGATCCACCACCACGGTAAAGCGCACCGCGCGCGCATCGGCCTGGAGCGCCTCTGGGGAGGGTTGCGGGGCGTCGGCCAGCAGCCGAGGAACAATCGTTTCCCGCAATACACTCACCAATCCCGGATTGACCACTTGGGTGATCACAAAAAAGGGCTCGCCCCCCAATCCGTTCACCCAGTAATCGGTGGTTCCACGAAGGCACAATCGTTGCCGAGCCACGTAACGCCTGGGCAGTTGGGTCAATCCTCCGTGGTAGACCCGGACATGACCATCGGCATAGTACAGGCCGACCAGGGCTGGATCGTCCACTGGCGAACCCGACATCCATTCCCGGGCCAACTGGCTTTGCCATTTGGCCGCCTGGCCGGCCTGCTCACACAGCAGCGCCAGTTTGGCCCGCAGCGTCTTGACCTCCGGCAACCGGTCCAGTCCCAGCAATTTGCCCCATTCCCCCGGGGCTTGATAGCGGACCTGTTCCATCGACGGACACCGCGCTAACGCCAGCAATGCCAGCAACAGAAAGAGGGTTTCCAACGGGTAATATCCCGGCGGCAACGCATAATGGTCGCGGGTGTGTCGCAAGAGTCCCTCGGCCAGTAACGCCGGCAGCGCAAACAACACCCCTCCATTGGCGACGTCATCGGCCGGCACAAACTCCAGCTCCGCGCTGGTCATCAACCCGCACGCGCTGAGCACTCGATCCAGCGTTCGTGTCGTCGCATACCCCATCGGCGTTTGGGTATCGTCCCAGGAGCGCTGGCTCGACGTCGTGGGCAGGGTCGAAACAATTTCCAAAGGCGCCGAGCCATCCTGGACTTCCAGGGACTCCACAGCGCCGGCCGGCACGTCCGCTACCGACCGGTTGTCCCTCTCTGCGGCGGGTTCTTTTTTTTTGGAGCCGGCAGTCGTCCGGCCTTGATCGCCTTGCGCAACGTGTCGATCAACACTCCGGTCTGCTGGCTGACGACCACCAATCGATGGCCCAGCAGGATGAGCCCTCGAGCTTGTTCCAACTTCCGGGCGTTGAGTCTGCTTCCCTCCCGTCGTGGCGCCGGGACAAAAAAACCGGCTGAACCGCGTTGGCGAAAAATCTTGGTCGCCCGCTTGATCGCCACCAGCGGAACCCCAAAGGCCTTGGCGATGTGACCCTGGGTGGCGCCGCCTTGAACGATCAACTGGCTGGTGAAGAGACGAAAACTGGCCAGATCATTCTTGGGGTGGGTGAAGACCGGAAGGTGGCCATTGAAGTAGATCACACTGTCTCCTTCGCTACGACAGGCCAGGTCGCGGTTGATCTCCACGCAACCTGCCGGGAACATGGGCAATTGAACTTGGGGCATCACCCCATTTCACCGCCATCCGGCACACCGATGGAAGCCAAAAAAACACCTCCTTCGGTCACAAACGGTCTCAAATCCGTTCCACCCA
Organism: uncultured Verrucomicrobiota bacterium; assembly: GCA_964539075.1. Lineage (GTDB taxonomy): Bacteria > Verrucomicrobiota > Verrucomicrobiia > Limisphaerales > CAZIFU01 > CAZIFU01. Next base: position 388 of record CAZIFU010000272.1, on the reverse strand, counting down.
GTCACCCCCAACCACGCTTGAGGTCAGGATGTCTGAGGATAGTGTCCAGCGTGCCGGAGGAAATTAGGGCGTGCCCCTTGATCCTTCGCCGAGTGTTCAAAAGCAAAACCACGAGGCATTCCACGTCCGGATTAAACGCGGGGTGCTGAACTACGCATTGCCGCCAGTAGTCCGCCGCACGGTCTGGTGTGTCGCACAAGTGCATTGACTCCGGCAACGGACAGTCCCGAAGGGCCACAACCTTGAATTCCTTCGCGCAGAAGGTTGCCGTGGGACCGCCGGCTGTACAGGAGGCGTGAAGTGTGTCTGATGTCATTGCTAGTCTTTCCGTGCCCGCCCCGGTTGCTGCCGGGAGTCTTTGGTTTGCTAGTCTTGCCGGAGACGTGCG
>CAZIFU010000271.1:0-24017 GCA_964539075.1 uncultured Verrucomicrobiota bacterium | reverse complement strand
ATCCGGCTGATGGATTGGCCCTCCTGCGCCTCCGGTTGCCAGCCCAGCAGCCGCGTGACGGCCTGGTTGAAATAAAGGATCCGCCCGGTCTCGTCCACCACCAGCACGCCGTCTTCGATCGTGTTGAAGAGCGTTTCCAGGAAGCTGCGCTCGCGCGCCAGGCGCTGCACAACCGTCTGCAAGCCTTCCTTTTCGAGCCGCCCGATGCGGCCCAACACTTTTTCGAGAAAACTGGATTTGGCGGAGGGCATCGCTCAGAACCATTTTCGCTTCTTGAAATACCAAAACGTGATGGCCGTGGAAATCGCCGTCAGCGCCAGGGCCACCCAGTAGCCGTGTTCCCACTTCAGTTCCGGCATGTCGTGGAAGTTCATCCCGTACCACGTGCCCACGATCGTCAACGGGGTCGTGATGACGGTGATCACGGTCAGCAGCTTGACCACTTCCCCCGTCTGGTTGGAGGACATGTTCAAATACACCTGCAATATCCCCGTCAGCGAATCGGTGTAGTTCTGGGCCAGTTCCCCGATATGATAAAGGCCGTCGTACACGTTGCGGTAATAGGGCACGAGGTGGGCGCGGATCATTTTGAATTCGCCGCGGGCGAAGCGGGCCAGCACCTCGCGTTGCGGGCCGATGATCTGGCGCAGGTGCAGCACCTCTTTTTTGATTTCGATCAGTTTGTTGAGCGTTTGTTTGTCCGGATGCTGCAGGACCTGCTCCTCCAGCGCCGCGATTTCCAACGACAACTCCTCCAGGGCCGGCTTGTAGTTTTCCACGATCGAATCGAGCAGCGTGTGCGCCACGCGGTCGGGGGCGCGGGCGATGTGGACGGTGCTCTTGATGCAGCGTTCCTCGGTGGAAGAGACGCTTTTAAGCGGCGCCTCGTGGTAGGTGACCAGGAAATTTTTTCCGAGAAAGAAATTCAACTCGCTCGTGGCAAACACACCGTCCTTGCGGCTGTAATCCACCGCGTGAATCACCAAGAACAGATAGGGCGCAAACCGGTCTTCCTCCTTGGGCGTGTATTCCTCCACCTTGGGCGAGGGGCTGACCATCACGCAATCCTCGATCGAAAGCGGATGGAAATGGAACACGTCTTCCAGCACGAACTTCGTGTCCTCCGGTGTGGGATTTTCCAGATCCACCCAGAGAAAGAGACTCGTATCCGCCAGCAACGTGGGCATCAAAAACTTTTCGATGTCCTTGCTGTGCAGGCGGCCCTGAGTGGTGAATGCAAGCGAGCGTATCATGCCCATCAACGTCTTATTCCAATAGCCGGCGCGTCAACTTGGCCCGCATTCTAAACCCGGCGCCATGATTTACAAGGTTTGTTTGTGCCAACTGTGCACCTGTCGGGCTGTTCCATTTTCAATCTCCGCAGCCCGTCGAAGCTCCAAGTTCAAAGCTCAAAGTTCAAAACAAATCCCAAGCACCGAACCTCAAAACTATTTCGCTCACGTCACGGTCGCTCGCTCCCGTCGATGCTTCGCGTCTGGGCCATTCCCCCTCCTGCGCAAGGGATGAAAATATTTTCAATTCGCATTTGACATTTTAACGGGGGGGGGGGCAAACCTTGGTTAAGCCCTTTTATCGAAAGTTTTGTTGCTGGACCAACGCGCCTTTATGAATCCATCGACTTCCGGCCAAAGCTCGGTCTTGACCGTATCGTTGCTTCACCTCACCGCTGCGGCCGCTTCGCCTGTAGTTGTCGGGAAAACAGATGCTCCTCCGGCAAACTGCGCATGAAAAAGAAAGTTCCTCTTTTGGTGCTGACTGCTGGCGTGGTGGCAGTCGGGGCAGTCATTTCGACGGATTCTCAGGAGACCTCCGGCGCAGTCGAGTTGGCCCTTCCCGCTCCCTGGAAATATCATGGGATCGGTTTGACGAACGCCCCGGTCGGATTGCGCATCGAGGCGAATCAAATCGAACTGGCTGGCGCCCGCACGGCTGTTCCGGGAACCAAGGACGCGTGCCACTTTCTGCATCAGCCCTGGCAGGGCGATGGAACTTTTCTGGCGCGGGTGCTGGATCCCGGTGGCGCAGGAGGCAAGGCCGCCGCGGGTCTAATGGTCCGTGAGAGTCTTGATCCAAAAGCGCCGAATGTATTCCTGACGATAACCAAGTCGAACGGCGTGTCCTTTCAATATCGGACCGACGCACAGAAATTGACTGAAACTGAAACCGTCGCGGTCTTGCCAGTGCCTGACGGCCGGGCGCAGCTTGCCGTTGGAAAGCTCAAACGCACTTGGACCACCTCGCCGACAGAGCAGGCACCAGTCATCGCTGTCCCTTGCTGGTTGAGTCTTGTTCGCCGGGGCGATGATTTCAGCGCCTATCTCTCAATGGACGGCACCAACTGGCATTGGGTGGGAACCCAAGCCGTGCGGATGAAACCAGACGTGCACGTCGGGCTGGGCTTGGCCGGTGTGCGGGTGGATCGTTCCGTGCCGGCCCGCTTTGACCAGGTCAGCTTCAAGTCGGAGATGGCGGCGTCAGCGTCAGCGCAAGTTGGGATAGGGCGTGGGTTACGGGTCACCGTTCCTGATGGCGGCAACACGAACGGGGTGCTTTATCCAACCGTGGATTTCGACTGGGGGAATCAAAAGGCCTACATCCGGAATCTCCGCTGTGAAGGTTACCTGGAGGCACAATACACGGAAGTCTATGCCTTGGAAGTGATGCACGATGACGGCGTGCGTCTATGGCTCAACGATCAATTGCTGGTGGATGACTGGGTGATGGGACCGCCCCGAAAGTCGCGGGTGCTGTTGCCCTTGGAGGCAGGAGGGAAATATGCCGTTCGGGTTGATTACGGAGCGGGGGACGGGCATAAGACTTTGAGGCTGATGTGGAGCAGTCCCTCGACCCCGCGGCAGGTCATTCCCCAATCGCAGTTGTATAGCCCGACACACTGGGCGATCCAAAAACCGTCCGCGGATCAGGTTGGCCAGATCGGCGATGTGATGCTGTCGGCGACGAACCTAGCGACCCTGGAAGCACTCCGGCAGAGCGATCAATTAGAAGGAACGCCCTGGTTAAGCCGCGTAATCGGAGTGCGGACGAATATCGGCACTGTGGAATTGAGCGGCGGCACCTTTCGGCTCTGGGGGTTGGGCAAATTGGGCCGCCGGGGAGCGGACCGGGCACGATTCGTTTACCAGCCGTGGCAGGGCGACGCGGAAATCGTGGCGCGAGTGACCAACGCATTCAACGGTGTCGAGTGGGCGAAGGCCGGCCTGATGATCCGCGAAAGTTTGAAGGAGGACGGGCTTGCCGTTTTATTGGCGAACACGCCGCAGGGAGAGGCTCGGCTGTTTTGTCGGAGCGAGCGCGGGGGCAATCTCGACAATGCCGGCCCGCCGGTGCCGATGCAACCGTGGCTCAAGCTGGTCCGCCGGGGCGAGGTCCTTACGGCCTACACCTCGCCCGACAGCCAAAGCTGGACGTGGTTGGGGAACGTGCGCATTCCGTTTGAGACCGGTGTCTTTATCGGGCTGACGACGGGAAGTGTCGGCGAGCAGACCGGGAAGCCAGATGCGATTATTGACTCCGTCAGCCTCAGTTTGCCGGAAGAGTTGACTCCCGTCGTCGGAACTGGCGATGGGCTGGCAGGAGCATACGTGGACGGACAATCGGGCAAGTGGGCGCAAAGGTTGGATCGCCAGATTGATTTTGTGTGGGGCGGTTTTGTGCCGATGCGAGGTTTTGGGCGTAGCGGATTCACGGCGCGTTGGGACGGCCTGGTGGAGGCGCAGTATAGCGAACCTTACGTTTTTCATGTCAACCAGCGCGGCGCCGTTCAACTTTGGCTGGACGGAAGAATCATCTTATTTGATGAGAATGAGGAATTCGCCCGGGAACGCCGCGTGCAATTGCCGCTCATGGCCGGCCATCGGTATGCGATTCGTTTGGATTATGCAGTTAAGAACAACCGGAATCCAACGGCGCAGTTGATGTGGAGCAGTCCGAACACGGCCAAGCAAGCGATTCCGCAAAGCCAATTATATTCACCCTGGCACCCGGCGTATAAGGAGATACCCGATAAAGACCATGACGGCATGCCGGACGCCTGGGAACTGGCGCATGGATTGGACCCGCTGGATGCCAGCGATGCGGAAGCCGATCCGGACGGAGACGGGTTGACGAACTTGCAGGAATATTTGGCGGGAACGAATCCACGTAAAGCAGATACAGACGGCGACGGGCTGCCGGACGGCTGGGAAGTGAAGCACGGCCTGAATCCCTTCGACCCGTCGGATGCCATCAAAGACTTGGACCACGACGGCTTGACCAATCTTGAGGAGTTCAGGCTCGGCACCAATCCAGCCAACGAGGACACTGATGGGGACGGTCTGCCCGACGGATTGGAACAGCGCGAAACCGGCAGCAACCCTCTCGTGCCCGACGCACTAAAGATTTCAACCGTATCGGAAGTGAGCGGGTCCGCTGCCGTGACGAACTTGGGCCGGTGGGTGATTGACGGCCAGTCCATCCATGCCGAAGATCGGCGTGGCGCGCTGGAGTACGTGTTGAAAGCACCGGAGGCCGACATGTACCGGCTCGAAATAGAAGGCGCTTCGTATTTGTCTTATGACGCTAATCGCGAATTCGAACTCCTTGTTTCTGTGGACGGAGAATTTCTTGGCCGCTCCGTCCTGACGGCGGCTGACGGCAGGAACGGATACGCGCATCCATTCACGCCGTGGCTCAAAAAAGGCGAGCATCGGGTTCGCATTTATTGGGACAACGCGGCTTCGTATCGCTCGTTCAGGCTAGGAGCCATCCGTCTGCAGTCATTGAAAGGCGCTGACGCAAATACCAATGGCGTCAGTGATTGGGTGGAAAGCCGCCTCCACAACTTGTGTTCGGTTGACGTGGCGCCCGCGTCAAGCGCTGTGTCCCCGGTTTGCATCGAAGGGCGTGGGCGTTATCTGAGCATAATGAAGATTTCGGGTGGCGTTATCCCTCAACACGGCCCCGGCGAACGCTGGTATGCTGAGGTGCCGCTTTCTCCGACGGATCCAACGACCGTGATTTGCTCATTCCATAACGACGGATTGCAGGCCGCCAACCAGATTTTCTGGCAGCCGAGCAACGTGCTGGAGGCGGGCGACCTGACGATCCGGCAGGGCGATGCTTTGCTGCTCGCCGCTGCTCCGGCCGGGTCAACAGAAGGTCAGATGACAATCGAGATTGCAGGCGTGACCAAGTACGCGAGCCGCGTCGGTGAGCCGATTGTCCACCGCTTCACCGAAACCGGCACCTTCACCGTGACTGGGACATACCTCTCGCCCAAGGGCGAATCGCAGAGCAGAACGATTTCGGTTCGAGTTGTGTCAGCTTCTTTGGGAGTGGTTCCGGCAGCTTTCGCCGGCAAGGTTCGGCCATGGAAAACCCAGCCTTTGGCATCCCAAGTGTTTTTGGGGGCCGATGCGCGGCTTTGTGTGCAATTTGGCAAAGAACTCCTCGACGGCGGGAAGGAATTGTATGTCACCACCGACGCGCCGGAGGAGCGACACATCTTGGCACGTTTAGGCACCAACGGCCCGGTGCTGGCCAATGTCCCGGTCCAGGGTTTCCGGCTTTATTCCTCTTCGCAAGTTTACTTACGCGTGATCGAGACAGCCAAAGATGGCACGCAACTGATCGAGATGGGACTGGTGCTCAGTCCGGTGCTTGCGCAGGTAAGCGTGCGCATCCAGATCCTCGTGGCGGGAGTCATCTTCGACGACGGGACTCTGGTGAAAGTATTAACGGCCCAGGAATTCGATGAACTGGGCCAAAGCCTGGTGCGGTTCTACCGGCCCGCCAGCGCCAAGACTTCTGTCTGCCACGAGACCCGGGTCTATCAAGCGGAAGTATTTCTGGGCGGTCCCCCATAAGCCATCAAGTCGATGGCGAAACCATGAAAACAAGAACAACAATCCTGGCCGTGATCGTGTTAACCGCTGCCGGAACTGCATTGTGGTTCGAAGCGCGGACTCCCAGCCCGCCGCCTCTGCAACCGGTAGAGAAAGTCCAACCGGCCCCAACGCTGACAACTCCAAAACCAGTAGCTTTGACGCAACCCGCTCCGCACGCTCTACCGGCTCTGCCTCGGTACGCCGTCCCCGATCCGGCCAAGGCCCCAGTATCCGTCAGGCCGATTTTCGATCTGAACGTGGATGTTCGCCAACGGCTCCAAACCGTCCAGGCGTTACTGCGGCCGATGGAAGCGGACGAGTTGCAAGCACTCTACGGATTCCTGCGTGAGCGGCATCAAGAGGACGAGGATCAACCTGGGCAGGTTCTCAAGAATGATGTCATGGACGCGCTGCTGGAACAAGAGCCGTTGCCGCCGGGACTCGCCGAGCTGCTGACGCAAGTTTATCGAGACCGCAACCAGCACGTCGTTCTGCGCGATTATGCCATTCAACATTTGACATCCCTGCATGAGCAATTGGACGCGACTTCAACCGCGGGCGCCCAAGCAGAGCAAGAACGGATTCAACAAGTGTTTTGGGAAGCCTTGGCTGAGACGGATTCGAGCATCGCGGGTACGGCCTTGTTGGGATTGAGCCGGCTGGCCGACACGCATCAGGAAATTGACCGGGATAAGATTGCGGCCACCGCGTTGCAACTGGCGGGTGCGGGAAACGCCAGCGATGTGACGCAGATCACCGCGATGCAGGTCTGCGCGCGGCTGGGTGTGCGTGCGGCGGTGCCGCTGCTGGTGGAGACGGCCCAGACCGGTAACATCGCGGTGAAGATTTCGGCAATCGGGGCGTTGGGCATGCTGGGGACGCCTACCGAGTTGGATCTGCTCGAACGCATCGTGGCGGGACAAGACGAGCACCTCAAACCCGCCGCGGCGGGCGCTCTCCAGCGAATTCGGAAACGATGGGCGCCGCCGGGAGCGTAGTCTGACAACATGAAAAAAACCATTCCCATGAACATGGCTGCCTTGCTCTGCTTGGGACTGTTCCTGGCTTTGGGCATGTTGATCAGCCACGCAGACAATTCATGTGTCGATCACCCTACGCCTGTTAGATGGTGCCCTACAAATGCTCAGGGTAACGACATACATGCCAAGGTTGTGCTAACCAATTTCGTCATCAGCCCTGCTGCGCCGGCCGGGGCTCCTTATGATTGTATCGTCTGTGTCGGCGACATGATTACGGCCACCGTCCAGAATCACCTGGTACCTACCACAATTTTCTCAGCGACAGCCCATGACTGCCCCAATTATTGGCGTGACAACGAGCAAAACAACCCGGACTGGCCATTCAATATTACAAATGAATGGTCATACTTGAATTACTCAACTTATGATATGATTTATAGCTATGGCAATAGTGTTTCATTCAGTTACACCAACGGATGTTTAGGAGGGGTTGGTGTTTACGGCTTTAAGGCAGAAGCGACCTGTGGCGTCGACCTTCTTGGTTCGGCCGGAGGGAGCTTCGCCTTTGTGGACGTTGCATCCCTTGCCCCTCAAGGGGTGACCGAAATTGATGATGCCGACAACAACCCAAACACACGTGCATTTGCCGTATGCAGTGAAGTGGGGAGAACTGTAGACGTTTTCGCATCATCAAGTCCTGTGATTGAAGCGACGTACTTGCCTTCTTGTTGGGTCCTAAGCGGTGGTCAGGGTATCTCCATCGTGAACAAGACTCTTGCAAGGGTCTCAGTCAACACCGTTGGGGAGTACCCTGTTACTTGTAAAGCTGGGGGAGCTCCGAAGATTACCACGATTCTTGGCTCACGAGTTCAGCCCAAAGTCGCATCAATCCCAGGTGCCGCTTTCAGGGCTAACCAGTACAACTACTATCCTACGCAAGGTTGCGCTGATAATCTGCTAGGTCTTTGGCCTGGAGATATATTAGAGGTAAAACTCAAGATCGAACCGCAAGTTATTGCTAGTCACCTCCCGAATAATTTCATTGTGTGGAATGTTCCGGAATTCAACGTTCCAAACAATTCCACAATATGGCAGTTTCAATGGGGGCAGCCCGGCCAGATAACAATTAGAATTGAATACGGGATTGGTTCAAGCTCCACAATCGAAATTGATCAACCCGATGTCGGCAGTATCTCCGATGTAGTTTCGGCGGCTATTGATTTCGTCCGTGCTCCGTTCATTTTGATTTATGCGAACATGGCCACACAATGGGCAGCAGAATTGCAAGCTGGTGGAATGGATGATACGCACGCTAACGCGTGTCAACATGCCTACTGGAACGCATTAATGGCTTCTGATCCCTTCATTGGAGCAAACATCGGTCTGTGGCATACGACTGCATACGAGTACTCCGACAAGCATTCCGGTATCGGATTGGCGACTGATACTGTTATGGACCTTCACAACAATTACAAAGGATCGACAGTCGTCTATACTCTAAATGGTGTGCCAAACCCGGTTCCAATAAAGGCCGACATCCTGACAAAACTGCAGGATGGCGAGCTTTGGATACTTACACCAGACAACTTTGTTAGAAGGTCGAATGGCCAGAACATCAATTTCCCTCCATCTTGCTGCGGTAATTAGATCAACTACAAACCCTAAAACTGACTCCTATGATTATCCGCTTAAGTCGCATGAGATGCCTTGCAGTTCTAATTATTGGCTCGGTCAGTCAAGGACTTTTTGCTGCCGATGTGTCAGTCCAAAGCGACTTTGTGTGGGATCATCTTCAGTTCGGGTTAGAGGTTGTGCAGTTTCGATCAGAGCGCACGAATGCGGTTTCAATGAGAGTTTTCCCAAATAAGAACGAGAAGCCAGAATCGCGCCAGAACTATGTCGAGACGAACGTGCAACCTTTCCGAAATGCAGTTTACGTGTTTGTTGATGGTAAGCTGTCTGGCATCGCGCTATCAACGCTTGGTGGTACCAATCAAGAAGCGGTCGTTTCTGCGCTCACTGAAGTGTACAATCGGAGATGGGGTGAGCCGGAGCGTCTTTTGCACAGGGCCTTTACTGGCAAAGGAACGGATTTGCAAACTAATGAGATCGCACTTTGGAAAACGCAAGACAGACACTCTTTCGTAATTGCCACTTCGAATTACATCGGCTATGTCACGTTTGATCCATCGCGGTTGAAGCTCGCCGACTTCTTGCCTAGCGGAAACACAATAAAAGAGTTAGAGGCAGTGAAGAGTCGCCGTGAAAAGAATTCAAAGTAGCCTAGGACTAAAGCTCTGCATCGGTTTGGCTATTGGAGTTCTGATTGGGCTCCTTGGCTGGGTTTGGTTTAGGTGGCAGGCCGGCAGGCTACTTGTTGATGACAGCTTCAAGTCCCGCTCCGAGACTGTGCATTTAGTTGTTAAAGAGAAACCCGCATCAGCTAATCCGATGGATCTATTGACTGGTGATATGGGACGGTTCTTTTATGAGTGCGTGGTGTATACCAACGGGCGTATTGCATCGATGTACCACTATGCAAAAGACAGCACGCGATTCCGTAGCGCACACTTACAGTTAGATGGAGACTTTGCATTTCGCATTATACTAGAAGGAAACAGCAAGAGTGTAACCGAACTATTCTGTGTCAGCACCAATGGCGCAATGATCTGGCGAGAACGATAGCCGTTCACAAACATCGAACCGGCTGGGGTTCTTCTTGATCCGTCAAGGATAGTTATCGCGCTACCAAGTCCCCTTGGGCTCTCCACCGTATTCCAGCCGTACATTCAGCCAGATACGGTTTCGTTCTACGCAGCAATGTTCAGCGAAGGAACGAATATCGCCCAAGCAACTGGCTATTTCGCAGATGAAAATGGTGAAGGGCACACTAATTATAGCTTTGGCAATGGGGGGGGGTGTTGTAAGTGGCAAGGCGTCCATTCTGGGAATTGACAGCGTCTCCGGCGGAACCACCAACACGAATTATTCCGTCGGCATGTTTACCTGGAATATTGCATGGCTTTTTCAAGTCGGAAACGGTTCGAAAAAGCAGTTTACGAATGCAGTTCACCAAAAAATCTTGCTTCCAACATGGACAAATGGTAGTCCACGCCTTCAGATCATCAAGGCCGGCCGAGGCTTTTGGATCGAGCCGTCTGGCACAACTGGAACAACTCTGTGAACATGATAATCATACCTGACAATCGCAATCAATACCAGCACTTATTGATTTTTGTTAGTCTTTGGCACGCCCTGTTCTTACTTTGGGCCGTGTCATCTACAGAAGCAGCCGACGATCAGTCAAAGGCCGCTGAACGATATTCCTTGGCAGCGGCAGCAGTATCCACTGCGATTGTTTCACAGAGGCTGGAGGACATTGACGCGGCGAGGAAGATGTTAAATCGCTTGCCAGAGCCAGGCGATCCGACGACGACGAATTCCCTAAACGTCAACACTAGCTTGTCGCTGTGGATTCGGCTTTTGAATGGAACCGCTGCTGCTGTTGACCCGAAATTCGACTCGAGTGATCGTCCGGTAGCCAGACCCGCTCCACCGCTCCCATACAATTCCGGCATAAGTCCAGAGGCGATTCCAGACCCTGTTGCGCGCAAAAAATATGAGGAGGCGTTACACAGTAACGAAATGAAACGGCAAGCTTTCGATTTCCAGCTACGTATTCAGAACATGCGGAAAAGTTTGCTTGGTGAAGTTAAGAACTTCCTTCACAACACACTGAGCTCGAAACGCAGTACAAAAGACGCACTTCAAGAACAGATTTTGAAAAAGGTTAAGGATGAAACGGATCGGAAAGAATTGCTTCAAAAGATCGGTGAGTTTTAAGACCCGCCACGGACGTCACATAAAAGGTGTCAAAAAGGTGAAAAGGAAAAGGTGTCAAAAAGGTGTCAAAAAGGTGTCAGTCCCGACTAAAAAGGAAAAGGTGTCAGTCCCGAATGGCACTTAGATAAGGGTGCCGTTTTTCCGGTATTTGCTGCGATGCTGGAGTTCTTTCATCGAGCGGCGGGGACGGTTGAGTAGCTGGTAGGGCTTGGGCCGGCGTTTGACCGCGCGAGGTTCACGGCGCCCTGGACGGTCCGGCACCTGATCGCAGGCGATGATTTCCAGCAAGTGCCCGATGAGTTGCTGCTGCTTCCTGCGGGAAGGGGCCTGCGCGAGGGCGACACTGAACTGCCGCACCGCATCCACGCTGCCTTTGAAGCTCAAGCGTTCCATCGCCACATCATTAATGGCACTGGCTTCCATCATCAAAGCACGGATCAGATTGTAGGCGATGAAAAACATTTCCAATTCTTTGTGCAACATCCCGGGACTTTTACAGCGCAGCCCTTCCATGCCCATGGAGGTTTTGAGGTCGCGAAACCACAGTTCGATGCGCCAGCGCCGTACGTACAAGCGGGCCAGTTCCACGGCTGGATAGGCTTGGGCGTCGAGCAACGTGGTGACTAAAGTGACCGATTGAGCGCGAAAGCCCGGCCTGGCCAAAGTGAAACGCAGCACCCGCACCGACAGTTGCTCGGGAATGCGTTTCCAGATCGCCTGGGAAAGATAACGCGGTCTTTGCCACAACCACGGTTTGCGCCAGACCAGCAGCCGGTCGTTTTTACCCAGGCGTTTGCCTTTGCGCAAATCGGCCGGCCGGCGCTGGTGCAGGCGAAACAAACTGTGGGCTCCTCGTAACCAGAGCAAGGCCAGCAGGGTGTAAGAGCTAAAACCCCGGTCCGCCAGCGCCAGGTCCCCGGTCTTAAACTGATCCAACAGCTTTTGGAGCAAGTTCAGTTCGTGCTGGTGCTTGTTGCCCTTGGCGTAATCGAGCAACACACCGCTGGCCAGACTGAACACGCCGACCAATTTCAACAGCGGGAAACCACAACCCGGCTTCTGGCCGCCGGGTTGGGGATAAGCGCTCTGGTTTTTGGCCGTGTCGGGCGCGCTGGTGGTGGTGCCGTCAATGACTTTGACCCGCAAGTCACGCCACAGCTGGGCAGCCTTTTCGGCGTGAGCGGCGATGGCGCAACGCAGGCGCGGCAGAATATCCCCGGGCAATCGGGCTCGCGCCTGACACCAGCCGCCGGTGCCTGCGTCCACCGCACGCTGGTGATGGAGTGTAAAGAGCGCCTGGATTTGGCGGACGACCTGGCGACAGGGGCAATGGGGATTGAGCACCTGATAGAGAAAACCAAAGAAGGTGCGGCGGACGTTGTAGATTCGATCCCGGCTGTTAACGCCTTCGTCGGCCTGAGCGAGCAGGCCGGGCGGCAGGAACGGGCTGAAGAGTTGGTCCAGGTGAAGGAGGCTTTGCTGGCGGAGGCATTGGACGCGCGCGCCCAAGGGGGCCAGTCGGGCGCGGAAGGCTGGGAAGAAAGGAGTTTTCATTAGCACAGTATTACTACTGTGCCACTTGACATCCAGCGTAGAATGGTTCCGTGAACAACGCCTCTGCTCCTTTGGCGGCTTTGAAAGCCGAATATGATCGCTTACGCCAAAGCCTGACGCGCAGCGGGTACATCAGCCAGGGATCGGTGCTGCAACGGTCCGTCCCCGCCTCAGGGCGAAGCGGCTATCAGTGGACTCGAAAGGTCGCGCAAAAGACCGTCACCGTTTCTCTGAGCCAACCCCAGTTTACGGCCATGAAGCAAGCCGTCGCCAACGAGAGAAAACTTTGGAAGACCATCCAGCAAATGGAACGCGTTTCGCGTCAAATCATCTTTGCTTCGACAACCGACACCCAGCGGCGCAAACGCCTCTCCAAGAAAGTTTTAGGCCTTATCTAAGCGCCATTCGTGTCAGTCCCAGCTATTGTAGAATACTGCTTGACGCTTTGCCGCTGGTGCTGAAAGGATGGGGCGCATAGTACGCAAACTCCGGGTGCGATACCCGACAGTTGTCCGTGGAGCTTCCAAATCCTGATAGCCGGGTGAGTCGAAGAGCTTTACTGCGCCCGTGGATTTCCGAAACGACTTCTTGACTTAATGATTGCGCGTCCTGATTTTAACTCGACTCGATTCAGTGAACGGATTATGAACGAACCATTCGACCCCGGCGCGCCCGTCTCCGATCTCAACCGCCGCGAGTTCCTCAAGGGCGGCTCCTTCGCTTCCCTGATGATGCTCATGGGCGGCGTCGCGCTCCGCGCCCAGGACAAGCCCAAAACCGAGGACGCGCCCACCGCCTACAAAACCACCGTGCCGCCGGTCAAATGCGCCGTCATCGGTTGCGGCACTTGGGGACGGGAACTCCTCCAGACCCTCGCCCGCCTGCCCAATGCGCCGGTCGTTGCGATCTGCGACAACTACGAGCCGTATCTCCGCCGCGCCAAGGAATCGGCCCCGCAAGCCGAAACGTTTGACGACTACCGCAAGGTCCTGGCGTTGAAAGACGTGAAGGCCGTGCTCGTCGCCACGCCCTCGCATCAGCACCGGGAAATTGTGCTGGAGGCGTTGCAGGCCGGCAAACACATCTATTGCGAAGCGCCGCTGGCGACGACCCTCGAAGATGCCCGTGCCATCGCCCAAGCCGCCAAAACCGCGCGCAAACTCAACTTTCAAAGCGGCCTGCAACTGCGCTCCGATCCGCAGCGCCATTTTCTCCTCGGCTTCGTCCGCAGCGGCGCGATGGGCAAAACCGTCAAGGCCCGCGCCCAATCCAACAAAAAACAAAGCTGGCGGCGCACCTCCCCCAACCCCGAGCGCGAGAAGGTGGCCAACTGGCGGCTGACGCAAAAAACCTCGGTCGGCATCGTGGGCGAACTTGGCGTGCACCAGATTGACATGGCCAACTGGTACCTCAACGAGCGACCCGTTTCCGTGACCGGCTTCGGCGGCATCCTGCACTGGCGCGACGGCCGGGACGTGGCCGACACCGTCCAGGCCGTGTTTGAATTCCCCAGCGGCGCGCTGTTGACCTTCGACGGCACGCTGGCCAACTCCTTCGATTCGGAATTCGAAACCTATTACGGCTCCGACAGCGCCATCTTGGTGCGCGAAAACAAGGCCTGGATGTTCAAGGAAGCCGACGCGCCCCTGCTGGGCTGGGAGGTTTATGCGCGCAAGGACGACTTTTACAAGCAGACCGGCATCGCGCTGGTGGCCAACGCTTCCAAGCTCTCGGCCCAGGGCGCCCAGCCCGCCGAAGACGCCGCGCCGGAATTTTCGCCGCTTTATTACGCCCTGGAAGCCTTCATCACCAACACCGACATGCACCAGACCGGCGTCGAGGATTTCATCGGCAGCTTCGGCGAATCCGATCTCAAGGCCCTCGACGAGTATCTGGCCGGCCTCGCCAAAAACAAAATGCCCGCCGCCGGCAACAAGGAAGGCTTTCAAGCCGCCGTCGCGGTCATCAAAGCCAACGAAGCAATCGTCAAAGGCCAAAAAATTGCGTTCCAAAAGGAATGGTTTGAAGTCTGACGCCTGAAGCCGTAACCATGAAGTTGGACAACATGCCGATCGTGGAGCCGAAGCCGCTGGTGCGGTGGAGCGCGGCATTTATGCCGCTTGAATGTGAAGCGCTTTGGGGTGTCCGAAGTCTTCAGGACCTCAGCGAGGGGAAGCGGCATAAATGCCGCGCTCCGGTCGCAGGGCGCCAGGCTCTTAACTGCACAGTTACGCTACGTTGAATGGCGCCTTGTCCTGCCCGCGAAGATCACCGACCCCAAACACGACCATGAAAGTGAATTCCCTGTTTCTGAGATGGAACCTCACCGGCGCCTTGTTGCTGCTGCTGACCGGGCTGTTGCCGGCGCAAACCCTCACCCGCTACGACGCCACGCCCGCCAGCAAAGTTCGCATCGAAGGCACCTCCACCGTGCACGACTGGACGATGGACGGACAACTCATCGCCGGCTACCTCGAGCTCGACCCGGCGGCCCTGGCATCGCCCAAGCCGGGCAAGGTCAACGCCCGCGCGCAGGCGTCCATCCCGGTGCGCGCGATGAAGAGCGGCAAGTCCTCCATGGACCAGGTGATGCAGGAAGCCATGAAAGCCGTGGAACATCCGAAAATTGAATACAAGCTGACGGAGCTGTCGCTCAAGGAAGCGCCCAAGAGCGCCGCCGATCCGATGCAGTTTGACAGCAAAGGCGAGATCACCGTCTCCGGTGTCACCAAACCGATCGCCATGACGGTGACCATTGCGCGCGGGGAAGACAACAAGCTGAAAATTTCCGGCGCCGCGCCTTTGAAGATGACCGATTTTGGCGTCAAGCCGCCCGCCCCATCGCTGGGCCTGGGATTCATCAAGACCGGCGACGACATCAAAATCTCCTTCGAGTGGGTGACGGCGCAGAAGCAGTAGCCAGCAACGCAAATCGTTTGGAGTTCACGCGTCAGCGTGTCTTGATCGCGGGGGCAAGCTGAAGCTTGAACTCCAAACCAAAGCCAGCCGATCCCCGGGTGTGAACCGTTTGGAGTTCACGCTTCAGCGTGTCCTGGTCGCGGGGGACAAGCTGAAGCTTGAACTCCGAACCCCAAACCGGCCGGTCCTCCGGTGTGGTCAAGAACTGTGCCGCGCCGCCAGGAAGGTTTTCAACTCCGCGGCCGCCTTGCCGCCGAAGCCGGGAACCTTCGCGATTTCTTCGACGGTCGCCGTTCGCAGCCGGTGCACCGAACCGAATTTTTTCAGCAACGCCGCCTTGCGCTGGCCCCCGATGCCGGGGAATTCGTCCAGCAGGCTCTCGGAAATTTTCTTGAGCCGCAGTTGCGCGTTGTAGGTGTTGGCGAAGCGATGCGATTCGTCGCGCACGCGCTGCAACAATTTCAACGCGCCGGAATCGTGGCTCAACCGCAACGGTTCACTCGCGCCCGGCCGGTAAATTTCCTCAAACTCCTTGGCCAGCCCGATGACAGGAAGCTGGCCCAGGCCGAGTTTCGCCAGTTCGGCGCACGCGGCGTTGAGTTGCCCCTTGCCGCCGTCAATGAGGATGAGGTCGGGCAGGCCGCTTTGCTTCCCACTTTCCCACTTTCCCACTTTCCCACTTTCTCCGGCTGGCAGGTGAGCAGGTGGGAAAGTGGGAAAGTGGGGGGCTTCGCGCAGCAGCCGCGTGTAACGCCGCCGCACCGTCTCGGCCAGGCAGGCGAAGTCGTCCTGGCCCGTGACGGTTTTCATCCTGAACCGCCGGTAATTCGCGCGGTCCGGCCGGCCGTTTTTGAAACTCACCATCGAGGCCACGGCAAACGTGCCGCTGATGTTCGAGATGTCGAAGCCCTCGATGCGCGCCGGCGGCCCGGGCAAACCAAGCTCTTTTCCCAACTCGGCCAGGTCCTCCAGCGGCTTGATCGCCACGGGCAGGGTGTAGGGCACGCGGGCAAATTTTTTCGTCTTGCGCGTGGTGTGGCGCAGATCGCGCAACGCATCGCGCAATGACGCGGCCTTTTCAAAATCGAGCGCGGCGGCCGCCTTCTGCATCTCGGCTTCGAGCTGCGCCGCCAGTTCGTCGCACTGGCCGTCGAGAAAATCGCACGCCGCGCGGACCTGCGCCTGGTATTGCTCGCGCGTCACGTTGCCAATGCACGGCGCGGTGCAGACCTTCAAGTGTGCGTAGAGGCAATGCTTGTAGTCCTGCTTGCCCGGCGTGAGCGGGCGGCAGCCGCGGAGGTTGAACCGTTGCCGCACGAGCGTCAGCGTGCGCCGCAGCGCGCCCGAGTTGGCGAACGGGCCGAAGTAACGCGCGCCATCCTCCTGCTTGAGCCGCGAGAGAATGAAGCGCGGGATCGGATCATTCAGGTTCACCTTGAGCAGGAGGAACCGTTTGTCGTCGCGAAAGCTGACGTTGTAGCGCGGGTGAAATTCCTTGATGAGCTTGCCTTCCAACAGCACGGCCTCGGCGTCGCTCCTGACCCCATGCACGTCGAAATCGTGGATCGCCTCGACGAGCGCATTGAACTTGAGATCCCAGCCCATCCGCCGCGAGGGATGGAAATACTGGCTGACGCGTTTGCGCAGATCGCGCGCCTTGCCGACGTAGATGACCGTGCCGAAGCGGTCCTTCATGAGGTACACGCCCGGCTTGTGCGGCAATTGGCTTAATTTATTTCGGATGTGCTCCGTCGCAGGCACGTCGGAATTTCAACGCAAAGGCGCCAGGGCGCAAAGCATTTTTAACCACCGATGAACAGGATGGACACGGATGAAGAGAACTGAGGCGTGAGCGAAACGAATCTGCGCTCAAGACCGGGACGGACTGTTGGAGGGCCGGGCCGCGGAGCGAGTGTTTCCGTATCCGTACTACAATGGCAAATGTTCGCGCATTTTCGACAAAGATTTCGAGGCTGCGCTTTTTTCTTCCTCTCCCCACGACGCAGGAGTGGGGAGAGGACCGAGGAGAGGGGTTACGTCAACGCCAAGCACGAAAAGCCCCTCCTCTCCCCGGCCCTCTCCTCCATCTGATGGAGGAGAGGGAGTGGTTGTGGCTGCGCCGCGTTAGGTCTACCTGTGTTGATCCGTGGTTACATCTTCCCCAAATCGGGTTTCTCCATGAACGCGTAGCAGATCATGTGGCAGATGCCCATGTGCGCGTCCTCCACGCGGCCGTAATGGGCATCATCGATCACGACGACCTTTCTCCGTTTCATCCCCAGGATGTGCAGGCTCGTTCCGCATGCTTTTTCTACCATCCCGACAAGACCCGGTAGAAGGCCTGCGATTGGCTGTCAGCCCCGGTGTCTTCAAAGTCGAAGTTGCCGCTCGCATCGGCGATCCGCGTTCCCACGTCTGTCCAGCTTGCCAAGTCGGTGGAGGCTTGAAGGTGATAGCTTCGCGATGGAATCCCGTGGAATTGGACTGCCACGTTGCCGTTGGCCAAGCGGGCAATGGAAATGACCTCCAGCGGCGGCCGGACCGTGATTTCCACAGTGCCGGTGTCCACGCCTCCATGGCCGTCATTGACGGTGTAAGTGAAGGTATCCGTTCCGGTGAAATCCGGGGGTGGTGTGTAGGTGATCGAATTGCCCGACCAGTTCACACTTCCGCCGGATGTGGTGGTCGCGCTCACATTAGTAATCTCCAGAATGTCGCCCTCAACATCGAAATCATTGGACAGCAATGCGGCGTTGGTCAGCGTCAGCGGTATTTCCTGATGCGCATCAGAATAGTCTCGACCGGCCACCGGCGGGTCGTTGACCGGGTTTACCGTGATCGTCACGGTGGCATTGCTGGAATTCAGGCTGCCGTCGCTGGCCTTGCAAACGAAGCTGTCGGTACCGTTGAAGTTGGTGTTGGGTCGATACAGGAAGGAGCCGTTGGTGTTGAAGGCCAGCGTTCCATGAGTCGGACCGGCGACCAGCATCGCCACCAGCAGGTCGCCGTCCACGTCGCTGTCATTGGCCAGCACGCCGGGAGCCGGGACGGTCAGGAGAAGATCTTCGTCCACAGTGTAGGCGTCGGGGCTGGCCACCGGCCGGTCGTTGACCGGCGTCACCGTGACTGTCACCGTGGCCATGGCGGTGCCACCCTGGCCGTCGCTGATCGTGTAGGTGAAGCTGTCCATTCCGTTGTAGTTCGTGGCGGGCGCGAATCTTACGGTGCTGTCAGGGTTGATGGTGACCGCGCTGCGCGCGCCTTGCGTGGCGGCGGTGACGGTGAGCGGGTTGCCATCCGCATCGCTGTCGTTGCCGAGCACGGAGATGGTCACCGGAGTGTCTTCGGCGGTGGCGGCCACGTCATTGACCGCTGTTGGTAGAGTATTGGGCCTGGAAAACAGGATGTTCTGCCCGTTGGTAATCACCGCCTGGTTGTGGGACCAAAGCAGATTTCGGTTGTTGGACTGGCCGTTGAGGTCGCGAATGCCCACCGTGGCGCCGACACCCTGGCTCGCCGCGTTGGGTGGCGAAGTCGTTTCGTCGGAAACCACCGTGTCGAGATACGAAAGCAAAATCTTGTTGCTCCCCTCAAACAGCCTCGCCTCGAACGTCACATCATCGACGCCGTCGCCGTTGACGGGGACGATCTTGTTCCACTGCACGATGAACTGCCGGCTGCCGGCGGTGCCGATGGTTTTGAAATAAACTCCATCCGGATGCCCGTTGAACTTGGTCTCCCAGTCATCCCACAGCACGGCGATGGCGGGGAGGTTGTTGCTGGGGGAAGTCGTGGTGAGATTGACGTTGAGGAAATTGGTGCTCGCACCGCCAAAGGTCATCAGGCCATTCACGTTGAACGAAACATTGGTGTAATTAGTGCCGTAGAAATTGAAGGTGAAGCCAAGATTCGCGTTGGTGTAGGCGGAATCATCATCGAAATACAACACGTGCGTGGTGGGGAAGTTGGTGATCTGGAGGAAGGTGAAATTGGTGGTCTGCGCCACCGTGTAGCCGAACGCATCCGGGCCGGGCGCGGTGGCCGCGCTGACGGAAACCGCGTGGCACATTAGCAGCGCGGCCACCAAGCCAAATGGGATTACGACGGCTTTCATTGCAGCTACCACGACGCTTTCACCCGAAAATAATGCCGTTCCAAGCCGGGGGCATCGGTGTCCTCGATTTCAAAAAGACCTGCTGCGTCCGCCGTCCGGCTGCCGGCCATCATCCAGATTTCCATGTTGTCGGAGGATTCGATCACATAGACGCGCAGTGGGATACCCTTGAACTGGATGCGGACGTTGCCGCTCGGCAACATGGCCACCGCGATCACGTCCACCAGCGGCCAGACGACGACTTCGACGGTGCCAGTGGTGCTGCCGCCGCGGCCGTCACTCACGGTGTAGGTGAAGCTGTCGGTCCCGGTGAAATCCAGCGGAGGTATGTAGGTGATGGAGTTGCCCAGCCAATTTATGGTGCCGCCGCCGATGCTGTCCGCGCTGACGTTGGTGACGCTCAACGTGTCGCCGTCCGGGTCGGAGTCATTGGCAAGCACCGCGGCGGTGGTCAGTGTCAACGGAACGTTCTGGTGCGTGTTCGTGGTGTCCGGGCCGGCGATGGGCGGCTGGTTGGTGGCGAGCACCCTGATGGTGAAGACCTCCTCGACGAACAATCCGCCCGTGTCGGTGGCGCGGACGCGAATGCTGTAGTTGGTCCGAGCCTCGAGGTTGAACACTGCGGCGGTCTGGAGAACGTTGCTGACGATGGTGAAGGAGGCGTTGTCGGTCGAACCCGTGCCGGTCACGAGGTTGAAGGTGTGCGAGTCGCCCACATCGGGATCGGTGACGGATCCAAACGCGCCGACGGCGGTGTTGGTGGGCTGGTTCTCGGTTACGTTGGCACTGCTCAACGAAAATCCGGTGGGCGGATCGTTGACCGGCAGCACGGTGATGTTCACTCGCGCGGTCAGGGAAGTAGCGTAGCCGTCGGTTGCCCGGTAGCGGAAAAAATCGGAGCCGGAGAAATTAGAATTGGGCTGGTAGGTAAACGCGCCGTCAGCGTTGAACGTCAGCACGCCATTGGTCGGACTGGTGTCTAGGAAGGCGGTGAACGGGTCGCCCTCCGGGTCGAAGTCGTTGCCCAGGACACCGGGCGCCGCCACGACCAGCAGCGAGTCTTCATTCATCGTGTAATTTTCGACCACGACCGTTGGCGGATCGTTGACCGCTGTTACGGTGATGGTGACGGTCGCGGTGGCGGAGGTGAGGCTACCGTCGCTGGCCTGGTAGGTGAACGTGTCCGTGCCGTTGAAGTTCAAATCGGAATGATAAAGGAGCGACCCGTTGGTGCTGAAGAACAACACGCCGTGGGCCGGTCCGGTGACCAGGATTGCGGTGAGCGGATCGCCGTCGGGATCATTGCTGTAGCCTAAGACGCCGGGCACCCCGAGCGAAAGCAGGCCGTCCTCCTCAATCGTGAAGGATGCATTCGTGGCGACAGGCGGATCGTTCACCGGGAGAACGGTGATCGTCACGGTGGCGGTCGCGGAGGTCGCGCTGCCGTCGGTGGCCCGATACGTGAAAGGGACGGCGCCGTGGAAATTCGTGGCGGGCTGGTAGGTGAAAGAGCCATTGGTGTTGAGCGTCAGCACGCCGTTGGTTGGTCCGGTAACGAGCAGCGCGGTGAAGGGGTCGCCCTCGACATCGGCATCGTTGCTCAACACACCGGGGGCGGCAACGATGAGCAGTTCGTCCTCGTTGACGGCGTAAGTATCATTAGTGACGGACGGCGCGTGGTTGATCGGAAGCACGGTGATCGTCACGGTTGCGCTGCCAGAATTCAAAACCCCATCGTGCGCGACATAGGCGAAACTGTCGCTGCCATGGAAGTTGGTGTTGGGCCGGTACACGAACGCGCCGTTGGCGTTGAGCGTCAGCACACCGTTGGTTGGGCCGGAGATCAGGAGGACCGTCAGCAGGTCGCCATCGATGTCAGCGTCGTTGCCGAGGATTCCCGGGGTAGCCACCGCGAGCACGTTGTCCTCGCTCACGGAGTAGGAGTCGTTCGTGGCAAGGGGAGCAACATTGGCAGCCGTCACGGTGATGGTGACGGTGGCGTTGCTGGAATTCAAACTGCCGTCGTTCGCCACGTAGACGAAGCTGTCGGTGCCGGAGAAGTTCGTGCCCGGCAGGTAGTCGAACCCGCCGTTGGTATTCAGCGTCAGCACGCCGTTGGTTGGGCCCGTGATCAGAACAGCCGTCAGTGGATCGCCATCCAGATCGCTGTCGTTGCCCAGCACGCCGGGAGCAGCGACGGCGAGGAGCGTGTTCTTGCTGACCGTGAACGTGTCGTTCGTGGCGGCCGGAGGATCGTTGACGGGCAGCACGGTGATGGTGACGGTGGCGTTGCTCGAACTCAGGCTGCCATCGTGCGCGACATAGACGAAGCCGTCGGTGCCGTGGAAGTTGGTGTTGGGCTGATACGTAAACGCGCCGGTGGCGTTCAACGTCAGCACGCCGTTGGTCGGGCCCGTGATCAGAACAGCGGTCAGCGGATCGCCATCGGGATCGCTGTCGTTGCCCAGTACTCCGGGGGCGGCGACGGTGAGTGATTCGTCCTCGTTCAGCGTGTAGGTGTTGTTGGCCGCAAGGGGCGGGGTGTTGACCGGGGTCACCGTGATGGTTGCGGTGGCGACCGCGGAGGTGAGGCTGCCGTCGCTGGCCTGATAGGTGAACGAATCGGTGCCGTTGAAGTTGGCATTCGGCTGATAGACAAACGCACCGCTGGCCTGGAAGGTCAGCGAACCGTGAGCCGGCCCGACCACGAGAATGGCTGCGAACGGATCGCCTTCGGGGTCCGCATCGTTGCCCAGCACACCCGGAGCGGACACGGTCAGAAGGTTGCCTTCGCTCACGGTGTAGGTGTCGTTGGTCACCGCCGGCGGATCGTTGACGGGAATCACGGTGATCGTGACGGTGGCGATGCCGGAATTGGCGAATCCATCGCTGGCCCGGTAGGTGAAGCTGTCGATACCGTTGAAATTCGTGTTCGGCTGATAGACGAACGAGCCGTTGGTGTTGAGTACCAGCGTGCCATTAGCCGGAGTCGTGAGGACGGTGGCTCGGAGCGGGTCGCCCTCAATGTCGCTGTCGTTCGCCAGAACTCCGGGCGCGGCGACGGTCAGCAGGTTGTCCTCGTTCACCGCGAAACTGTCATTGGTGGCGATGGGGGGATCGTTGACCGCGGTGACCGTGACGATCACTGACCCGGACGCGCTCCCGCCCTGGCCGTCGCTGATCGTGTAGGTGAAGCTGTCGCTGCCGAAGTAGTTGGAGTTTGGCGTGTAGGTGACGTTTGTCCCGCCGTTGATGGTCACCGTGCCATTGGCGCCCTGGGTCACCGCCGTGATCGTGAGCGGGTCACCATCCACGTCACTGTCGTTCCCGCGCACGTTGATGGTTACCGGCGTGTCCTCGGCGGTAGTCACCGTGTCGTTCGTGGCGACGGGCGAATGGTTGGGTAGGCTGAATAGCAGGTTCAGGCCGTTGGTGATCACCGCCTGATTATACGACCACTGGAGATTGCGGCCGTTGGTCTGGCCGTTGAGGTCGCGGATGCCCACCGTGGCGCCCACACCCCGGCTCGCCGCGTTGGGTGGTAAAGTTGTTTCATCGGATACGACCACGTCGAGATACGAAAGCAAAATCTTGTTGCTGCCCTCAAACAGCCTCGCCTCGAACGTCACATCATCGACGCCGTCGCCGTTGATCGGGACGATCTTGTTCCACTGCACGATAAACTGCCGGCTGCCGGCGGTGCCGACGGTTTTGAAATAAACTCCGTCCGGGTGGCCGTTGAACCTGGTCTCCCAGTCATCCCACAGCACGGCGATGGCGGGGAGGTTGCTGTTGGTGAGAGTGGTGTTGGTAAGGTTGACGTTGAAGAAGTTCGTGCTCGCCCCGCCAAAGGTCATCAGCCCATTCACGTTGAAGGAGACGTTGGTGTAGTTGGTGCCGTAGAAATTGAAGGTGAAGCCGAGGTTCGCGTTGGTGTAAGCCGAGTCGTCGTCGAAATACAGCACATGCGTACTTCCCAGATTGGTGATTTGTAGGAACGAGAAATTGGTGGTCTGCGCCACCGTGTAGCCGAAGGCGTCCGGGCCAGGCGCGCTCGCTGCAGTCGCTTTGCCCGGAGTGAACTGAAGGAGAACAACGGCCAGAAGTACGAGTCCCAGCGGGCGACGAGCAACGAGAGTCCGTTTCCACTGCGACCCGGCCACCCGCGCGGATCCGAAATGAACTGCCGTCTCGCGACCCTCAATCATAGAAAGAGGCGCGCTGCCGGCACCGGGCACCGCTGGGTTTTCTCAAGGCGATTCATTGGGGACCTTCCGTAGAGTGCCAAAATGCACGCAAGCCTTCCAGTCGAAACGACGAGCATCTAGCCGGGCGGGGCCGGAGAATTCGCGCAAGTGAGATCATCGCCGGGAGAACTCCACCCATGAAGGAGAGAAAGAACGGCAGGGTTTTTACGCCCTGCCGTTCTCGTGTTATTCAGACGGGCCGACGCTTTCGGCTATTTCGGATCCGGCGGGATCAGCATCAGGCAGCCGTTCGCACGGGACGTCACATTACCCGAGGCGTCTGCCGCCACGGCCAGGGCGTCTCCGTTGAGGTGGATTTGCGCCACGATCGGGTCGTTGCCGGGAACAGAGCTGGGCGTGCCGCCCGGGTTCTGTCGGATTTTGACGATGTCGCCGCTGTGGAACGGACCGGCGATGAAGGAACTGCGCGTGTCAAGGATGTAGATCTGGGGAT
>CAZIFU010000270.1:0-6867 GCA_964539075.1 uncultured Verrucomicrobiota bacterium | reverse complement strand
CCACGAGGATGGGCGGGCAATCGAGTTGTTTGGAGACGCCGCCGAGATACGAGTGGAGCGCGTCGCGCGTGGGTTTGTCGCGCAGGAGCGGTCGGCGGTCTTTGGTGGAGAAGACCAGATGAATGTAAACGGCGGAAAGGGATTGTGGCATGGAAGAAAAATGGCGGCGCAGAGGACGTTTGCCAATCCCAAAGGCGACGTGTCGGCGCGAACAATCCCAAAGGGATTGCGGCCTCCAGCCCAAGGTTGGCGCAGCGCCTACCTTGGGTGAACGTGACAAATTGGAATCAACCCCAACGGGGTTGTGGCGAACGTCACGCGCGACGGTGTGATGGGAAGAGCCGCAACCCCGTTGGGGTTGGGGATGTTTGGTGGACGGTAACCCAGGGTAGCTCGTTCCTCGCAACCCTGGGCTTTGGGACGGAATCCCGTTGGGATTCCCGGATGGCGCGAAGCGGGTCAATCGCGTCGAAGCAGCAATTGGCGGACGGTGCGCCACGGGCTTCGCCTTTGCAGGCGCATGAGCTTTGAAAGCAATCGAGTTCGCAGTTCGTCGGAAACACCTGAGGCTTCGCGGATAATTTGCTCTGACCAACTTTTAGGGAAGTAGGTCAATGACCATCTTGAATCACATGCGGCTCGCAGCTTCTCCGCGAGGGGTAAGCGGTCGAGTTTCGAGAGCAATTCATCTCGTTCCGCAGAACGTGCTCGTGACTTCAGCAGGTGCTCAATCCTGCTGCGTAGCCCGCTCCAGTGGCGCGAGTGCGCTTGGCTCGCAATCTTGTGCGTGACTTGGTCGAGGGTCTCACGCGGAAGTGCGCTGAGTGCCGTTTCCGGGGTTCTGGCCCACCGTTCGGAACAATCCCATGCGCTCAACGACGGAGCTTCCAAGACGGAACGAAGTATCGCGGTTGGCCCATCGGCTTCGATTCTCTGGAACTCTGCTTCACGAGCCGCCCACTCAGTCTTTCGCTGTTCGTCCTCAATTCGATGCTGCTCTTGCTGCCGTAACCATTCCGCTTTGCGTTCCTCTTCTCGCCGCGTTCTCTCCGCCCGCCAGAGCGGCAGCGCCTGCTGCAAAATGGGATGGCTGTCCACGATTGGCGCGAAGTAATCAAGCAGCGCAACGGCGTCTTCAGTTTCAGTGCCGGCGCGAATTGTCGCTGCGAGCAGCAACGGTGCAACGGCCGGATGGAGATGGAAGCGCGGCTTGAATTGCTCTTTGCGGTATGGCTCAAGCACGAAACACCAATTCCCTTTGTTGTGCTCGGACAGTCGTATGATTTGCCAAGCACGCTCCCGATTGTATGGGGCGAGCCTCGCGATACCGCCAACGAACTGCTCGTATCTGGCCGTGTTCAGCAAGGCGACAAGCTAAAGAAGCGGATGGTGCGTCTCCAAGTCCTCAAGTGAGCAGGCGCAAAGAATGTCAGCCAGCGCGTTGCGCGTCTCGCTCTCTGTGTTGTCAAACTTGCGCCGAAGCCTCTCATCGCACTTCAAGCAATGTCCTGCGTAGCCGCCGCAGCGCTTGTCCAAATCCATCCACTTGATTGCTTCTTCGATGGCGGTCATTGCGTTGTCTGCGTCAATTATCACCCGAGGCGTAACGCTTTCGCCAGCCCCAACGGGGCTGTGGCCCAAAGCCCAAGGTTGGCGCACCAGCGCCTACCTTGGGTGAACGTGGCAAAACGGGAACAACCCCAACAGGGTTGCGGCAATTCCGCCGCGACACCGAACGTATGGTTTTGGTCACAACCCCGTTGGGGTTGGTTTCCATTTGCGAACTGTGACCCAAGGTAGCTCGTGCCTCGCAACCTTGGGCTGGAGGACGCAATCCGTTTGGGATTGGCCGATGCCGCGCGTTGCCGCGCGGGCTTGGGATTGTTCGCGGCCAGCGGCGCGGGTTCATGCGATTCCTCCGAAAAGTTTTTCCACCTTCGCTTTCACCGCGGCATCCATCTTGATGAGCGGTGGCCAGGGGCGTTTGAAGCCTTCGCCGGGAAGTTTCTTCGTCGCGTCAATGCCGAGTTTGCTGCCGCTGGCGATTTCGCTCGTCGCGTGGTCGAGCACGTCGGACGGGCCGCAAACAATTTCGGATTTCGGATTTCGGATTTCGGATTTTTCCTTGGGTCGGTGTTGGCGCAGAGGCGGAAGAGGACTTCGCTGGTGTTGTGAACGTCCACGTCGTCGTCCACCACGATGATGTATTTGGTGAACATCATCTGGCCCATGCCCCAGAGGCCGTGCATTGGTGGCCGTCCGCAAGGACTTTGTAGGCTTGCATCGGATAGGTCTTGCGGATGCTGACGAAGACGAGGTTGTGGAAGACGCCTTCGGCCGGCAGCGCGATGTCCACGATCTCGGGGAAATTCATCTTGAAGATGGGCAGGAAGAGTTTCACGGACGCGCCGCCGATGTAGAAGTCTTCC
This sequence comes from uncultured Verrucomicrobiota bacterium, assembly GCA_964539075.1. Classification (GTDB taxonomy): domain Bacteria; phylum Verrucomicrobiota; class Verrucomicrobiia; order Limisphaerales; family CAZIFU01; genus CAZIFU01. The sequence continues at coordinate 4,438 of CAZIFU010000270.1, read as the reverse complement.
ATCGGCGGGATGCCGACCTGCCTACCGGCAGGCAGGCGATGGTGGCGGGATAGACGGCGTCTTTGCGGTGCGTGATGGCGGTGACGTGGAAGACGGGATACGGCTCGGGCAACGTGTAATAGCCGGTATGGTCGCCGAACGGGCCTTCGTCGCGGAGCGGTTCCTTGGGATCAATGTAGCCTTCGATGACGAAGTCGGCGTTGGCGGGGACTTCGAGGTCGTTGGTGCATGGGCGGTGGCAACTCAGGCCAATCGGGTGTCCGTCACGAAATCTCCCGTGGCTGCGCGCAACAGGTTTTCCGTCGTCACGCGCGCAATCTCGCTCAATGCCTCATGCGTGAGGAAGGCTTGGTGGGCGGTGATGAGCACGTTGGGGAATGTCAGCAGGCGCGAGAGTTCGTCGTCTTGCAGCACTTCGCCGGAGTGGTCCTCGAAGAAAAGCCCCTCCTCTTCCTCGTAAACATCAAGCGCCACGCCGCCGAGCCGGCCGCTCTTGAGAGCCTCGATGAGGGCTGTGGTGTCCACCAGTTTTCCCCGGCTCGTGTTGACGAGGAACGCGCGGGGCTTCATGCGGGCGAAAGTTTTCGCGTTGAGCAGGTCGCGAGTTTGCGGCGTGAGCGGCAGGTGGAGGGACACGACATCGCTCGCGGAGAGCAGTGCGTCGAAATCCACGTAGCGAACGCCGTGTTGCTGCGCCCAATCCGGCGCGGGCACGGGGTCGAAGGCGAGCACGGTCGCGTCGAAGCCGCGAAAGATTTGGGCCGCGATCCTTCCGATCTTACCCGTGCCGACGATGCCAATGGTCTTGCCCGCGATGTCGAAGCCGACCAGTCCGGCAAGCGAGAAGTTATGTTCGCGGACACGGTTCCAGGCGCGGTGAATCTTGCGGTTCAGCGTGAGCAACAGCCCGACGGTGTGTTCGGCGACGGCGTGCGGCGAATAAGCCGGCACGCGCGTGACGGCCAGGCCGAGCGCTTTCGCGGCGGCCAAGTCCACGTTGTTGAAGCCCGCGCAGCGCAACGCCACGAGCCGGACGCCGGCTTGGCGAAGCAGCTTCAAGCAACTAGCGTCGAGCCGGTCGTTGACGAAGACGCAGACGGCCTGCGCGCCGTCCACGCTGGCGGCAGTTTCGCTGGTGAGGCGGAATTCGTGGAACTGCCAGCGCAGGCGGTCGGCACCGGTGGCGCGTTCGAAGTATCGCCGGTCGTAAGGTTTGGTGTCGTAGAAGGCAACGGTGTTCATGGCGTGGATGAGTTATTCCGGGATCGCGTGTTCGCCGCGCCGTCCGCCGAAGCGTATCCATTTTTCCAACTCCACCGCAAGGAAGGCGACGGCGGCCACGCCGACGATCCGCAGCCAGGACTCGGCGTCGATGGGGGCGGTGTGGAACAGTTTGTTCATTACCGGCGCGTAGGTGAAGAGGAGTTGCGCGCCCAGCATCGCCAGCGCGCCGCCGATGGCCCAGCGGTTCGTGAACAGCCCGATGGAGAAAATGGAGTGATGGAGGGAGCGGCAATTGAAGAGGTAGATCATCTGGACCAGCACGATGGTGTTCACGGCCACGGTGCGGGCCGCCGACAGTCCGGCCTGCTCGGCGTTCAGCTCCCAAAGAAACAAGCCCAGCGCGCCGCCCAGCATGATGAGCGACACCAGTCCGGTGCGCATGATTAGCGGAAACGTGAGCAGCGGCTGCTTCGGCGCGCGCGCCGGGCGGCTCATCACAGCTCGTTCCTTCGGTTCGAAGGCCAGGGAGAGGCCGAGCAGCGTGTCGGTCAGGTTGATCCAGAGCAGTTGGAGCGGCAGCAGGGGCAGCGGCAGGCCGAGCACGATGGCGCCCAAAAGCGTCAGCGCCTCGCCGAGGTTGGTCGGAATAATCCACACGATGAACTTGGTCAGATTGTCGAACACGCCCCGGCCCTCTTCTACGGCGGCCTCGATGCTGGCGAAGTTATCGTCGGTTAAAATCATTGCCGCCGCGCCCTTGGCCACGTCCGTGCCACTGATGCCCATCGCCACGCCGATGTCCGCCTGCTTGAGCGCGGGGGCGTCGTTCACGCCGTCGCCGGTCATCGCGACGACGTGGCCGCGCGCCTGGAGCGCCTTTACGAGCCGGAGCTTTTGTTCGGGCGCGACGCGGGCGAAGACGGCGGTGCGTTCGGCAACTTCGGGAAGTTCCTTGTCGGAAACTTTTTCCAGTTCACGACCGGAGAGAGCAACGAGTTTCCCGTGCTCCTCGCGGCCCTTCAGCCCAATTTGCCCAGCTATGGCACGGGCGGTGACGAGGTGATCGCCGGTAATCATCTTTACGGCGATGCCAGCGCGCTGGCACTTGCGCACGGATTCGATGGCTTCGGGCCGCGGCGGGTCCATCATCGCCTGCAAGCCGAGGAAGGTGAACCCTGCGGCGACATGGGCGTGTTCAAGTTTGGTGTGGTGCGCTTCCACATGACGGCGGGCGAGCGCCAGCACACGCAGTCCGCGCGCGGCCATCGTTTCGGCGGCGCGATGAACGGCGTCCTTGTCGAGCGCGACCAAGGTGCTGCGTTCGCCGAGCGCGTCGGTGCAGCGTTCGAGCAGGCGTTCGAGCGCGCCGACTTTGTAGATGACGCGACCCTGGTGCGCCTCGTGCAGCGTGGCGCGGAACATGTGTTCGGACTCGAAGGGAATCGTGTCCAGCACGGGCGTCTGGCTGTGCGCGTCGGCGTGAATGACTCCGCCCTTTTCGGCGGCGACCAGCAGCGCGGCTTCAGTGGGGTCGCCCTGCACCTTGAGCCGTCCGTCTTCGCGCACGAGTTGCGACTCGTTGCAGAGGACACCGGCGCGCAGGCACTCGGCGAGCGCGGGATGTTCCGGCACGTTCACGACCGCGCCGTCGAGCCGCAGGTCGCCCTTTGGTTCGTAGCCCGCGCCAGTGACTTCGTAGAGTTTTCCGCCCGCGAAAATTTCCCGCACCGTCATCTGGTTCTCGGTGAGCGTGCCGGTTTTGTCCGAACAAATAACGGTGGTGCTGCCGAGCGTTTCGACGGCGGGCAGCTTGCGGATGATGGCCTGCCGCTTCGCCATCCGGGACACGCCGATGGCGAGAACGATGGTGACGGCCGCGGGCAGACCCTCGGGAATCGCGCCCACCGCCAGCGCCACCGCCGCCATGAACATCTCGGCCGGCTTTTCGCCGCGCGCGACACCAATGGCGAACGTGGCCGCCGCCAGCGCGAGAATCACCCAGAGCACCAGCTTGCTGAACTGCGCGATCTTCTTCGTCAGCGGCGTGGACAATTCGACCGCGCTGGAAATGAGATGGGAAATGCGACCGGTCTCCGTCTGGTCACCGATGGCCCACACGACCCCTTCGGCCTGGCCGCTCGTAATGAGCGTGCCGGTGTAGGCGAGATTCTTCCGCTCGGCCAGAATCGTATCCAGCGCGAGCGCGCCGGCGTGCTTGGCCACGGGGAGCGATTCGCCGGTGAGGGCGGATTCATCCGCGTGAAGATTGCGGACCTGGAAGAGTCGCAGGTCGGCGGGCACGCGGTCACCCGATTGCAGCAGCACCACATCGCCCGGCACGAGTTGTTCGGAGTGGACGCGGAGTTTCTTCCCGTCGCGCCGCACCGTCGATTCCGTGGCGACCATTTTAGCGAGCGCCTCGATGGCCTTCTCGGCCTTGGCCTCCTGAAGAAAGCCGACAATGGCGTTGATGATCACAACGCCGAAGATGACTGATGAATCCACCCACTCGCCGAGGAACGCCGTGACGCCGACGGCCAGAAGCAGGATGTAAACGAGCGGTTGGTTGAACTGCTGGAGAAATTTGACCCACGCCGGCGTGCCGCGCCGCGCCGTGACGCGGTTCGGGCCGAACTCCTTCTGGCGGCGGCGGACTTCGTCCGGCATCAGGCCGGTGGACAAATTCACGCCGAGGAAAACAACCACCTCTTCCGCGGGCAGCTCGTGCCAGGGCTTGTCGTCCGGTTTCTTCATCCGCTTCGGTTTCAGTCTGATTCTTGGGCCAAAGTCACGTCGGGTACTACGAGCCAAAAAGCTTCTCCACCTTCGCCTTCACCGCCGCATCCATCTCGATGAGCGGCGGCCAGGGGCGTTTGAAGCCTTCGCCCGGGATTTTCTTCGTCGCATCAAGGCCGAGTTTGCTGCCGATGGCGATTTCGCTGGTGGCGTGGTCGAGCACGTCGGACGGGCCTTTGGTGAAGATGCTGTCGCGTTGCGGGTCGGTGTTGGCGCACAGCCGGAAGAGGACTTCGCTGGTGTTGTGAACGTCCACGTCGTCGTCCACCACGATGATGTATTTGGTGAACATCATCTGGCCCATGCCCCAGAGGCCGTGCATGATTTTGTAGGCTTGCATCGGGTAGGTCTTGCGGATGCTCACGAAGACGAGGTTGTGGAAGACGCCTTCGGCCGGCAGCGCGATGTCCACGATCTC
>CAZIFU010000269.1:0-120673 GCA_964539075.1 uncultured Verrucomicrobiota bacterium | reverse complement strand
GGATGGAATGGATATGCTGCGAGGCAACGCGGGTGAGGACATCTTGTTGGGCGGGGGTGAAGGTGATCTTCTTTTCGGAGACAATGATGCACTTGGCACTGAAACCAGCCGCAACATCCTGTTGGGTGATGGCGGCACGATTACCCTGGTCAACGGGGTGGTGAGTGAGATCAACACGAGCGGCGAAACCGTTGGCGGTGCGGACATGATCTGGGGCAACGGTGGCCCGGATGTGGTGATGGGCGGCGTGGCGGGCGATACGGTTTACGGGGATGCGGGGCAGGATGTCATCTTGGGTGACAATGGAACCGTGACGCTGAGCAGCGGAGTCATCCAACTGGTTGTGGCTGTGGATCAGAATGCAACGGGGGCTGACAGCCTGTACGGAAACGCGGGCGAAGACGTCCTGATCGGCGGCTTGGGGGAGGACACGATCGATGGGGCATCAGGAGATGACTTGATTTTCGGGGACAATGCCCGGCTGGATCGCACCGGGAGTCTGGGCAACCAGATCAATCCTCGGTTCAAGGTGCTCGATGGCACGCAGATCTACGATTCCAACGGCGGCGTGTTGGTGACCGTTGCCTGGCAGATGAATCCGCGTGGCACTCCGTGGTGGAGTGACTTCCAGATCACCTTGATTGACGGCAATGGTGGTGCTGCTGCCCTCGAGTTGAATGGCTTGGTCGACGACTACATCGCAGGCGGCGCGGGCGATGACATGATCTTCGGGCAGTTGGGCGATGATACGATCCAAGGTGATGGTTCGAACGACGTGACGATGACCGGCGGTGAGCACGTCTACGCCTACCGCGACGCGAGCAACGCGCTGCAGATCAACCCGTCATTCAACGCGGACACCGACGGCAGCGACTATATCGAAGGTGGTGGCGGCAACGACACGATCTTCGGCAACCAAGGCCAGGATGATATCATTGGCGGCAATTCAAACCTTTTTGGCCTGACCACGCCGGCGCAGCGGCCGGACGGCTCGGACATGATCTTCGGCGGCTCCGGCACGGCCATCAACCGGAACGATCCGGGCGACACCTCCGCGAAGGGTCATGCGAAAGACTCGGACATGATTCTGGGCGACAACGGCAACATCTACCGTCTCGTGGGTGTGAGCAACACTCCGGGCGGCGGCTTCCTGAGCTTCAACTACGACAACTACACCAATGCACTGCCGGCCGCCGAGCAGGTGAAGATCGCGGCGCGGGCCGCCGAACTGCTGGACTACACGCCGGGCGGTCCCAACTACAACCCCGTGCGGGCTGCGACTGACATCGGCAGTGCCGACGAACTCCACGGCGAGTCGGGTGACGACTTCATTTACGGCCAGAAGGGCAGCGACGTGATCTTTGGCGAGGGCCAGGACGACGACTTGATCGGCGGCTACGGCAACGACTGGATCTCGGGCGGCACCGGTGACGATGGCATCCTGGGCGATGACGGCCGGATCTTCACCAGCCGCAACGGACTTGTTGAGCCTTTGAACGGCCTCCTCACTGCCACGGTGCAGACCTCCATCAGCACGCCCAGCAACATCCAGCAGGCGACCATCAACGTGAGCAACCAGCTCAACAAAACGGTGGACATCACGCCGTTCAGCTCCGACCCGAACTGGAACGGGACGGCGGACGAGTATGGCTCGGCGGCGACCAGCGGTGTGGGCACCCAGCCGTTGCACATCAACGACGACATTATTTACGGCGGGCTGGGCAACGACTGGTTGCACGGCGGGTCGGGAGACGATGCGATCCTGGGCGGAGAAGCCTTGGCGGAGTCCTACGCGCCGATCTACAACCCTGCCGGGGTGGCCGCCGGTGTCGTCCAGTCCGATTACAATCACCCGTATAATCCGGGCGACGTGCTGCATTTCAATCCGATTGACGTTGGCGGGATCCATTCCGGACAGACGCGGGCGGGTGAGTTCGCGCTTTACGACGAGTATGACGCGCTGCGGAAGATCCTGCTCAACAGCAGCGGCAACCTCTACAAGGGAACGGGGACGGCGCTGGCGTTCCTGCTCAACTTTGATCGCACCGAAGGACCGTCGCTGCCCGGCGGCACGGTGCCCAAAGGACCAAATTATCCGGCTGTCAACACTGACGGTGACGACCGGATCTTCGGTGACCTCGGCAACGACTGGCTGGTTGGCGGCACGGGCCGCGACGATCTCTACGGCGGCTTCGGCAACGATCTGCTCAATGCCGACGACAACCACGACACGACTGCCAGCACGAACGATCCTGCGGCCAACAATCTGCCGGATACGCACCCCAGCTACGAGGACCGTGCGTTTGGCGGTGCGGGCCGTGACGTGCTCATTGCCAACACGGGCGGCGACCGGTTGATCGACTGGGCCGGCGAGTTCAACAGCTACCTGGTGCCATTCGCGCAATCCGGAGCATCAACCATCAGCCGTACGCTGCAGCCGCAGTTGGCGGAGTTTCTGTATGCTCTGGCGGTCAGCGATGGCGCCGATGCAACGCGCGTCGCCGACACCGCAGGCGCGGATGCGGCCCGCACCGGTGAGCCGTGGGGCGAGCTGGGGCTGGTTCTACAAAAGGACGCCGCCTGGCACGACCAGACCGGCGCTCCGAGCGATCCGCAGGCTGGTAATGGCCACGGCGTCTCGCGCGATGTGCTGCGCAGCGCGGCGGGGAACAAGCGCGACGTGCTGCTGGCGTCCAGCTTCGACACCAGCGCCACCAACCCGCTGTCGCCGGACAGCGGCTTCTGGAAGGTGAGCAATGGCCGGTATCAGGCGAATCCGACGCTGGGCGGCGATGCGGTGAGCCTGGTGTTCACCGGTGATGAACTGCCCGATTACCTCGAAGTGCTGGCCACGATCAACGCCAACAAGGACAAAGCCGGCGTCGAATCGGACGCCTATGTGATCTTCGACTACTGGAGCAAGACCGACTTCAAGTTCGCCGGCGTGGATGTGGCGCAGGACAAGGTGCGCATCGGCCAACGCACGGCCGCCGGCTGGACCGTTTTGGCCGAGTCGAGCATGAATCTGGATCCGAATGCCAACTACCAGATGAAGGTGGTGGTGGACGGCGCGAACGTCTCGATCGACCTCAAGAACAACAACAGGTTGAGCTACACCTTCGGTGCGTTCCTCAACGGCGGCATGGTCGGGGTGGGGACCAAGAATGCCGTCAGCCGGTTCGACGACTTCCAGGTGCTGGTCCTGCCGCCGCTGATCACCACCGCGGTGCAGGAGAACTTCACCAGAGGAATCAACACCGCGTTCGACGCGCTGAGCGGGCTGTGGCAGGTGACCAATCACCAGTTGGCCGGGTCGATTCTCCCCGGGTCGGACAGCGCCGTGGCGACGTGGGGTTTGGGCGTGCTGCCCGCGACCTTCAGCGGCTACCAGATGCAGGCGACCATCAGCACCCTGTCCACCGCCGGATTGATCTTTGACTACCAGAACGACCAGGACTTCAAGTTTGCGGCCATCGTCTCGGGCACCAACCAGGTGGTCATCGGCCATCGCACCGCGACGGCCTGGTTGTTCGACGCCGTATTCAGCTTCCAGATCACGCCGGGGGCCGCTTACCAGCTCTCGGTGGTGATCGACGGCTCAACGGTCCGGGCGTCGGTGGGTGGGCAGGCAGTGTTGAGCTACACCTACGCCGACCGGCTGGACGACGGCGGGATGGGCCTCTTCACCCTGAAGGGAACCAGCCTCTTTGACGACGTGACGGTTTCCTCAATCGTGCGATAGCAGCGGCCGCGCTCCCCGGGAGGTTTGCTAATGGGTTTGGCTTTGTCACTTGGTAAACGTAGTGTTCATCGCTAATCTCATTCGCTGGGGAGTGCCAGCGGTTGCTTGCTTAAACCCGTGAGCTTGATGTGTTGTCGCTGGCGTCAGGGGGTGGTGATCCTGGTTGCGATTGTGGTTGCCGGGCGCGCCGCGGTGCCAGCGACGTTGGCGGCGGTTTCCCTGGCGGAAGCGGTTGATCGGACAAATCTGGTGTGGAGCACCGGGGGCAACGCCGTTTGGCTGGGGCAGACGACGGTCACTCATGATTCGGTGGATGCGGCGCAAACCGGAGCCATCGGCGACGGGCAGGAGTCGTGGCTGGAAACCACGGTTACCGGGCCGGGCCCCTTGAGCTTTTGGTGGAAGGTGTCTTCCGAACTGGGTTACGACGAACTTGAGTTTAGCATCGACGGCGGGGACCGGATCAGCATCACCGGGATGGTCGACTGGGAGCAGCGCGCCACCAATCTCACGTCCGGCACCCACGTCTTGCGGTGGAGTTACGTCAAAGATCCCACCGGGGCTGACGGCTTGGATCGCGGCTGGCTGGATCAGGTGAGTTACACTCAAGCGGGCGACTTCCGCCCCATGATCACGACGCAGCCCGCCAGTCAGACAGTGGGCGAAGGGGTCAACGTCTCGTTCAGCGTCGAGGCCGTGGGAGTGCCGCCGCCCGCTTACCAGTGGTTCTTCGGAGCGCTTCCCATCGCAAACGCCACCAACGCCACGCTGATCCTGCTCAGCGTGACCACGAACGATTCCGGCCCCTACACCGTGGCGGTCAGCAACTACCTCGGGGCGGTAACCAGTTCTCCGGCGAGTCTGACCGTGACGGTGCTGGCAGAGGCTTTGGAGACGGCCAATCTGGTCTGGATCACCGGGGGCGATGCGGGGTGGTTCGGGCAGACGAATGTGACGCACGACGGAGTCGATGCCGCAGCCAGCGGGCCAATCACCAATGCGCAGCAGTCCTGGGTTCAAACGATCGTGACCGGTCCGGGCACCTTGAGTTTCTGGTGGAAAGTTTCCTCGGAAACGAATTTCGACGGCTTGCAGTTTCTGGTCAACGGAACCACCAACGCCGCCATCTCGGGGGAAACCGGATGGCAGATGAAGACCTATGATCTCCCTTCGGGCAGCCAGGCCCTGCGCTGGCGCTACCTCAAGGATGGCAGCTTTTATGGCGGTCAGGACACCGGCTGGCTGGATCAGGTGCTGTATGTTCCGCTGCCGACATTGTCCGTTTCGGATGCCGTCGTGACCGAAGGCAATAGCGGCACCTCCAACGCCATTTTCACCGTGAGCCTGTCGGCCGTCTCCGACCGAACTGTCAACGTCAACTTTGCCGCAGCCGACGGCACCGCAGTGGCAGGCAGTGATTTTGTCTTCACCAACGGCCTGCTCACCTTTGCCCCGGGCACGACCAATCAAACCATCACCGTGCGGGTGAATGGCGATCTGCTGAACGAAGCCAACGAGACGCTCTTCGTCAACTTGTCCAACCCGACGAACGCAACGCTCGCCGACGGTCAGGGGTTGGGCACCATCCTGAATGACGATGCCGTGCCGGCCTTGTCCATCAATGACGTGACGGTCACGGAGGGCAACAGCGGCACGACCAACGCCGTGTTCACCGTCAGCCTCTCGGCCGTCAGCGGCCAGACCGTCACCGTCAACTTTGCCACGGCCGACGGCGCAGCGGTCGCGGCCAGTGACTACGTCTCCACCAACGGCCTGCTCACCTTTGCTGCGGGCGCGACCAACCAGACGGTCACCGTGCGAGTGAACGGCGATCTGCTGAACGAGGGCAAGGAGAAGTTCTTCGTCAACTTGTCCAACCCGACCAACGCCACGATCAGCGACAGCCAGGGACTGGGCACCATCAACAATGACGATCCGCCGGCCCCTGTCTCCGTCAAGGGACTCGCTCTCGCCGCCAACGGCGATCTGCTGCTGTCGATCGGTTGCGAATCCAATCGCCTCTACTTCCTCGAGGCTTCGACCAATCTCTCCGCTTGGTTCGTCGTGACCAACCTCACCTCCAGCAACACCACCCTGACCTTTGTGGACCCGAACGCGGGTGATTATCAACGGCGGTTCTACCGGATTACCACCGGAGAGCCCGTGCCCGCCCTTTTCATCAATGACGTCGTGGTGGCCGAAGGTGACAACGGCACCACTAACGCCGTTTTCACAGTCGGCCTTTCGGCGGTCAGCGACCAGACGGTGACGGTCAACTTTGCCACGGCGGACGGCACGGCGGTGGCGGGCAGCGACTACGTTTCGACCAATGGCCTGATCAGTTTTGCCCCGGGCACCACCAACCAAACCGTCACCGTGCGGGTGAATGGCGATCTGCTGAACGAAGCCAACGAGACGTTCTTCGTCAACTTGTCCAACCCGACCAACGCCATAATCAGCGACGGTCAGGGACTGGGCACGATCAACAATGACGACCCGCCACCGGCCCCTGTCTCCGTCAAGGGACTCGCTCTCGCCGCCAACGGCGATCTGCTGCTGTCGATCGGTTGCGAATCCAATCGCCTCTACTTCCTCGAGGCGTCAACCAATCTTTCCGCCTGGACCGCCGTGACCAACCTCACCTCCAGCAACACCACCCTGAACTTTGTGGACCCGAACGCGGGTGTTTATCAACGGCGGTTCTACCGAATTACTGCCGGGCAGTGACGTTGCCGCCGCCGATCCCGAGGGGCAGGGTGAGACTTCCGCAAAACCGCAGTTGTGATTGGCTTGCCGTCGTGGGTCAACTGAGCCGGAATTGTTTTCACTTCGCACCTCGTTTCCCGGTGACTCGCGCCGCCGCAATCCAGGCTTTCACGGCAGCCGGACCAAAGCGGATTGTCCTGGCGTTCAGTTTGTAGCCGGCAGCTCCCCCCGCCCAAAAGCTCGGGGTATTGTCACCGGCGACTGGAATCCGGGTCGCGCGTCCGTTTACCTGTTGGCACTCGTTTGCAGCAGCGCCTTTTTTTGAACTTTCATCAGCACCGGGAACGACGTTTGCAGTCCTGCGCTTCCCCCGGTTGCCCGCCCGGTCGAGATGACCGCGTGGCAAAGGCGCTCCTGCTCCGGCACCCACCTGGCGGCAGTCAGAAATATCTCGCGCTCGGATTCACCCTCGCGGATGAGCACGCCGCTGAGACCGATGTTATCCACAATCACACCATGCGGCAGGTTGTCCATGTCGAGGTTCACGAGGTTCGTCTCGCCGTTGCGCACGACGCGCAGCCACGCGGGCACGGTCTGGCCGGGAGCGATGACGATTTCATAAGGTTTCTCGGGCGCGACAGCCGGATCGCCCACGGGCTTCCCATCCACGTCGAGGCTGAACGCGAGGATCAGTTTGGGCCGTTCGCCGAGCTTCACGGTGCCGAAGTTGTTGACGGGCCTGGTGACCGGTTTGCCGCCGACTGTGGCCGTGGCGGTGATTTGGGTTTTGCTCCAATCCGTCCCGCCCGTGGTTGCCACCTCGGCGTTGGCGTGCAGCGAGCCTGCGGCGGCAAGATGGCCGGGTTGAATGACAATGGGCGACGTGGCATACCAACCCGCGGGCAGGCCGGCGATCTCGACTTTGATTTCGCCATCGAAGCCGTCCATGCGGTCTGCGGCCACCTCGAATCCAATCGCGCTGCCGGGGCCGACGGTGGGATTCTCTGGCCGGAGCGTGACTTTGAAGTCGGGTTTCGGCTCGCGGAGCGTGAGGCGATAGACACTGCGGTCGCTTTGCCGGGCGCGCGTGTCGGTCACCCGGACGAGATATTTGCCTGTCGCCGGCGCGGTGAAAAACAGGCGCGAGTCCGTGCCGAGTTCGCGCTCGCCGTCGTCGTCGTTGGCGTAGTAAAGCGTGAACACCGGCAGGCCGCTGGGGACCAGTTTCGCGCCGGGCGGGCAGGGCACCACGGTATAGGCGGTTTCGTCGTTGGCGTGCGCGGTGGCGCTGGTGTCGAAATACGCGCGGCGTTTGCCGTTGGCGGCGTAGAACTGGAAACCGGAGTCCGGCCCGCGCGGCATCCGGAAAATCTTCGCCACGTCGCCCTGGAAATAAACGTATTCGTTCAATTCCATCTCCGGCCAGTTGGCGAGGCGGATGTCGGGAAGGTTCGCGTCCACGCTGCGGAAGTTGATGTAGGAATCGCGCACTGCCTGCAAGAGCAACCGGGGCACGGGCTGTCCGTCGGCATACAGCACTTCGATCTTCGTATCCACGGGCGAACCGCGCCGGGCGGCGGTGGTTTCGATGATCCACGTCTCGCCGGCTTTCGCCTCGACCTGAAATAAATCCACATCCTCAGCGCGGTCCTTCGTTGCCGGCAAAATCCGCCCGTTGACCGAAGCCGGGACTTTAATCGGGGTCGCCTGGCTGGGCTGGTCATTCGGTTCGATCTCGGTAATTTCAGCCATGTCGCTGACGATGACTTTGAGCGCGCGGCGGCTGCGGAACTGGTCCGGGTCGAGCGGCAGGTCCATTTCTCCAGGGCCGGCGGATTTGAGGCGGATCTTTTGCTGGGGAAGGTTGTAGCCGAACAGCTCGACGTCCGTCTCCGCCCGAGCGGAGACGCTCAACGGGAAAAAGCCGGTGATGCAGGTCAGCGGGCCGATGGAAAGCCGGTAATGACTATCGGGCGACGCGGCGAGTGTGGTTTCACTCACGCGGATGGTGTAGCGACCGTCGGCGGGAACCTTCCAGGCCAGCAGCGGCTCGCCGGTGTCGTCGAACCCGCGATTGCTGGCCAGTTCCGTGCCGCGCGGATCGAGCAATTGCAGCGTCGTGTTCGCGGCTTTGGAGCCGACGCTTTTGACCGCGAGATCGAACACGAGCGTTTCGCCCGCGCGCCCGGCAAATTGGAATTCGTCCCGTTCGCCGACTTCAGCGAGCGTGCCCCAGACGCTGACCGGAAGCTGCGGGAGCGCCTGGGGTCCGCTGTTCTTGGTGGCTTTGACCGCGCTGACTTGCGGCAAGTCGTCCACGTAAAGTTTCAACTTGCCGGTGTTGCCCGCCGGCGCGACCCCGAACATGTTGTATTCGCCGCGCGCCAGGTCGCGGGCCACGGTGATTTTGATGACAACTTCAGTCGCGTTGGTTTTTCCGGCGGGCAAAAGTTCGGCGGTGATTTTCGGATTGGAAAACGTGACGGCCGTCAAGCGGTCAAGCTCCTTGCCGATGAGTTTGATCTCACCCGGCACGCCCCGCTGAACGCCGCGCGGTTCCAGGCCGGTCAGCGTCGGCTGGCCGGGTTTCGGCGCGGCCATCGCGTTTTTTTTCGTGGCGCCTTTGGCCTTTTTGGCTTTGCCGGAAGCGGCCGCCTGGGCGAAGACGCTTTTCTGAGTTTGGAGTTCCGCCTTTAGCCGGTCTGGGCGTTGCTTGCCGCCTGAAGGCGGGACTCCAAACGCCGTTTTGACAGCAGAGATGAGCTTGCCGGTTTTGGCGTCGTAAACTTCCAGGCTGCCGTCCAACCGGCCCAAAACGAGTTGATGGCCGGCCGTCAAGGCGAGGCCGGGCGTCCAGTCCGGTTGTTTTTCCAACACCAGCTTCTCAGTCATTTCGGTTGCGTCCCAGATTTTCACCGACTTGTCGGCGGCGGAACTGACCAGCGTTTTGCCGTCGTCCGAGAAAACCAGTTTCAAAATCGCGCCTTCATGAGCGAAGCGCGAGAGGAGCAGGGGATTGGTTCCTTCCAAAGCCTTTTCGCTGATGCTCCAGAGCCGGATGCGATTGTCCGCCCCGCCCGCGACCAACCGTTGGCCGTCCGGACTGAACGCGACGGCGTAAAGCTCCTTGAGCGGCTGGGAAAAAGTGTCGGTGCGCGCGCCGGTGGCCACGTTCCACAATTTCACCGTGCGATCGGCGCTGGCGCTGGCGAGAAGTTTTCCATCGGGCCGGAACGCCAGGCCATAGACGCAGCCATTGTGGCCTTTGAGTGTGCTGAGTCCCTGGCCCGTCTCCGTGCTCCACAGTTGTATTTTCTGATCGTAGCTCCCGGTGGCCAGAATTGTTCCGTCCGGCGACAACGCCAGGGCGTAGCAGGCATCGGTGTGCCCGGCGAAAGTGCGAACAGGTGAACCCTCGGCGGTCTGCCATTGCCGCGCCTCGCCAAACAGGCCGGCGTCGCCACCGGCGGCGAATACTTGCGAGCCATCGGCGGAGAAGGCCAGGGCGTTGATGTTCCCGCGCAAACCGGTCAGCGTCCGCGCGACGTGACGCGTGTCGGCGTTCCAAAGTTCCACTCTGCCGTAGCGGCCGACGGCGATCCATTTTGTGCCGGGCGAGCCGGCGAGGGCGTAGATGGCTTTTGGGGGGGCAACTTTTGGCACGATGTCGGGAATCACGACCGAAGCCAGGCCAGCCTTGGGTTCCTTGGGTGCGGGCGCGCCGGCATCAATCCACGTTTTGATGAGGGCGATTTCAGCCGGTCCAAGGTGCTCGCGCTTGCCCGGCGGCATGAACTGGTTTTTGCCTTGCTTGCCGGAGCGGCCTTCGAGGAATTTGACGAGCAAACTCCCGGCGCTTTTCCCGGGGACAAATACCAGGCCGTTGTCACCGCCTTTCAACAAGGTATCGTAACTTTCCAGGATCAACCCGTGTTCCGGGTCCTGCGCAGCGTGGCAATCGAGACAGTATTGCTGGAAAAGCGGGGCGATGTGCTTGTTGAAGTCGGGTGTCTCGGCGGCGGAAGAATGACCGCAAAAGAGTGCGAAAAACAAAGAGACCATCGCGACGGAGGCGCACGAGGCGAATGCGGAGGTTGGCGGTTTCATGGCGGTGTCCTGGATGGAAGCGATGGCGTGCTTCATTTGGTTTCGTTCTCTGTCGTTTTCGGAAAATACACCCACACCTCCGGGTGCATGGTGTAGAGGCGATAGCGGTTTCCGTCGTGGACGACGATGCCGCTGCTCCTTTGAGGATGGGCCGGGTCTGCGGGCAGCACCGGGTTGCCGGGATATTTTTTCCAATGCACGAGCTCGTCGGAAACGGCGATGTTGTTGCTCCACTCCTTCCATTGCGGCTGAGCGCTCGCGTGATAGAAAGCGTAATAGCGTCCCTGGTGCTTGATCACTGATGCAAGTGGATCCCATTCCAAACTCCTCCGTCGCCCCTCCGGGGCGTAGCGCGTCTGGGGCTGCGGACCGGGGGTGGCGCTCGTGCCTCGCTTGCCCCCGGCTAATTTTCGCTGAGGCCCCTTCGGGGCCGATTTCCGTGCGTAGATTTTCTAACAGCTTGATCATGGGCGCAAGTCAGTGGTTGAACAAGAACTCCCGGCTGCTCAGCAGGCCCCAGAAAATGTCTTCCAGCACCTGACGGCGTTCCGCGTCCGGCACCGAAGCCAGGGTTTTGAGCATCGCGGTTTTCTCGGCGGCGGCTGGGGGGCGCGACAGCGCGCTCAGGCAAGCTTCGGTGATGAGTTGTTCGTCGGGCATTTTTTCCGCGAGCAACTTTTCGATGCGGTTGTCCCTGGCGGCGAGTTTCTGGTTGACCGTGTCGCCGTTGGCAATGTGCAGGGCCTGGCTCATGCTCGGCTCGTCGGTGCGCTCGCACACGCAGGTGTTCACGCGCTCGGGCCGGCCGAAGGATTTGAGGAAATAGGAATCCACGTTGGCGTCCGGCAACTGCAGCGCGCGCCAGCCCAACGGGTAGGTGGCGCCGAGTCCGCGATTGGCGTTGCGGGTGTCAATGCGGAACGGCGTGGGCACCTCGGTAACCTGTGAGACCGCATCCAGCAAAACCTCCGCCATCAGACGCCGCGGATAAAAGCGCGAGTAGAAGCGGGTGTCGTCCTTGTTTTGCGGCAGCGGCCGACTGGAGCGCTGGTAGGTTTCTGATTGCAGAATCGCGCGCATCAGCGCCTTGAGGTTGAATTTGTTTTGCGCCAGAAATGTCGCGGTGGCGGACAAAAGTTTTTCGTTGCTGGCCGGGTTGGTCATGCGCAGGTCGTCCACAGCCTCGACCAGCCCGACGCCGAAGAAGTTCGCCCAGACGCGATTGACGATGGAGCGGCTGAAGTAAGGGTTCTGCGGCGACGTGAGCCAGTCGGCCAGCGGCAGGCGGCGATCCTCCTTGGCGGTGAGCGCGATGGGTTTGGCCTCCAGCGGGCGCGGCGGTTGCGGGCGGCCGGTCAGCGGCTGCACGAGGTCGCCTTCGGCGGCCGGGAAGATGATGCGTTCATCGGCGGCGGCGCCGTTTTTGGCGCGCACGCGGGCGAAAAGATTCGCGAAGCCAAAATACTCGTCGTTGGTCCACTTCTCCATTGGGTGGTTGTGGCACTTGGCGCAGTTGATGGACATGCCGAGGAAGGCGGCGGAAACCGTTTCGGCCATCTTGGTCGGCTCGTCGTGGAGCACGTAGAAATTGGCGGCGCCGTTTTCCAGCGTGCTGCCGGTGGCGGTGACCAGTTCGCGCACCAACACGTCCCACGGCGTGTTGGCCGCGACATGGCTGCGAATCCAGTGGTAATAGGCCCACATCGGGGCGGTGGTCAGATTGCCGCTGCTGACGAGTAAAAGGTCCGACCATTTGTAGGACCAGTAGTCAACAAACTCGGGCCGCTGGAGCAGGCTCTCGATGAGTTCATCGCGTTTTTGTAGCCGCCGACGTGAGAAGGCGGATTCTGAGGTGTCGGTGCGTTCAGTCCCCCTCCTTACGTCGGGGGCTACATCAGCGAGGAACGCGCGCGTCTCCTCGGGCGTGGGCAGCAGGCCGAGGGTGTCGAGGAAGGCGCGGCGGATGAATTCCGCATCCGTGCAGGGTGGCGAGGGCGGCAAGTTCAGTTCCTGCAGTTTTTCCAGGACGAGTTCATCCATGAAATTCCGGCGCCTGGCCTTCGTGAAAACGGACGGTGAAATTTTCTGGTCATACGGCGCGGTGATGGTGGCGATGGCCAGGCGGCTGAGATACCACGCCGTGATGGCGCCTTCGCCGTGGCCGACGACCTTGACGTTGCCAAAGTCGTCCACTTGCGAGACGGCGGCGTTGGCGACGGTGTATTTCACCCAGCGGGTGACATCCTCCGCGTGGCCGTCGGAGAAATGGGCGCGCACGGTGAGTTGCTGCGCCATGCCCGGCTTGAGGATCACGTGTGCAGGAAGAATTTCCAGCCGGCGGATGCGCGGGTCGTCTTGCTTGGGCGCCGGGGTTCCCGAAGCGATCCATTCGGCCAGAATTTGGTATTCCAGCGAATTGGTGGCGAAACGCTGGCCCCCTTTGTGGGGAATCGCGGCGGTGGGTTTGAGCAGCAACAAACTGCGCCCCGGATCGGAGGGGACGACGCGGCGCCCCAGCGCCTGGCGCGTGAGGGTCAAAAAATCGCCGTCGTCATCGTAGCCGCGCAGGGAAAGTTTGAAACCGTTCTGGCCCGCGGCGGCCCCGTGGCAGGCGCCGGAACTGCACCCGGCCTTGGCCAGGACCGGCTGGACGTGATTGCGGAAGCTCCACGCAAAGGGTTGGTCCATGTCTGTGACGGTGACCTTTGTCGAGATGGACTCGCGCCCGGCCTTCGCGGTGAGGGTGGCCGTGCCGTTGGCGACGGGCAGGGCGACGCCGTTCTCAATGCGGACAATTTTTGGGCTGCTTGAGGTGAACTGGGCGTTGGTCACCTGGCCGACGAGGTGTTTATTTTCAATGCGTTCGACGACGAGCAGTTGGCGGGCGGCGGGGCCTGCCAGCGTGAAATCGTTCGGGAGAATGACTGACGTTTCGCGGGCGAGGGCGGAGGCTACGCAGAGAACGAACAACGAAGACGCGAAAACGAGACGCGGCGCTCCCGCAACCAAAGGAGCGCGGCGTTCACGCCGCTTCACCGCTCGACAGCCTGGCAACGTGGGAAAAGTCCAACGCCCAGGATATCTCGCACGGTGAAGCGGCGTGAACGCGGCGCTCCTGTGCTGTTGGAAAAATCCTCGCAGGCCGCGAGCATGTTGGGCTGTTGCACTGCAAAGAAGACGGAGAGACAGGTCGACGGCAGCACGATTTAGACAGGCGGCGTCAACGAGTCGCGCCGTCATCTTGCAAATCCGTTTCAGAAACATGGAGCGCGCCTCTTAAAACAGTTCCCGGATTTCGTGCGTTCCGAAATCCACGACGGGGAAGGGGCGGCCTTGCGGGCCGGGCAGTTCGGTGTCCAGGTTCACGCCGAGGCTGTGGAAAATGGTGGCGACGATCTCGGAGGGTTTCACGGGGCGCTCGGCGGGATAGGCGCCGATGTCGTCGCTCTTGCCGACCACGCGGCCGCCTTTGACGCCGCCGCCGGCGAAATAAACCGTCCAACATTGCGGCCAGTGGTCGCGGCCGCCGGCGGAGTTGATTTTTGGCGTGCGGCCGAATTCGGCGAGGTTGCAGACGAGCGTATTGTCGAGCAGGCCGCGTTGCGCGAGGTCTTCGATCAGCGCGGTGTAGCCCTGATCATACATCGGGCAGATCAGGTCGCGCATGCCCTCGATGGAAGTGAACGGCTTGGAGCCGTGAATGTCCCAGGTGATTTCGTTGAAGACAGTGATGAAAGTGTTGAGGGTCACGAAACGCACGCCGCGCTCGACGAGCCGCCGCGCCAGCAGGCAGCACTGGCCAAAGCGCGTCAGGCCGTAGCGTTCGCGGACTTTGAGCGGCTCCTTTTCGAGATCGAAGGCCTCGCGCGCCTTGGCGCTGGTCATCACGCGATACGCGGACTCGAAGTTGGCATCCATCAACCTGGCCGTTTCGCTCGCTTCGAAGTTTTTCACCGTCTGTTCCACGACTTCGCGGAGCTGCTTGCGGCGTTGCAGGCGGGTCTCGCCAATTTCCTTCGGCGGCAGGAGGTCGGGGACTTTGAATCCCTTTTGCGAGGGATCAGCGTTGAGCATGAACGGGTCGTAAGCTTTGCCGAGGAAGCCTGCGTCCTGGCCGTGCGGCATGTTGCCGCCGGTCGGTCCCATCGGTTCGGGCAGAATGACGTGCGCCGGCAGCTCCGTGCGGCGGCCCTGGAGAAACTCCAGCGCGCAACCGGCGTGCGGCGTGATGTTGCCGCCGGTAAAGAGCCGGCCGGTCTGCATCATCTGATGACCGGTGTCGTGCACCGCCGCCGCGGTGTGGTAACAGGAGCGCACGAGTGAGAACTGGTCGGCAAACTTCGCGTGCAGCGGCAGGAGTTCGGAAATTTCGAACGCGTCCGATTTGGTGCGGATGGGCTTGAACGGCCCGCGGATTTCGCGCGGCGCGTCGGGTTTCAGGTCGAACAAGTCGAGCTGGCTGGGCGCGCCGAGGTTGAAGATCATGATGGCAGATTTCTCGTCGTTGCCCGGCGCGACCGCACCGGCGGCCTGGAGGGCGGCAAAACGGGCGAGGCTCAGGCCAATGGCGCCGAGCGTGCCCACCTGGAGGAAATCGCGGCGGGTCAGGCCGTCGCAGGTGGTGATGGAACCGTCACCGGTGATATTGAGCATAGGGCACCACGCTTTCTGAAAACGGTTGTTGAAATCAGGGCGAATCTATCGCGCCGGGGCCGGTTTCACCATATAAAATTCTATGAAACTTATGTATTATCCTGCTGGGAAAACCAATCCTACCGCGGGAAAAGGCTTGAGTTGGGCGGGGTTTTTGCGCACTTTGCCCCGTCGTTGGCCGGCGGGTGGCCAGATCGCAGCAACGTGCTTTTGACCGGAAGGACGAGCTGCGCGAGTCCCTGATTCGCCCGGAAACGCTGAAGAAGTTTGGGACTCGCATAGCTTGTCCCTCCGGAAAGCAGATTTGGGCAATACGCCAATGCACGCGGGTGGGTCACCCGCGGTGATTGCACGCCGTTTGCAGACCAGACACACTGTTACCCATGTCCATCCTAAAGATCAAACCGGCTGAGGCCTGCCAGTATGACCAGATTTCCCTCGGCGAAATCATGCTCCGTTTCGATCCCGGCGAAGGACGCATTCGCACCACCCGCCACTTCACGGTGTGGGAAGGCGGCGGGGAGTATAACGTGGCGCGCGGCCTGCGGCGTTGCTTCGGGCTGCGCACGGCGGTGGTGACGGCGTTTGCGGACAACGACGTGGGCCGGTTGCTCGAGGATTTTATTTTGCAGGGCGGCATGGAGGCGGCGTTCATCAAGTGGGTCCCGTTCGACGGGGTGGGCCGCAAGGTGCGCAACGGATTGAACTTCACCGAGCGGGGATTCGGGATACGCGGCGCGGTGGGTGTTTCGGACCGCGGCCTGACGGCCGCCTCGCAAATGAAACCGGGCGACGTGGATTGGGAACATATTTTCGGCAAACTGGGCGCGCGGTGGTTTCACACCGGCGGAATTTTTGCGGCGCTCTCGGAAACGACCGCGCAAGTGGTCGAAGAAGCGGTGAAAACCGCCAGGAAGCACGGCACGATCGTTTCTTACGACCTCAACTACCGGCCTTCGCTGTGGAAATCCATCGGGGGCCACAAAAAAGCCCGGGAGGTCAACCGCAACATCGCCAGATACGTGGATGTCATGATCGGCAACGAGGAGGATTTCACCGCGTGCCTCGGGTTCGAGGTCGAAGGGGTGGATGAAAACATTTCCGAGATTGATGTGACGGCCTTCAAGAAGATGATCGCAAAGGCGGTCCAGGAATTCCCCAACTTCAAGGTCACGGCCACGACGTTGCGGGCGGTGAAGTCGGCCACGGTCAATGACTGGGGCGCGATTTGTTGGGCGGACGGGGAATTTTACGAGGCCGAAAACCGTCAGGACCTGCTGATCCTGGACCGCGTCGGTGGCGGCGACAGTTTTGCCTCCGGTCTGATCTATGGTTTTCTGTCCACGGGCGATCCCGCGAGAGCGGTCAATTATGGAGCGGCCCACGGCGCGCTGGCGATGACCACGCCGGGGGACACTTCGATGGCGTCATTGGCGGAAGTGGAAAAGCTGATGGCCGGGGGCGGGGCGCGCGTGGTGCGGTAGGCGATTCAAGCCGGGCGCTTATTTTTTCTGAATTCGTCCAGCCAGTGCGCGTAAGCGCTCTCGAGTTGCTGGACGGAAGAGTCCCAGCGCAGCGACTGGACCCGCTGGTATCCGGCGCGCGCGATCGAAAGGCGCTTTTGCTCGTTGAGGAACAATTCCTTCAGGGCCTGGTAGAAGAGCGGGGATTGAGGCTGGTTGATCACCAGGGCTTCGATGCCGTGGCGCAGGTGTGCGGCGAAGCCTGTTTTGGCGGCCACGACCGCGCAACCGCACGCCATGGCCTCGGCCATGGCGAGGCCAAAACTTTCATAAACGGACGGAACCACCAGGATGCCGATGCTTTGATAGAACTGTTGCAAGGTTCTTTTGTCTTCAACGAACGAAAAGACCCGAATGCGCGGCCAGGTGTTGGCGGGGAAATAGTGCTCTTTTAGAAAATGGCGGCCGACGCCGATGATTTTAAATTCCGCGTCGGGAAAATCGGTTAAAATGCGGGACACATCCGTCCGCAGAATTTCCGTTCCCTTGGCCGGCAGCCACGATCCGCAAAAACCGAGCACTTTGGGGCGCTGAAAATTCACCGGCAGCCCGAGAAAATTGTCGGGCAGCGCGTTTTCAATCGCGATGACGTGTGGGTCGTCCTGGTAGCCCTTGTGGAGAACATACTCGCGATCGCTCCGGCTGACGGTGACCAGCGCGTCCACCTGAGTGAAGGCGCGCTCCACCGGCGGTTTGAAAATTGTTTGATACCACCGGGGCGGGGCGCCGTCGAAGGTCGAGTGGCCCAGATAGTATTCCTGTTTTTCGGTGAAATGCGTTTCGATGCCGTTGCTGTGGGCCACGAGGAGAAAGTTCCGCCGTTTGAGTTTTCGCAACAGGGTGACGGCCAGCCAGGATTCGGCGCCGTAAAACTCCACGAGGTCGGTTTTTTTCCTGCCTAGATGGAAAACAGCGCGGACGGCCATGCCGAGCGACTGCCGGTGGCGCCGGGCTTTTTTCAGGAACGCCAGCGGTTCATAGGACGCCGGACCGAAAACGTCCACTTCATGCCCCCGCTGGCGAAGGCCCTTGCAGAAATTGAGCACGTTGTACCCGGAGCCCTGGTGTTCCACGAGCGGACAGTTACTCAAGGTCAGTATTTTCATTTCCCGGCGGGTCTCGCCTAACGGGCTGTTGAAAAACTCATTTTCGGCGAAAAACTCATGCGAACCCCCCAATGAAATCGAGGTCAATTTTGCAAAACATGACTTTTTCAACAATTTGCTAACAGACCACGGGGGGGAAATCCAACTAAAAGGATGTGAAGCCGCAGGACGGCAGTCGTTATTCCGGGACGGATCAACCGTTGGCGGCTGCCTTTGCTCATCTCCTCGCCGGTGGCGGAGAAATCGCGCCATTCTTTGAATGGCACGAGTGGCGGACCATTTCGCCCCTGGAATGAGGTGGTGAACTCTTTTTTGAGAATTTCGCCACCGTCTTTTCCTTCTTCCATTCCCCGCCACAAATATAGAAGTGAAGTTGTCGGCGCAGCGCGTCCCGAATATGGACAGCAAGACTGACGCACATATTTGATGTACAGCATTGTATTCATTGGGTTTGTTGGTTTGGCAAAGCCGTTGCTGAAGCAGCCGTGTGCATGATGTAAATGCGTATCTGACGCAGGGAGAAACATTCTGGAAATCGAGAAACGCGCGGAACGGAAATACCAGTTTTGCAAATGCGCAGAAAAAGACGGGCCTGTTCTTCCGGCGCAGTTTGAATACAGTGGCGTTCCATTTCACCGCGGTCGGGATTTTGTTCGCCAGCGGTTTCACCTGTCCGCCGGCGCTGGCACAACCCCAGGGCGGGAATTTTACCCTGACCAATGACGCGACTACCAGCGCGGGGGTTTACGCGGCGGACGGCACTCTGGTCAGAACGCTCTGGAGCAACGTGCGGTTCAGCGCCGGAACTCATCCCTTGACGTGGGACGGGCTGGACGATCGCGGGAACACCGTGACGGGAACGGGGCTGTATCCCAAGCTCATCGCCCACAATGTCAACTATGTCTGGGAAGGTGTGATCGGCAATACCTCTGCGGATTTGACGGGCCCTTACAAGCACCGTTCGTTCTTTTTCATCAACGACATGAAGATCACGGGCACGAACGGCGTGCTGTGCACCGGCTATAACGAACTGCAAACGATGCTCTATCACTTTCACTCGACCAACTACCAATCCCGGGCGGGGTTGATTGATTTTGAAGATTACCGCCGTTCGTTTGCGTTCTGCGATACGGACGGGGAGCTGGCGTACTTCGGCAACATCGGCGGGGCGGAGCCGGCCACCTTTGTCTTTGCCGCCAACCTGACCAACAACTCGCGGTGGAACTTCAGCACCGGCGTGAACTACGATCCCTGGACGAGCGTGATAGACGACGGCACCAATGCGCTAACCGGGCTGGCCGTACAGAAGAGGGGCAACTACCTGTTTGTAGCCCGCCGCGACAACAACGTGGTGAAGGTCTTTCACAAAAAAACCGGGGTTTTCGTCAAAAACATTGCCGTCGCTACTCCGGGAGCGCTGACCGTCAACACGAACGACGAGCTCTGGGTAGCCAGCACGAACAATGGCACGGTGAAATTGTTTGCCAATTTAACCAACTCACCCAAACTTTCGGTCACCATCCCCGGCTTTTCGTGGCCGCTTGCGCTGGGCGTCTCGCCGCTGGATAACACGCTGGTCGTGGCCGATGGCGGCACCAACCATCAACTCAAAGGCTTCAATCAATCGGGGATTCCGCAGTGGACCTACGGACAGCCGGGCGGTTATCCGGCCAATGGCGCCAACGTGGCGACCAATAAATTCTGGTTCCAGGGCAGCTTCCTCGCGTTCAATGCCGACGGTTCGTTCTGGGTCGGCGACAACGGCAACAGTCGCGCGATGTTGTTTGACCGTTTCCGCAACCACAAAGACAACCTCCAGTATTTGCCGCACACCTACAGCTCGGGCGTGGACCTGGGCAATCCGACGCGGGTATTCGGGGACTGGCTGGAGTTCAGCGTTGATTACAGCAAGCCCCTGCAGCAAAGCTGGGCGTTCACCCGCAATTGGCAGGCGGTCCTGCCCGCCAACATATCCCTTCAGGGCATTCCGCAATTGATGACCATGACGAACGGCAGGACGTACACTTTGTTGATCGGCAAGGACGCCCAAGGGTACAATGAGACGGTGGTGATGGAGCTTCAGTCCAACGGGTTCATGCGGGAATGCGGGCGGTTGCAAACAGACTGGTACACGATTCAACCGGATGGGTCTTTGCGCACTTTCGGGTATGTCTCCGGTGGCTACCTGCCCTTGTACCGCAAGCGTCTTTCAGGATTTGATGCCGGCAATAATCCTTTGTGGGGACCCGAGGAATTGCTTGTTTCTGTCCCTGTCACTGTGAACGATGATCCCTGGCCGCGCGGGTTCAGCGGTTCGCTGAATCCTCGTTACAACATCACCGCGTCGGGTTTGATTCCCACGTTCGCCACATTTCGGGGTTCCTTCTGGCATCTGGGAGCGCTGCGCACCAACAGCAACACCTTCCTCTGGAGAGCGATGCCGGAAGGAGCCTGGCAAACCGATTCGAATGGGTGGATCATCAATCCGACCGGCACGTTCGATCCGGCGCCCGAGGTTTCGTACGCGGGCAACCAAACCCTGGTGTCAGGGCGAAATATTGTGGCCGGCTACAACGGCGAGTTTTGGAGCGGCGGGCAGGCCAACCAATGGCTGCATTTCTACGACAACGGATTGTTTGTCGGACAATTTGGCAGACCGCTCTTTCCCGCCGCCAACCATCTGTCGGCGAGCGCCGGGACGGCCGGCAATGCGTTTTCTCCCACGCTGATCCTTGTCAGCGGCAAACTTTATCTTTATCACAACGACGAAAGCGCACACGCCGGCATCCACCGCTGGCGCGTTGATGGGTGGGACCAGATTGCCGAGATGTCCCTGAGCTTCACCGGTTCGCCGACAAACCATCCGCCGACAGTGAGCCTCACCAGCCCGGCCAATCTGGACAGGTTCACCGCGCCGGCCAACATCACCATCAACGCCAGCGCCGTTGACACCGACGGCACGACCAGCAAGGTGGAGTTCTTTCAGGGCGTGACCAAATTGGGCGAGGACACCGCCAGTCCTTTTAGCTTCACCTGGGCCAACGCGCCCCCCGGCCAATACGCGCTAGCCGCCGTGGCCACCGACAATTCCGGCGCGGCCACCGTCTCCGCTCCCGTGAACATCTCGGTCACGGCCCCTGGCATCACAGCGCCAACGCGCTTGGGCAACGGCTCGTTCCAAATGTCCCTCACCGGCACGGTGGGACGGACCAACACGATTCAGGCCTCCGCTGATCTGAAGACCTGGACCATGGTCACCAATTTGTTCAACAACACCGGCGCGCTCCTGTTCAACGATGCGCTGGCGGGCAACTACCCGCAGCGGTTTTACCGGGTCAATGTCGAATCGGTCTTGACCTCCAATGCCGTCGGGTTTGTCTCCGTGGTGGTGCCCCCGGGCTACTCGACCATCGCCAATCAGTTGAACGCGCCAACCAACACTGTGGCCCACCTCTTTCCCAACGTGCCGGGCGGCACCACGATCTCGAAATTTCGGAACCTGAGGCTGGACTTCAGCATCAACTCGTACGATCCGGATTTCCTGGCGTGGGACGATGACAACCAGCCGTTCGTGCCGGGCGAAGCGGCGTTCATTCGCAATCCAACCGCGGCGCCGTTTATCGTGACCTTTGTCGGCGATGTGCCGGAAGGTGCCTTGACCACCGCGATGCCGGGGGGCTATTCGATGATCGCCTCGCAGGTGCCACAAGCCGGTTTGTTGCAGACGGCACTGAAGTTTCCCGGCGTCGGCGGCGACATTGTCTATGTCTATCGCAACGGCGGGTACCTGATCAGCCGGTTCTACGCGCAATTCAATCTCTGGGACGCCGAGCCGAATGTGAACGTGGGCGAAGGATTCTTCCTGTTCAAGACCACGGCTACCAACTGGGTGCGGAATTTTTCGGCCCACAACTGAGATCGGCAAACGGTCGCAGCGTTTCCACTTCCTCGTGTCAGGCCTGTCCACGGCTGACTGTCCAATCGGCGGACAAATTGGTACTGGCGACCAGCTGGCGTTGCTGCAAATCGCCAGCAAACACCGGGGAACGCCGGTGGCATCGGGGTTGCTCAAAAATCCGGCAATGCGTGTGCGAATTCATATATGAACCGGTTGTTTTCATATCACTTTCCCGCAGCCGGCCGCCGGGCCGTGCTGGCGGCCGTTCTCGCCCTGGGTCTCTCGGCAGCTTCGCCGACTCACGCGCAAGGCACCGTCAATTTTAACAACAAAGTTTTTGCCGATGGCATCGATGCCCCGATTTTCGATTTGAATGTGGGTGGCACGTTATTGTCGGGCAACGTGTTTATGGCCCAGCTTTACGCCGGTCCGCTCGGCACCACAGAGGACAAATTGGTGGCGACCGGCATGGCGGTTGATTTCAAAACCGGCCTGGCGTCGGGTTACGTCAACGTCGGCACCGACGGGTCGCGAACTGTCGCCGGCGTGGCGCCGGGCGAGAGCGCCGTCGTTCAGATTCGCGCCTGGACCACCGCGACCGGCAGCACCTACGAGGAGGCCTTGGCCAGTTCCGACTCCTCCAGCTGCGCGGGCCGCTCCGATATGCTGACCGTGCTCACGCAGTCGGGCCTTTCGGCTCAGGCCGTGAGCATGGCCGGCTTGCAGAGTTTCGCCATCACCCCCGTGCCCGAGCCACAACTTCTGATGTTAGGCGCGCTGGGCATCGCGATCCTGCTCCTGCGCCGACAGCCCGTGTAATCCCTGTTGCCCACAGTGCCTCACCGCTCCGCCGGATTCGCTCCTTTCAGCAACAAGAGCCAGTCGCCTTCCGCCGGGGTGGCAAATTTCACGGTGCGTTCGGTCAGGATCGCGACGACAGGCCCTTTTCCCCCCGTGCGCGGATTGAACCAGCTCGCGGCAAAGTTGCGCGGTAACTGGTCCTGCCGTAATTCCACCATCCGGTCTTCCGGCACGTAGCAGACCGCCAGGTCTCCCTGCTCAGTACGCGCCGCCGCGATAAACTTGCGCGGTAAAAGGTTCCCCGGTTGATTGGCCACCATTTCCGGTGCCGGGCGCAAACGCCAGAAATCAATCGAATTAAAAAACGCCGCCAGGTGCGCCATCTGTCCGGCGGCGGGCATCACCAGCGCTTTCCGCCAGGGCAGCGGCACGCCGGTTTTGGGATGGTCGGTCGGTGTGGTCGTGCCGTCGTCCCACCCCCAGACGCCGTGTCCGCCGTAAGTGACGCCGGCGGTGGGGGCGTTGAGCAGGCTCCAGTAATGCGCGCGGCGCACGCCCAGCGAGCTGATCCGTTTGTCGCCGCCTTGCCCGTGATTCTCGTACGGTGCCTCCAGGCTGAGACAGGGGCGATGCGGTTCATTTTTCCAATCCTTCGCGGGCGGCCCGGAGAAAATCCATTTCAGATTGTCCTCGGTTTCATTGTGGCCGCTTTGATAGCCGCACAGGCCGAGCCATGGCTCGTCGCGGAATTCCTCCATCACCCACATGCGGCCTCCGGGATGCAACGTCACCGGCGCGTGCGCGATGTCGCCAAAGACGCCGCGCCCGATTTTTTTCCACCGTTCGGCTTTTGGCCCGCGATAATCGCCGTCACCGTTCAAGATCCAGACGACCGCCTGGTCCTGCCAGCGCGCGACCAGGTAACGCGCCAGGAGAATCGCCTGGTCATCGGGCAACGAGACGCCCGGATTGATCTGCGGATTGGACCCGCCATTGAAGGCCCAGAGCAGCACCGGCACGTTGAGCAGGCCGGCATGGTGCAGCGTCTCGGCGCGGGCGTCCAGGCGCCGGAAAAATTCCGGCTGCACGACGATTTTTTCCCGCCCAGTGAAGGCAAGTTGATGTTCGCGGTTGCCCTCCGGCGCGGCGCGCCATTGCGTCGTCACCCATTGCACGGCGGTGAATTGCTGGCGGACGCGCTCGCGCACGTAAACGTCCCAGTCGGCTTCGGTGGAAAGCAGCGGCCCGTTCCACGCCGTGTCCCCGAGCCAGAAAAACGGCGTGCCGTCCTCATGCTCCAGGTAGCGGTCATCGCGCGAGACGCGCACGGGACCGTGTTGCTCGAACCGCGTCCGGCCCGCCGGCGCGGTGCAAATAAACCGGCCGGCGCGTCCGTGCAAGCCGCGATTCTGCGCGTCCGAACAGGCGGTCTGATAACTCCACTCGCCGATTTCGTTCGGCGCGAAGCGGACCTTCCAGTGGCGGCCACCGTCCCAGAAACCGCCGACGGGGTGCATCGTGCCGCCGGGCGACCTGAACGTCACGCGCAAGCCGGCTTCCTGAACCGGGTTCGCGTAGGTTTTGGAACTTTCAAAGCTCGCTTCATACCGGCTCCACTTGGCAACGAGTGTTGGGCGCTCGGAGCCCGCAGCCGCAGAGACCGCGCACACGACGAGCAGCCAAGGGAGCCTCTTGGCGGCAGTCCGCATGCTCCGCAGCCTTCCCTCCGCCCGGGCTGGCGATCGGTTCCGCGAGAATATCATGGATTGCCCCCTTTCTTTCTTAGCAAGCTTTGGGACCACAAAGCGGGAATCCCCCTCACCCGGCCTTCGGCCACCCTCTCCCCCATCGGGGGAGAGGGCAGGGTGAGGGGGCGATTCATGGACGATGAACTTATTGCGCGCACCAGCCGCCATCAATCAGCAGATCGGTGCCGGTGATGAACCCCGCTTCTTCCGAGCAGAGATAGACCGCCAGTTGGCCGATTTCCTCCACCTTGCCGAAGCGTCGGAGCGGGATTTTGGAAAGGAATTCCTTGCTCAATTCCGGGTTCTGCAAAATCACCTGGTTCATTTCCGTGGCAAATGGACCGGGGCTGATGCCGTTGACCGTGATGCCGTCGTCGGCCAGTTCGATCGCCAGCACCTTCGTGAACGCCAGCAGGCCGGCTTTGCTCGCGCAATAGCCGCTGCGGCCAGGCAGCGCGACATGGCTCATGATCGAGGTCATGTTGATGATCCGCCCGTACCCCTGTCCTTTCATGTGCGGCACGAAAGAGCGGGACATCAGAAACGCGGCGGTGAGATTGGTCTGGATCATCCGGTTCCATTCGTCGAGCGAAAGCTCTCCGATGGGTTTGCGGACGTTGATGCCGGCGTTGTTGATGAGAATGTGGACGCGGTCGAACCGGGCGATGACGTCCTTCTCCAGCTTGAGCACTTGCTGTTCCTCCATCACGTCCGCGCGGAAGACTTCGGCGTCCGCGCCTGCGGCGCGCACGGCGGCGGCGGTTTCGTTGGAAAGTTTCACGTCGCGCGAGGCGATGGCGATGCGCGCGCCGGCCGCGCCCAAGGCGATGGCCATCGCCTTGCCCAGTCCTTTGCTCGCACCGGTGATGACCGCGACTTTGCCGGTCAGTTTTTTATCGCTCATGGATGATATGGAGTTGGGAGGGTCATTTTGTTGTTTCTTTGTCACTTCGCTTCAGCCGTAACCATGCAGTGGCAGGCGCCCCTCACCCCGGCCCCACTGTTGTTTGGTTAAGGCGACATGAGGCACCCTGAAGCAACCCCTCACCCTGACCCTCTCCCCTTCCGAAGGGGAGAGGGAAACCGCTGGGACAGGTGGTGCCGAACCGCTGGGCAAACCGGCTGAGGCGGAGATCCCCTCTCCCCTCATCGGATGAGGGGAGAGGGTCAGGGTGAGGGGTGTTTCGATCTGCATGAACTGGCATAAATCCAGGAGCTTGATAAGAGCGTTCAATGTTCCTGACTGGTGGACAAGTTTCCCAGCGCGTAGAGAGCACCCGCCGTGCGCACGTAGAGCTTCCCCTCCACAATGGCGGACGTGGCCATGATCGGCTCGCCGAAATCATTTCGGGCCAGCACTTGAAACGCGTCGCCGGCCGCCAACACCACGATCACGCCTTTTTGGGCAGCGAGATAAACCTTGCCGTCGGCAGCGACGGGTGAAGCATAAAAATCACCCACCACCCCGATGCGTTCCTCCAAATAAAGTTCCCGGCCGGTCCGCGCTTCAAAGCACGAGGCCATGCCGCCGTTTTTGATCGTGTAAATGCGGCCGTCGTAAAACAGCGGCGACGGCACGTACGGCAGACCGCGCGTTTTCTTCCACGCGACGTGCGTTTCGGTGGCGTCGCCGCGTGCGCCCGGCCGGATGGCCAGCAGCGTGTTCTCGGCGCGCTCGAAGACCTGCTTCATGGCGTCCCATTCCGCGCGCGTGACGAGGCCATCTTTGTTCACGTCAATTTGCGGGTAACGATCGCGCAACGGCCCGGCGGGGAATTCGTCCTTCGCCAGCCGGCCGTCCTTGTTTTTGTCCTGCACGGCGAGAAATTGCTCGAAAGGCGGCATCATCATCCGGTCCCCCGCGTCCGCGCCGACGTTCCAGCTCGAAATGAACAGCAGCCCGTCGCCCGCCGCGGGCGAGGCGTTGGCCACCCGCGACAGCCCGCGCACTTTCCACCGTTCGCGCCCAGTCGCCACGTCGTAGGCTTTCAACCAGATGTTGCCGGCGACGATTAATTCCTCGACGCCGTCATGGTCCCAGACCATCGGCGTGGAAAAACCGCGATAAAATTCCAGGCGTTCGGTTTGCCAGATGGTTTTGCCTGTGGCCCGGTCCGCGGCCAGCAGATACGAACCGACATCCTGGTCGCAAAGCAGGATGACCTGTCCGCCCGCCAGGATCGGGGAGGTGCCGGTGCCGAAGTCCGTGATGGGAATGGGCAGCAAGCGGCGCCATTTTTCATGGCCGTCGAAGTCGTAGCACAACAGGCCGCAGGAACCGAAATAGACGTAAACCTGCCGGCCATCGGTGGCCGGCGTGGACGAGGCCGGCCCGCCGATGCGGTGGTGCGGCTCGATTTTTTCCACCGGCGCGGTCTGGCTCCACAACATTTTCCCCGTGTGCCGGTCCAGGCAGAACGTTTGCAATTTGCCCTGGTCGAAGCCGGTCAGAAAAATCCGATCCGCCCAGATGCAGGGCGAGGAATGGCCGGCGGGCAGGGGGGTTTTCCAGAGCACATTTTTGGCGGGGCCGAATTCCACGGGCGGCGCGCCTTGTTCGGCGACGGCCCGTCCGTTAGGCCCGCGCAACTGGGGCCAATTGGATTCGCCCCGGCCAAGGCCCGCGCTCGAGAGCAAAGTCGCCAGCAGGAGGGCCATCGCGGTTGGTGTGCGCATTGTAGTTTTTGGCCCGGAGTTGCGAGCCGCGCCTATCAAGTCAGGCGTCAAGCGGCTCGTCAAGGTCGGAGAATCCTCCATCCTGATTCGTAGGAGTCGAGGTAACGAGACTCTGATTTCCTTGGGCTTAAGAAAAGGGTCAGCGCCTCCTGACGTCGGCTCCTACTTTTTTATAAGGGGCTGATGGCCGGCTTCACACTCATCGGCAATCCGGCGGTAGAATTCCTTCGCCGCGGCAAAGGTCTGTTCCGCTTCGGCGCGCTCGGCGGCGGCGATGCCCTTGCCGCGCACGCGCCAGAGTTGCTCAATGCACCCGATGGCCCACAGCGCGCTGTTGCGGGACGCGCGAATCGGCCGGCCGCCGATAAGCACATTGACCGGGTTGGTGTGCAATTGCGGGAACTGGCGGAGCGCGATCCAACTGCTCCGATCCACTTTCACCCTGAACTCCAACTCGTGAACGCGGTCGTCGGCCGCCACCTCGCGGCTCGCAACGACCTGCCCGTTCACCACCAGTTCCACCAGCCGTTGGCCCCGCTGGAACACGCCTGCGCCGATGGTTTCATGCAGGTTCACCGTGTCGCCCACGAGGCGCAGACCGCCCGCGGGCATCGCGCCGCCGTACGCCGTTTCGAGCGGCGTTTCGGAGGAGAACGCGACTTTCGCCTTCACCTTCACCGTGCCGGGCTGCGCAAGCTTCACCTCGTCGCCGCTGGGCCGCCCGTCCACCGTGAACTTCAGCGCGTGCGCGTAGCCGTCCGAGACGTAGGAGCGGCCGCGCGCCAGGCCCTCGCACCATTTCACGAAGTCCACCCGCTCCACCCGGCCGAGTTGCACATAGACGCGGCCCTGGCCGACGCGCGTGCTGCTCATGCACGGAAAGTCCGTCTCGCCGCTGACCTTCAACGGCAGGCCGCAGTTGAGCAGGTGATACCAGCAGTTCCACTCGCGCAGCCGCGCGGTATCCATCGCGCTGATGAAATCGCACAGGCCCTGCGCGGCCGTCACAAAAATCTCCTGCGCGCCCACGCTGTTCAATTCGGGGATGGCGAAGTTCGGCAACTGGTCGGCCACCCGGTCGTGGCTCGCGGTCATCTCAATCTGGCTGAGAAACGCATCCCGGTTCGCATCGGTGGTCTCGAATGTTTCGGGCAACAGACCCCGGGCGGCTTCCGCGCGGTCGAGCCGGCCGTCTTTGTTCGCGTCGAGTTGATCGAGCAAACGCTTTGCCGCCGCCGCCGGCTCGATTTGCAGGCCGCTGCCGGAATGTGCGTAGCCGGTGAAGGCGCCTTGCGATTTGGCCCAACGCAAAACGGGCGTCGTCCAGGTCGGCCAGTTCGAGCTGCCGTCGGCGCCGGGATAAATCTGCTCCTTGAGGTTCAACAGGCAGACGTGGCCCAGCGCCTGCGAGCCGAAACCGCTGACTTCGATGTCGTACTTCATCACGGTGAGCGGTTCGCTGAGGCGGTCCACGGTGGCGGCGAAGAATTGTTTCTGATGATCAAACCCCGGCCCCCACGTGAGCACACAGCCGACGTTGAGGCCTTCACCCTTGATTTGCTGAAACATGTGCTCCGGGTTCACGCCCACGCTCGGCGAGGCGTAATGCGCGCAGCCGGCGGCGTGGATGTGGTGATCGCCGGCATAGAACCCGTAGGACATGGGGTTCACCCAGCGCTCCAGGTGGATTTCGAGTTTTAAGTTTTGAGTTTTAAGTTTTGAGTTGGAAGATGGAATGGTGACCGTTCGCTTGAGCCAGCGATATTCCGGGCCGCGGCCGTAGTACATCGTGAACTCGCCGGGCGGCAGCAGCACCGTCTCACCGTCGGCGCGGTAGATGTGTTTCTGGAAAAAGAAATCGGGCGCCAGCCGCTTGGGTTGCGTCGGATAAACGTGGCCCGAGTGGTCGAGGAACGTGAAGCGGCCCACGGTCGGCCGGCCGTCGTGATCCTTCACCTCAAGCCTCACTGCGACGGCGGGGCGCACGTCAAACAACACCGGCGCCTCGGCGCGGAAGCCGGGGTCTTGCGTGCCCTGGCCGATGTCGAAACCGAGCGTCGCTTCGCGTTGGCCGGCTTCGCTGCTGTAAATCAACGCGAGGGCGTACTCGACCGGGAGACCGCTCAGGTCGGGTGTCATCGGTGGCGCGGCAAACATTTCGAGGTCGAGGAATCGGTCGGCACGGCCTTCGGTGTTTTCGTTTTCACGCAGAGGCTCCTGCTGTTGGCGCTCCATGCTGAGTCTGGCAACGCCCGCATAGACCGGCCCCGCCTGCGGGCTGCCGATGCGCAACCGCTGGGTGCCGCCGCTCTGGTTGATGACCTTGATCAGTACGGGCGTGTAGCCCGCCTGCTGCAAGACCGCCGGCGCCGGCCCGCGCGCCACCTTCACCCGCGCCTCCGGGTTGATGTGAACGACGAGCACGACACGTTGATCCAGGAGTTGTTGAAGTTTCTGCGCGTCTCGCGCCGCAGCCGCGGCGTCAATGGCACGTTGGAATTCCGCGGGCAACGGCACGCCGAAGAATTCGAGCGCCTGCTGAACGCGCTGAATGTTCGCCGCGAGCGGCTGGCCTTCGACGTCCTCGATGAGGAGCAAATCCGCTCCGCTTCCGGTTGCGGCCAGCGCCAGCGGGAGAATGCACACAGCGAGAGTCCGTTTCATATCCGCGTTTACGATTCGGAGCCGGTGTCCAGCCAGGCCGGGAGCTTGACGCCCAGCCAGCGGAAAAGTTCACGCATTCGTTCGCGTTTCTCGGGCGTATCGAGCCGGGCTTCGTCGGGGTTCTCGGCCCAAAACAAAATGTCGCGGTAATCGCGCTGCGCGCGCTCGACATGCTCGTAAACCAGCGCCACGTCGCCCGCGGCCAGAACGAGGATGTCGAGTTGGACACGCTCCGGCTCCTGACCGGCATAGAGAGCCAGCACTTGTGCCACCTCGTCCTGGTTCGCAGGCGGGAAATCAGCTTCCACCTGCGCCAACACTTTGGAACTCAGGCCGGCTTTCATGAAAGCAATGCCACAAGCCTACTGCTCGCCCGGCAAAAACGCCAGCCGATCGCCCATTTGCTCAATGGTGAGGGTGGCCCCTTGTC
Source organism: uncultured Verrucomicrobiota bacterium (assembly GCA_964539075.1). Classification (GTDB taxonomy): domain Bacteria; phylum Verrucomicrobiota; class Verrucomicrobiia; order Limisphaerales; family CAZIFU01; genus CAZIFU01. The sequence continues at coordinate 90,619 of CAZIFU010000269.1, read as the reverse complement.
CTTCAGGCATCCGCGAGAGGCCGGAGCCGAAAAGCTGCGCCAGGCGTTCCTCCGGCGTGCGTCCGGAAATGCCCGACAGGTGACAGTTCAAATCCCAGATCATGGGCTGAAAAAATTCCACGGGCCGGTCAGGGAACTTTTTGGATGCGGAAGAATTGCCGGATGCCATTGGTGTTGAGGCCGGTCGCCGTGCCGTTGGCGCTGGTGGGCAGGATGGGATTGAGGATGCGCGTCCAGTCCGTCAGGTTGGTGGAGACTTGCACTTCGTAAAGCTCGTAGGGTCTGGCCTGCCATTGCAGGTTGGTCAGCGAGAAGGAAGTGATGGCGAGTTTGGAACTGGCGTTGGTGGGATCGGTGCCCGCGCGGTATTCCTGGAGGTTGGTCATGCCGTCGACGTCTGCATCGTCGCCCGCCGCGTGCTTCATGCCGACGGCAGGGTTGGCGTTTCCAACTCCAAAGTAGTTTGTCATCCAATTGTCCGGGATGCCATCCGATGTCGCCGGGAAGTTGTCTCTGCTGAAGGACATGACCCGGACGGAAACATAGGTCGAGGCGTTCGTGCCGTCCGAAAAGCGCGTGAAGATCCGGCCATAGTCAAAGATATCTGAAGGGTCCAGCCGCGGGCCGCTGGAAAATTCCGATGGAGTGTATTTCAAAATATTATTTGTCAGAAAAAAAATATTAGTGGTGGCGTTGGTGACGGCAAGCGTCAGGTTGCTCGATTGCAGGTCGTACCCGCGCAATTCGATTTCGTTGATGCCGGGGATGTTTGGCTGGGTCGGAGTGGCCGTCACGATGTCCATGACCCGGGGAAAAGTGTAGGGCGGAGTGTTTGTGAGGGGCTGGACCATTTGGATGATCGGCGGATCATAGGCGCCGAGCGTCGCGCCCCGGCCGTCGGCGTGCGCCTGGAAATACATCATGGCTTGTTTGAGCAGGGGGTTTGTTTCTGCCGTGTCTTCGCTGGAATGGTCCAACGAAAGCGAATGGCCCGTCTCATGGCAGAGCACCTCGGTGAAAGTAGAGAGAGTCTGCATCGTTACGTTGGTGTGCTTGAGCACGACGTAGCCACCTGTGGTCAGGTTGAACTCGGCGCCCGCGACATTCCCGCCTTCACCCCAGCCGGCGGGCAAAAGGGTTCCGAGGGAGGAATAACGGCCGCCGATGCCCAGCGTGGTTGCGCCGGGGATACGGTTGTAGTTGTCGTGTAATTGCACCCGGAGCTTGCCGTCGTCAGCGTCAATCGTGTCGGCCCCGGCGCCGAAGCTTTGCACGCCTTCAAACTGGTATTTCACGCTGGATACGGCGCTCCACGCGGCGAGGGCTGTTTGCACGGCGCTCAACGCTTGCGTCAAGGTGATGCCAACGGGCAATGCATCGGCGTCCACGAGGTAAGGAATCGGTTCTCCCCGATCCGGCAGAATGTATCTCGCCGGGAGTCCATTGCCATCCGTCAACAAGGGGTCTGCGGGTCCGACCGAAGGAGGCGGCGGGCCGTCAGTGCGGGCGGCGGTCTGGGCGCTGGGGGCAACGCCGGGCTGGACGCTTCGATTTGTCAGACGGCGGATCTCCTGAAGCAAAGCCTCCTGTGAGGGAACAAACTGAGGCGACAATTGATCGGAAACGGAACGGCCGGCGTTGACCCGTTGCAGCTTCACTGCGCTCGGTCCGCCTTGCGTGGCGAACAACGTCCCGTTCTCGCGCCGCGAAATAAACAGCAAGCGTTCCTCGCCCGCCTTGAATTGCGGGGCGAAACCGTCGCGCTCGCCCACGTTGCCCACCGAGCCGCCGCGGTGAACCAACTGGACGATGGCCGGCAGGTTCCCCTTGAACAGCTCGTCCACCCGCACGAGCGTCCGCGTGTAAATCAGCCCGTCGTCAGAGTCGCGGTAGGATTCCACGGAGACGACCGTTCCGCGAAAGACAGCTTCGGCCAGTTGCAGATGCTGGCCGGTGGTCAGGGCGATCACCGAGGAGGCGCGCGGGGCCGGGTTGCCGCCGGCGAGGAGGCACAGCACGAGAACGCCCCCGATCAGTCTGCGCATCACTTTCATGGTGACCGTGGAAAACAAACTGGCGGAGAGAGGGGGATTCGAACCCCCGATACAGTTTTACCCGTATAACGGTTTAGCAAACCGCCGCTTTCGGCCACTCAGCCATCTCTCCGTTTGCCTTGGAAACATTGACTAAAACGCCTGTTTCTACCCGGCTTTTTCGTGAATAGAGTTGACATCGTGCAACACTTATGCAACTCTAACACGCATGAAAACTACCCAATCACGCAAGGCCGGGCAAGTGGAAAGCTGGCCCAGGAAGGTCCAACCGGGCCGCGAAATCGTCACCGTCTATCGGCGCAAGACGCCGGGCGGGAATCTCAGCTTCATGGTTGCCAACTTTGCGGAGAGCGATGCCGGCGGCAAACCAAAACGCCGATTCGATTGCTACGGAACGCAATTGGAAGCCTTGGAAGCGGCGGAGAAACTGGCCAAGCGGATTGACGCCCGCGACTACGTCGCCGCCAGCATGACGCGAGATCAGGCTGGCGAGTACGCAAACGCCGTGGCCCGGCTCAAACCATTCAACGTAACCGTGGACGCGGCGACCGCAACCGTGGCCGCGTGTCTCAAAGTGGTTGGCGACCTGGCGAACCTGCACGCCGCCGTGAAGTTCTATTCCGCCCGGCACAAGCAGACGATCAAAAAGCCCGTGGCTGAGTTGGTGGCCGAGTTTCTCAAGATCAAACAAGCCCGTGGCGCGTCGGACCGCTACATGAAGGATTTACGGGGGCGGCTGGAAAAGTTTGCCGGGGATTGCAGGAAGGATGCGGGCAACGTCACGACAACGGACATTCAGGACTGGCTGGACGGTCTGAAACTCAAGCCGCAGAACTACCGGAACTTCAGGACGGTGTTGCACACGCTGTTCAAGTTCGCCGTGGCGCGGAGCTACGCCGTTGACAATCCCGTTGCGAATGTCGAGCGCGTCAAAGTCAACGGCGGCGACGTGGAAATCTTCACGCCGGGAGAGATTGCCCGGCTGCTTGCGGTGGCGACGCCCGAGTTTCTGCCGTGCCTCGCTCTTGGCGCGTTTGCCGGTTTGCGCTCTGCCGAGATCGAGCGGCTGGAATGGAGCGACATTCACCTCGCGGAGAAGTTCATCGTTGTCGGGGCGTCCAAAGCAAAGACTGCTTCGCGCCGGATTGTTCCGCTTCACGATAACCTGGCCGCGTGGCTCGCGCCGTACGCGAGCAGGCAGGGCAAAGTCTGGAAGGACAGTTCAATCCTGTTCTACAAGCAGCAGCCAGCCGTCGCCGCCGCAACTGCTGTTGAAGCCGACGCGGAGAAAAACATCGCCGCTCAGAAGCCCGTGAAGTGGAAAGCCAACGCCTTGCGGCACAGTTACGCCTCTTACCGCTTTTCACAAACCGGCGACGCCGGGCGCGTGGCAGGCGAGCTTGGCAACTCCGCCGCCGTCGTGCATCGCCACTACCGCGAACTGGTGAAGCCCGCCGACGCGGTGAAGTGGTTTGCCATCGCTCCGCAGCAACCGGCCAACGTCGTGACTATGACCCCTGCCGAAGCCCACGCCTGACGCGCACAGAAACACGGTTGACGCGCACCGGTGCGCAGCATACATTCCGTATGCGTGCGGATAATCGCAGAAAGCGCCATGCGGCGGTTTGCCGCCAGACATGCCGAAGCCGCTCCGGGATTGGGAGCCTGGCGGCGGATCATGCGCCGGGAGCAGTTCCGGCACTTTGCCGATTTGCGCCGGTGCTTCCGCTCGGCGGACCAGGTGCGCGTGGCCAGCAACAAAGCAGTGGTCGTGTTCAACATTCACGGCAACGACTACCGGCTGATTTGCGCCATCCACTACAACACCGGCAAGGTGTTCCTGCTGCGCTTCCTCACGCACGCCGATTACAGCAAAGACCGATGGAAAGACGAATTATGAAAACGACGCTCCGCAAGCCCCTGCGCTTCGCCTCCTACGCCGACGTGCCCAAGAACTACCGCGAATTGTGCCAGCTTTATCTGCCCCGCCCGATTCACGACGACCGGGAACAGGCCGCCGCGAGCGAAACGATGAACGCCCTGGCCGTGTTCGAGAAGCTCAACGCCGACCAGCGCGACTATCTCGACGCGCTCACCGAGTTTGTGGACGCCTACGACAAGACGCGGTTGAAAGAGCAGCCCTGGCCCGAAGCGTCCGGGCTGGACGCGCTCAAGCACCTGCTGGCCGAACACGGGCTGACCGGGGCGGACTTGTCGCACATCCTGGGCGGCAGCCGCAACCTTGGGGCGATGATTCTGCGCGGCGACCGCAACCTGACACTGGCGCACGTTCGCAAGCTCGCCAAACACTTCCGCGTCAGCCCGGAGTTGTTCATTTAGAAAAGCCGGTCAATGTCCTGACGCTCACCGTTGCCGCAAACAAGTGAACACGCCATGAATCAAAGCACGCCTCCGAATGACACAGATAACCTTGCCAACATTCTGCAATCGCTGGAAGCACAGACGGGGAGTTGGACAACTCACGCCGGGAGAATCAGAGGGATTGCGCTTCTGCGCGGCTACAAACTGGCGTCGCCGATAGCACTTGGAGACATGGCGAGACTACTCGCTGGCATCAAACTCCCGAAACCGCTCGAACTGGCGAAGCTCGCCGCATCCGTTGGTCCGCAAGATAAACCCGACGAAGCCATCCGCACCGCCCTGCGCTTTTTCTTACGCGCCACCCTGTTTCTCAAACACCATCAAAACGATTCCTTGGCCGCATTAGCCCTTGCCGCAGGAGACCACGATCTTTTTCTCGGAGCCGACGGCGTCCAGAGCACCGGAGAACGTTTGCCCTTGGAAATGGACAAGCCGAATGACGGCGTGCGGCGTTACTTGAAAAAACATGGCTGCGATCTCAGCAAGGCAAAGTCCGCAAAGGAAAACCTTCGAGACTGGCTCGCGCACGTTGACAGAATGCTTTTTCTGGCCGTGACAAAAAAGGAGTTGCCAGCAATTCACGACTCCATGACGGAAACGGAAAAAATCAAAGCCATAGAGCAGCAGGTGCGCAAGGCCGGATGGAACAAATCAGACACCGAATTGCTCGCGCTGTTTCGGGAGGAGCGGCCTGACAACCGCGAAGTTTATCTGGTGCCTCAAGCCGTGCTCGACTCCATCGTGGACTGGAAGAAGGCGATCAAGCAATCGCCCTGGACAATCAAGCGTCGCCTCAACACGCAAGCCAAAGCCAAAGAATCCGGCCAGCAAAGGTCTGCAAAATAATCTTCAACAAAATTGTCAGAAATCTCTTGACCGCATTTTCGCCGGGGTTGTGCGCCAACTTTTCCGTGCTGCGGAAGCATTTCACATACCAACCAGGGGGTTGTGCGCTTCGCTATTTGACCCCCGAAACTCACGATCAGCACTGAGAAAACAGGCGGAAAAGCTGTTTTTGGTGAAATGAGTTGTGCGCTCAAATCTGCCTTCGGCGGAACAATTTTCTTCATGCACAACCCGGTAAGTTTGCTGCGTGAAAAAAATAATTCCATGCACGCCGGACGCCGCTACCGGCACCAAGTTGGCGGCAACCGATAGTACACCACTCGGCGACAAGGCCGCCGTCGGTCAAATGGCCGGCGGTTTCAGCAAGCGTTGGGTTGATGACCAAATGAGGCTAGGGATGCCCCACCTTCGACTTGGCCGAAGGCGCGTGCGTTTCGACATGGCCGAGGTCCGCGCGTGGCTCTCGGAAAAATATCACACGCAGCGGCTCGGCGCGGCTCCGTCGAAATCCACCTGAACCCACCAACCAAATTCCCGCCGCCAATTTTCAAGGACCGGCGACGGGAAAAAACTGAATGACAATGAAAACCCTACCTAAACCCAAACCCGACGGCAAGCCTTCCGCACGACGAAAAACGTTCTCAAAACAGTTGGCCATCGTGCGCTCAATGCCCGCGCTAAAACATTGGCCGAACAAACCGCAACCTTTTGACCCGCGCGAAAGCGAAGTCTGCCGTTGGCTCACGCAGCAACCCGGCGTGTTGAACCGCTTTTTCAGCGAAGTGAGGGACCGTGGTTTGATTTTATTCGACCAGAAAACCAGAACCTGGCACGGCGTGGACAACGTGGGGGCAACGCCTGAAAGAACGGAAGCGGCAGCCGCCCCCGCTCCGGCCAATTCACAATCAGAACCCATGACGCGGCTATTGGAGAAACTCGACGACATCAGCGGCCTGTTGGACGGAATCGCCTGTTACATGCAGTCCATCAAGGGGAGGATGCCGTGACGGCGGGCACAGACATTGCCGAAATTCTCAACCGAATTGGCCCGGCAGTATTGTTGCCGGTCTCGCGCGGCAGGAAGGGGCCGGACTTTGACGGTTGGCAAAACGTCTCCCTTGCCCGGATGCAGGACCCTGAATATCTGGCGAAATTCAACAATGGCGGGAACGTGGGCGTGTTGCTCGGCAAGCCATCCGACGGCCTATGCACAATTGATTTGGACGCGAATGAGTGGATTGACCCTTTTCTAAAGGACAATCCGAAGCTGGCGCGTACGCTCCGCACACGACGGTTAAACGGTTGCAATTTCTGGCTCCGTATCATCGGCGGGTTTCCGCCGCTGAAATATCTCCATCACCCTCGGATGAAAAATGAAAAGGGCAAGCCGCTGGAAATCGGCGAGTGGCGCAGCACGGGCGGGCAAACCATCATCGCCGGTGAGGTTGGCGGCTTCCACTATCAGCGCATCGTGGACGCTCCGACCGTCGAAATCCCATTTGCGGAAATTGTGTGGCCTGAATTCATTGCCGACCCACCGACGCTGGAAAGGCCACGCTCCGCCAACAGGCCGCCGACAGATCGCGACGAGAGCATGGGCAGTCTTGACTTGTCGAAACTCGAAAACGTCCAGCGTCATGCCAACGGCTCGATCAAAGCGGCGTGTCCGGCATGTCGCGCTGCTGGCGGGGACGGGAGCGGCGAACATCTTCTAATCCGCGCCGACGGGCGATTCGGTTGCGCCAAGTATCAGGCCGACCGCGATCACCGCCGCGAAATCTGGAAACTCACCGGGAAACACGAAACCGCCGACATTACCGAGGTACACCGTCCCCTGAAAGTTAAGCCACCAGAAACGCTCACGGATTTCAAACAATGGCAGGCAGTGATTTCAGCCAATTTCCCGGCGTATGCGTGTCCGGCGGAAATCTGCGCGAGTGTTTTTGCTCAATTGCTTTTGAATGACGTGGCCAATCCTTTTGCGCTTGCACTGGTGGACGTGCCCTCAAGCGGCAAAACCATCACGTTGAACTTTTTTGACGTGCCTGAACTCGCCTACACGACAGACAATTTCACACCGGCCAGTTTTGTAAGCCATGCCAGCAACGTGAGACGTGAGGAACTGGCAAAAGTGGACATGCTGCCGCGCATCCGCTTTCGCACGCTGATCGTGCGCGACCTGGCTCCGATTTTCGGCGTGAAGGAAGATGAGTTGTTGAAAACAATGGGCATCCTCACCCGCGCGCTGGACGGCGAAGGCTTGGAAACCGACAGCGGCGTTCACGGCAAACGTGGCTACAAGGGCGACTGGCTGTTTATGTTGCTCGCAGGCACGACGCCGATCCCACCCCGCGTGTTCAAAGTCATGGGCACGCTGGGCAGTCGCTTGTTTTTTCTCGCGCTCCATCCACATACGAAAAGCGATGACGAACTGATTGCCCAAAATCGGGGAACTTCGCGGCGTGAAAAGGAGCGGACTTGCCGGGACGCGACCGATTTGTTTTTGCGGTCTTTGTGGACGGCAAATCCAGGCGGCATTGATTGGAACAAGCACAGCGACCCGGACGATTGTTTGCGCGTCATCGCCCGTTGCGCGGCATTGCTGGCGGCATTGCGCGGCGCGATTCAACTCTGGCAATCCGAACACGATGGCAGTGTAAGTCATAACGTGCCGGTGATTGAACAACCCGACCGGATCAATTGTTTGCTCTACAACCTCGCGCGTGGACACGCATTGCTTTGCGGACGAACACAAATCGCAACTGCGGATTTAGCTCCTGTCTTGGAAGTGACCTTTGATTCTGCGCCGACAATTCGATCAAAAGTATTCCGCAGTCTGTTGGAACAAGGTGGCACACTGAAAACCGGCCATGTCGAAAAGATTCTACGATGCAGCAAACCAACTGCGTTGAAGGAGATGGAAGCACTGGCGGTCTTGGGTGTCGCCGACAAAACCGAAGCTGACCCGGAATATGGCCGACCGGAACACGAGCTACGCCTGGCACAAAAGTTTGAATGGTTTGCAACGGCCGGGTGCAAAGCACTGTGCTGGCCGTCGTAACAAGCACAGGGCGGAAATCCTTAATAAAGTTTTTCCAGCCTGTGTTATTGCAACGACCTGTTTTTTATGAAAAGATGCTGCCATGAGACGGCGAACCATTGAAGAAATGCTGCGAGCCAAAGAGCGCATCGAGCGCGGCGAGGCCACGCCCGCCCGCGCATGGAGTGTCACTCGCGGCAAAGACGGCAAGCTCCACCGCCGCCAGCTTGACCCGGAGCAATACCGCCGCCAGCAGAAGGCCGAATGGGAAAACAACGTCGCCGCCACGCGAGCGCGCTTGCGCCTCTCGCAAAGCAAGTTTGCGCAACTGCTCGGCATCTCGATCAAGACGTTTCACAATTGGGAACAAGGCCGGCGCAAACCCGTCGGCGCGGCGCGCGTGCTCTTGCGCGTCGCAGCGCGCCATCCCGAAATGGTTTTGGAAGAAGTGGCGGCGTGAAAAAGTTGGAGCAAACGCGGCGGGAGAGGCAAACGTAAAACCTAGCAATGCCGTGAAGTCATCTTGCCGGAAGGCTAGAAAGGTGCCGCGCAACGAACTCGGTTCCTCAAGGGAACCGAGTCACTCGGCTATCACAAGCACCGCGGCAAGCTCGGCTGCGGTGGACGCCGCCTCCTGGTCTTTCGCCGTGCCCGGTGCTTTGAGCTTGCCCGACACCCCAGGCACTTTGTTGAGGAAACTGTAAACCAAACCGCCGCTTTCGACCACTCAGCCATCTCTCCACAAAGCACTTGCGAAAAGCACTTATATTCTTGTCGACAGTTTGCCGACACTTGGCGGCATGATACGAACCACCCATTCAAGACTGGAAACTGTCACTGTCGGAAATGTCACAGTGCGAATTTACAAGCGCCAGCGAGCCAACACAACCGGAAAATGCCGCACCGTATTGGAAATCGCCGCACAGTATCCGGCGCGCCAGGAAGTCGAAAAACTCCTTAACCGCGCAGCGTCCAAAAAAATGTTTCCTGCAAGGGTCGGTTTGTGTAATTCTTGCTGGAATGTTCATCCCACTTCTTCGTAATCAGAACCTCCACGCCGGATCTCCTTTTAGGATCCGGCTTGCGTGTATTGTCTGTTGCCCGGTGTTGCTGGTTTCTGTCGCCGGCTTGCGGAGCGTGGCCCAGTCGCCGGCTTCCGGTGAGGAGGCCGCTCTCGCCGCCCTCGAGAAATTGGGCGGCAAGGTCAGCCGCGACTCCAGCCAACCCAAAAATCCGGTGGTGGAAGTAGTTCTGATGCGGACCGCGGCGACTGACCGCGATCTGGCACCCCTCGAAGGATTCAAGCAATTGCAACGGCTCAATCTCGGACTCACTCGCGTGACCGACGCCGGCATGGCGCATTTGCGCGGACTCGAATCGCTCGAAGAACTGGACCTATCGGTCACCAAAATTACAGACAAGGGCCTTGAGGTGATCAAAGGCCTGACCGGGTTGCGCAGACTTTTCATAGCCCGGGGAACGATCACCGGGAGCGGACTGGCCGCGGCAAAGGACTTGCCGCATTTGCAGGAACTCCGGTTGCCCAACACCGGTCTCACCGATGAAGGCATGGCGGGGCTGAAGGAGTTGAAGCATTTGCAGGTGCTGTATCTGTCCCACAACGCGATCACCGATGCCGGCGTTGCTCAATTGCGGTCTCTGACGGAACTCGTGGAATTGCGATTGTCGGGCACGGGCATCTCCGACCCGGGGCTGGCCGGACTCAAGGGGCTGATAAACTTGAAGCTCCTGGAGCTTGCGCAAACGCGGGTCAGTGAGGCTGCCGTGAAGGCCCTCCAGTCCGCCATTCCCGGTTTGCAGGTGGCGCGATGATCGCCGCCACGGCCTGGCCCCACTTCCATTTAGTTAAGAAGAAAACAATTTCCGGAGCAACCCCTCACCTTGATCCTCTCCCCTTCCGAAGGGGAGAGGAATGCGCGCGCTGCGTTCGCAGACGCAGACCGGGGTGCGCTGGACGGACCCCGCCGGATTTCCTCTCCCCTCATCCGATGAGGGGAGAGGATCAAGGTGAGGGGTGTTCTGCAAATATTTCATCGCTTGACTAAATGGCAGTGGGGCCTGGTCCTGCCATCTCAAACCACGTCAGGGTGCGATCTGCAAATCGCGGATCAACACGCTCATGAAGGGATAGCGTTTGTTGGGGTCGCGTTCGAGGCATTTCAAAACCACTTTCTCCAGGCCCACCGAGATGTTCGGGTTTTGCAGGTGCGGCGGCGTGAGGATGTAATTCCGGTCGAGTTGCTTGCGGAGCACCTCTTCGCCCGTGTCGCCGACAAATGGCCGCTTGCGGGTGAGCAATTCATAAGCGGAAACGCCAAAGCCGAAGATGTCCGCGCGATGGTCAATGGGTTTGCGCAGCAGTTGTTCGGGCGCCATGTAGGCCGGCGTGCCGGGATACTTCCACATTTTCTTCGGCTTCTCCGGTTTGGGCTGCGACAGGTCGAAATCCACCAGGCGCACCCGGGCGTTGCGCGTGATCAGAATATTTTCCGGCTTGAAATCCAGGTGCATAAAGCCGCTGTCGTGCACGTGTTCCAGCGCGATGCCCATGTCCACGAGAATCTGGCGCAGGTGCTCTTCGAGCAGCGGGTCGTTGCGCAGGTAAAGCTGTTTGAGGTTGGAACTCTCCACGTATTCCATGAGCTGGTAGAGCGTGCCGTCAATCTTGCCGTGCTCGAAGTAGCCGATGACGTGGTCGTGGGTGTGGATTTTGGCGAGGATTTCGCAACCGCGAATGAACCGGCGTTTGGCGAGGAAATTATAGCGCAGCCGGTCGTGCATGCGGCGCAGGGCGAAGGCTTGGTTGACCGCGTTGGTGGCCAGCCAGATGTCCGCCATGCCGCCGCTGTTGATCAATTCGTGCAGGTAAAACTGGCCGAATTGCCGCGGCACCGCCGGAGCGCGCTGGTTGGTGTCTTTGATTTCGTAAGCCATGATCGTTGTGTGCCGTGTGTGTAGCACGCCAGCCAGACTCGTGCCAATGGATTCTGAAACGGCCCGGATTATCAACTTGGCTTGCGGGCGGGGCGGTTTTAGTTTCGCGGCTGTGCGCCCGCTCCGTGCGATTTTGATGTACCTTGGTTTTGTCTTCCTGGGTGGCGCGTTGCTGGCACCGTGGCTTTATCACGGGGCGCAATGGGCGGCCGCGCAGTTGCCGGCGTTGCAGGCGCTGGCAGCAAATCCATTTCATCGGTTTGTGAACCGCTCGTGGCTGCTGCTGGCGGCGGCTGGTCTCTGGCCATTCCTGCGCGGCATTGGCGTCACCTCGTGGAACAGCGCTGGTCTGGGCCGGACAAACGGGGCAGGGCGGCAATTGGGCGGCGGCTTTGCTCTCGGTCTTGCATCGCTGGCCGTGGTGGCTTTGCTGGCGCTCGCCGGTGGTGCCCGGCGTTTCAACGGGGACCACACGGCCATGGAATTTCTGAAGCATTTGACCAATGCCGGCCTGGCGGCGGTTCTGGTCGGAGTGCTGGAGGAGCTGTTTTTTCGCGGGGCTTTATTTGGCGCGTTGAGGAAGGCCTGTCGCTGGCCGGCGGCTTTGGTGGCCAGCAGCGCGATATATGCCTTGCTCCATTTTTTTCAGCGACCCGAATCGCCGGACACGGTCCATTGGGCCTCGGGTCTGGCGTTAGTCCCACGCATGATGCGTGGATTTGGCGACCTGGAAATGCTCGTGCCGGGCTTTTTTAATCTGGCCCTGGCCGGCGTCCTCCTGGGCCTGGCCTACCAGCGTAGCGGTCAATTGTATTTTTCCATCGGCCTGCACGCGGGCTGGATTTTCTGGCTCAAGTCGTACGGCTTTCTGACGAGCGAAGCCAACACGGCCGCCCGCTGGTTCTGGGGCACGGGCAAATTGATTGACGGCTGGCTGGCGTTGCTGGTCCTGCTGCCGGTCGCGGCGGCCATCCTGCGAATTTCGTTTCGCGAAACAAAATCACCAACTGCATGACGCGCCTGGCGCTCGCAGAAAACTTGAAATGCTGGCTTGATGCCGGCCTGGGTTTTTTCTATCCTGAGAACTGTCAGGTCTGCTTTGCCGAACGCGCGACGGCGGCGGAAGGCTATGTCGGGGCGCGTTGCCGGCAGAAGGTGCGGTTCATCAAGCCGCCCTTTTGCGAGCGTTGTGGATTGCCGTATGAAGGCGAAATCACGGCCAGCTTTGAGTGTGGCAACTGCCGGGAAATGGAATTACATTTCCAATCGGCGCGGGCGACGGTGGTGGCCGGGGACCTGGTGCTGGATGTCATCCACCGTTACAAGTACCAACGCGCGCTCTGGTTCGAGCCGTTCCTGGCCGAACTGTTGCGGCGCCAGGCCGAACCGGAGTTGCGGACGGAAAAGTGGGATTTGATTGTGCCGGTACCGCTCTACAACTTGAAGAAGCGCGAACGTGAGTTCAACCAGGCCGAACGCCTCGGCGCCCGCCTGAGCGCCGTCACGAAAATCCCGCTCCACGCGCGCCTCCTGGAGCGCGTCCTGCCGACTCAAACCCAGACGTGTTTGACCCGCCCGCAACGCGCCGCCAATGTCCGTAACGCCTTCGCCGTCCGGCCCGGTCGGAAACTCGCCGGCGAACGCATCGTGTTGGTGGATGACGTGCTGACGACCGGCGCCACGACCAGCGCCTGCGCGAAAACCTTGCTCAAAGCGGGGGCCTCGGCGGTCGCCGTACGGACCGTCGCCCGCGGCCTGTGAACTGCTGCCCATAAACTCGCAACTTTAACCCTGGCGTATGACCACGACCTCGTTCACCAAAAAGAAACTCGGACTGGAAACCGTCGAACCGGCCGTGACGCCGGCGCCGCCGCCGATGGGCGAGACCAGCTTCACCAAAAAGCCCAAACTGGGCGGGGCCAAATCCCGCAAACGTGACATCCCGGAGGGCATCTGGACCAAGTGTCCCAAGTGCTCCACGATGATTTATGACAAGGAGCTGGACGAAAATTTGAAGGTCTGCCTCAAGTGCGGCCATCATTTCCCCATCGGCGCGCGCGAACGCATCAACGCGCTGGTCGAAACATGCTCCTTTGAAGAAATGGATGCCAGCATGACCAGCGTGGACGCGCTCCAGTTCACCGGTGTGGCGCCCTATACCGAAAAGCTCGAGGCCTACCAGAAAGCCACCGGCCTCAAGGACGCCGTCATCACCGGCGTCGGCAAAATCGGCGCGCACAAGATCGCCTTGGGCGTGATGGATTTCAATTTCCTCGGCGGCTCGATGGGCGTCGTCGTCGGCGAAAAGCTCACCCGCCTCATCGAAGCGGGCACCAACAAAGGGCTGCCCGTCATCATCATTTCCTCCAGCGGCGGCGCGCGCATGTACGAAGGAATGTTCAGCCTGATGCAGATGGCCAAGACCAGCGCGGCGCTCGCCTATCACGCCCGCGCCAGGCTGCCTTACGTCAGCGTTCTGACCCATCCCACCACCGCCGGCGTCATGGCCAGCTACGCGAGCCTGGGCGACCTCATCATCGCCGAGCCGGGCGCGATGATCGGCTTCGCCGGACCGCGTGTGATCAAGGACACGACACAGGCCGAACTGCCGCCGGGATTTCAAACCGCCGAATTCCTGGTCGAACATGGATTGATTGACGCCATCGTGTCGCGCAAGGAATTGAAGGAGCGGCTCTGTTGCTACCTCGAGTTTTTCGGCACCGGCCAGAAGCGAGCGGCCGCGACCGGATAACCTGTGGCGCCCCCCGCCGCCGTTGAATCGGCTAGACACGCAGGGTCTCGCCGCTAATCTTTTGGCCCATGCCCGAAGCCGCCCCCCTGAGCGCGCCCGCGCCGTCCAAGGCGTGGACGTTCGGGCGGCGGCTGATCAGTTCGCTGGTGCTCTGGACGGTGGTGATCGGCGCGTTGTTTTCCGGCAATCGCCTGCTGGCCGATTTCCTGTTTCTCGCGATCATGCTCGCGCTGGCCGGGCTGGGCCTGGTGGAATTTTATGGCCTGGTCGAGAAACGCGGCCTGGTCTGCTTCAAGTGGTGCGGGGCCTTTGGCGGGCTGCTGCTCATGGTCGGCACGTTCCTGCACTGCACGGGAAAGCTGGGCCTTTACGAATCCCCGTCGCGGGTCAACGACTTCGAAGCCGGCTTCCTCATCCTCTTCGTGCTCGGACTGTGCCTGCGACAACTTCTCTCCCGCAGCAACACGGCGGGAATTCTCGCCATCTCCACGACGATCTTCGGCCTGATGTACGTGCCCTGGCTGCTGAATTTCGTCCAGAAAATCAATTTCTTTCCCGGCATCGGTGACGACGGGAAGTTCTACGTTCTCTACTTCCTCATCGTGACCAAATTCAGCGACACGGGCGCCTATGCCATCGGTTCTCTCCTCGGCAGACACAAAATGATTCCACGCGTCAGCCCCGGCAAGACGTGGGAAGGCTTCGCCGGCGCGGTTCTCTTCTCCGTGACGGCCAGCGTCCTCTTCGCGCGGTGGGCCGGCGGTCATCTGGCCGGGATGAACTGGCTGCACGCCGTTTTGCTTGGCATCCTGCTCGGCGCCGCGGCCGTGGTGGGCGACTTGATCGAGTCGCTCTTCAAGCGCGAGGCCGGCGTGAAGGATTCCGGCGGCTTTTTCCCCGGCATCGGCGGCATCCTCGATTTGCTCGACAGTTTGCTGTTTAATGCGCCCATCATGTATCTCTATTTGCGGCATGTGCTGACGCACCAGTGATGGATTTGCGATTTACGATATACGATTTACGCGGTCGCCTGCAAGACGAGGACAATACAAACACTCAACGCTCCACCCAATGACACGCGAAGAAATGAAAGCTCGGACCAAAGGTTACGCCAACCGCGTCGTAAAACTCTGTGCGGCTCTTCCGGCAAACTGGATTGCACGAACGTTGGGCAAACAGCTTCTCCGCAGCGGAACATCCGTCGGCGCAAACTACCGAGCCGTCTGTCGTGCCAGGTCCAACGCGGATTTCATAAACAAACTTAGAGTCGTCGAAGAGGAATGTGACGAATCTCTTTTCTGGATGGAGTTGCTCGTGGACAACAGCCTGGTCAAGGCCTCTCGCCTTCGCGATCTGATGAAGGAAGGAAACGAAATCCTTGCCATCGTGGTCGCCTCCACAAAGACAGCGAGAATGTCGCGCAGCGCGTAAATCGTATATCGTAAATCGTAAATGAAAAACGTCGTTCTCCTCGGCAGCACCGGCTCCATCGGCGCCAGCACGCTCAAGGTGGCCGAGGATTTGCCCGACCGCCTCCGCCTCGTCGGGCTGGCGGCGGGCCATAACTCGCAATTGCTGCGCGACCAGGCCCTCAAGCACCGGCCCGAAGCGGTCTGTCTGAGTGACCCGCAAAAGGCAAAGGAACTGCAGACGGCCTTCGGCGTCGCCCCGGAAGTTTTTTCCGGGAGTGAAGGACTCGTGCGCCTGGCCACGTTGCCGTCGGCGGACATTGTGCTCATCGCCATCGTCGGCACCGCTGGCTTGCAACCGGCCCTGGCTGCCATCCGCGCCGGCAAGGACATTGCGGTGGCCTCGAAAGAAATCCTGGTCATGGCCGGGGAAACCGTCATGAGCGAAGCGCGCAAGTACGGCGTGCGCGTGCTGGCGGTGGACAGCGAGCACTCCGCCATTTTTCAATGTCTGGAAGACAAGCCGCGCAGCTCGGTGCGCCAGCTCTGGTTGACGGCGTCCGGCGGCCCGTTTCGCACCACGCCGAAGGAGGACTTTCCGAACATCACCGTCGAGCGCGCCTTGAAACACCCCTCGTGGGTCATGGGACCGAAGATCACCATTGATTCGGCGACGCTGTTCAACAAGGGCTTGGAAATGATCGAGGCGCGCTGGCTGTTCGACATCGAGATGGCCCGCGTCAAAGTCCTCGTCCATCCGCAGAGCGTCGTCCATTCGATGGTCGAGTTCATTGACGGCTCGATTATCGCGCAGCTTTCCACGCCGGATATGTGTTTGCCCATCCAGTACGCGCTGACCTATCCCGAACGCATCGGCAGTGAGCGCGTCCAGACCGATCTGGCCCGACTCGGCTCGCTCACCTTCGAGGAACCCGACCTTGAGCGGTTTCCGGCCTTGCAACTGGCGCGGCGCGCCGGTGAACTGGGCGGGACCATGCCGGCCGTGTTGAACGCCGCCAACGAAGTCGCCGTGAGCGCTTTTTGCCAACGCCAGATCAGCTTCCTGCAAATCAGCCGGACGGTGGCGCGCACGATGGAACGGCACGAAGTGGTGCCGCATCCCACGCTCGACCAAATCCTTGAGGCGGACCAATGGGCGCGCCGGGAAGCGGCCGGAGTTTGATCCTAAAACGACGCACGAGTATGCTTCCTTTGGTGAAACGGCTTTTCCTTTGGCTCTTTGCTCAACTGTGTCACGCGGAGAAGATAAGTGTGTAAATGAAGCGCGCTGCGATGAAACTTTCCTTCCCGTGAACAGAACGCCTGCATGGTTTCAGGGGCGGCGTAAAACAATCACAACGAAAGGAATCGCCGAACGAATTAACAGAAACAGAAATCAATATAAAATTACGCGAAGCTTTGGCTTCGGCCTCATCGAAATCCCGGAAGATTTTCTCTGGAAGACCGACCAGCTCGCGCCCGAATGGGCGCGGCTGTGTCTCTTCCAGTCGGCCCCTTCCGGGAGCCGCGATGAGGGGTGCAGTTCGCGCCCCTTGGTTACCACGGCTCCGTGTTGCGCAAAAAGGTCAAATATGAATTCAACCATGCGCATCATTGAAATCTTTACCTTCATTTTCCTTGCCGCCATTGTTTGCGCGCGGGGTGACAGTGCGATCCAAGTAATCGAAAAAGCAAGGTCGGTACTTTTGGATTGATTTTCAACACTTACGAGCATGTTCCGCTGGTTATATTTGGGACGATCCACAAAACGGATTGGGAGGCCAGGTCAGTCTTTCTGGGGCGCCTCCAGGAAGTGACGGGGAGCTGCCGCCTGTAAAAGTGTTCCGCGATCTGGCAAATGGATTCGCGAAACGAATGACTAGCAGAGCGTGGAAGCAAGAGGTTTTCAAGGGTGATGACGAATACACATTATTCGACCTCCTACCGCAAACAGATGGCGGAAGCAATCTGTTCAACCGTGCGAACATCGGTTTCTTCATGGCCCATGGCGCATACGGAACTAGCCCCGACTTCTCGTATCCATCGGGAGGTTCAGAGCAAACTTATTTCGGCATTTACGAAACCAATTATTCGCTTGGCACATGGTTTGGCTTGACGCAGTTTAATTTTGGAGGCTCGAGCACCAACGGCCTTCGGTGGATGGCAATTCTTGCGTGCAACAGCTTGCCTGAGGATAACTGGGGTTCGATGTGGGTCCACGAGAGTCTTCCCATCAACGATGACCTGCATCTATTGCTTGGGTGTGCTACGTATGCATACGCCACATCCGATCTTGGAGATCACTGGGCTAGGCACCTACTCGGCTCTTTCGGGACATTCCAAAAAACAGTTCAGGAAGCTTGGTATAATGCCGGAATCGATGCCTACAAGGGCGCATCAACGAATGTGATTACGAACACCGTCCTTTTTTCCATCAGCGGGTGGCCAGACAATTTGGAGGATAAGATCACGGATGAAGTCCCGGGAGGCACGGGCAATCCATCTGACATTGTATACCGGGAACAACAGGTTTTCCCGTAAGTCCTCATCCGATGAAACCGTTTCTTTTCGCACTTCTGTTTACAGGAAGCGCCGTTTGGCTTGTGGCGGACGACAGTGTACCTGGCACGAAAGTCTTGCAGGTGCCTTCGTCCTGCGAAGTGGAATGGACGGTAGCGGCCACGAATCTGCCGGCGGAGGCATGGGTCTGGCGTCGTGTGCCTGGCAGCTTCGATGCCTCCGTTGTGTCGAATCTTCTTGACCTTGGCCCATTCAACCGCGCGAACGCCACCAATAACCTTGGCGAAGGGCCGTTTCCAGACCCGTCTATGGTGTTCTACCACAATACCGAAACCCGCCGGCAGTTGGGATTGTTTCCACCTTGGGGTTGGTTTTATTTCCACGACGACAAGGTGTCGGGCATTCCAAAAGATTACACTAGCCAGGCGCCTGACACGCCTGAGGCGTTGAGTCTAGCCTTACGCTGGCTGGAAAAAATCCGCATCCCAACCAACGAGCTTGCTCGCCTGCCCGAGTCCGGCAAACTCCGCGTAGTTCCGGTCACGACCACCACGAGCCGGTTTCACAAGGAAACCGGCAAAATCGTCAAGCAGGTGCATGTGAGGAGCATATTCTTCACTCGCCATCTGGATGGCCTGGACTTCGCCGGCATCGGTCGTGATGCCGGATTCACCATCGGGTTCGCCTATGACTGGTCGGTTGTCGAGATGCAACTGGTGTGGCCCAAGCTCGAACGCTGGCGCAAACTTCCCGTCTGCTCCGCGCCGCAGTTTGAAGAACAGATTCGACGCGGGGAGGCGAAGATTGCCAAGCTACAATCCATGACGGTTGAAAAGCTGCTGCCGAGAGCCAAGACTTTGCGCATCGTCTCATTAACCCCGCTCTACTTGGGTAGTGATGGCGAGGAGCCACCTGATTTCGTTCGGCCGTTTTTGGCTATTGAAAGTCGTCTCTCAGACGGAACCGAAGAGCAGACGTTGCACTTCAATTGCCGATTGCTCGTAGAACCTTCTGCGCCCTGAAGACCTCAAGAGGCAGCGAGCCAAGACGTAAATCGCCTCGCTTTGAAGCGGCCGGTGCCGGAGGCACAAGTTTACCCGTAGATCCCAATTCTGTGAAACCGTATCTGTTGGTGATTTTGCTCAGCGTCGCTGCCCTTCAGCTCGTCGCAGGTGAGACCGTGCCAGGGGTGAAAGTTTTGCAGGTGCCTTCGTCCTGCAAAGTGGAGTGGGCTTTGGCGGTGACGAGTTTGCCGGCGGAGGCCTGGATCTGGCGTCGGGTGCCTGGCAGCTTCGATGAGTCCGTTGTGTCAAATCTTGTTGCCCTTGGCCCATTCACACGCGCGCACGCCACCAACAACCTTGGCGAAGGGCCGTTTCCAGACTCTTCGATGGTCTTTTACCAAAATGCTGAAACGCGCAAGCATCTGGGGCTATTTCCGTCCTTCGGCTGGTTTTATTTTGAGGATGCCAGAGCCTCGTTCATCCCGAAAGAATCTACGAATAATGCTCCGGGCGAACAGGAGGCGATCAAATTGGCGCTCCCTTGGGTAGCTAAACTCGGCCTTCAATCCAATCAATTCGCGCGAATGCCTGGCTCCGTTCAACTGCGCACCGTCCAAGCAGTGGAAAGAAGGAAACACTTCAATCCTCAGACAGGCAAGCCCCTCGAAGAGATCATTTCACGCAGTATTTCCTTCATACGGCGCCTCGATGGCTTGGACTTCGGGGGAATCGGCGCCGAAGCAGGTTTCACCATCGAGTTCGGCCATGATGGCTCGATTATCCGCATGGAACTCGTCTGGCCCAGGCTTGAACGATGGAAGATAGTCCCGGTGTGCAACCAAGCACAATTGGAACAGCAAATTCGGCAATGCGAGGCGAAAATCGCCAAGCTACAATCAATGACCATTGAGAAGCTTTTGCCGCGCGCTAAGACATTACGTATTGTCGCGTTGACGCCGCTTTATCAAGGAGCTCGCGGCGAAGAGCCGCCGGACTTTGTTGAGCCGTTTCTCGCCGTTGAAAGCCGTCTCTCAGACGGAACCGAGGAGCAGACGTTGCACTTCAATTGTCGATTGCTCGTAGAACCTCCTGCGCCCTGAGGAAGCCAACCGGCGGCGAGCCAAGACGTAAATCGCCTCTCTTTGAAGCGGCCGGGGGCGGCGGTATTTGAACGAGTTTCCAAGGTTGCCAGTCCATCTCTTGCCCGTTACATTCGGGAGGCCGCTGTCGTGGCGGCGTTTTTAACATGGCTGACTTGTTTAGTTACCTCTACGTCGTCGCGGCGGTGCTGCTCCTCTTCGGGGCGGCGATTTTTGTCCATGAATACGGCCATTATTGGATGGCGCGGCGGTGCGGCCTGAAAGTCGAGGCCTTTGCCATCGGGTTCGGGCCGAAGATTTTCAGTTGGACGCGCGACGGGATTGATTATTCCTGGCGCTGGATTCCCGCCGGCGGCTTTGTGAAGCTGCCGCAGATGATCACCTCCGAGGCCTTGGAAGGGAAAGATCAGGCCGGCGCCGAAACAATTCCCCCGGCCTCCCCGTGGTCGAAAATCCTGGTCGCTTTTGCGGGACCCTTCATGAACGTCGTTTTTGCCTTCGCAATTGCCACGTTGATCTATTTCGTCGGACTGCCGGTGGCGGTCAACCTGGCCATCATCGGCAACGTCGAACCGGACTTTGCCGGCGTCGTTGACGGGGCGCAGGCCGAGCCGTTCCAAGGTGGCGGCTTCCGGTAGGCGCGCAACGTAGGCGCTGGTCACCACGGGTTCGGTGTAGGGATGACGCAGCCAGCCAGCAATCCATTGAGTGAAGGCGATGGGCACGGATTGCTCTTTTACCCAGGATTCAAGTTGATGGGCGATTTCAAGCGGACTGCCGCCGAAAGCGGTGTAGCGCGCGGTGGTGGTGCGGCGGTTGAAATCATCTGCTTTCACCCAGGCATCGATCAGTCCCAGCGGATCGCGGAGACGTAATTCGCGAGGGCTTTGTTTTTCGAGAAATCCCTGGCTGATGAGGTGCTGGACAATGCGCGACACCAGACCGGAACTGGCCTTGGTGCGGGAAAGCAACTCACTCTGAACCCAGTCGCGGTCGCGGTCGGTGAGCAGACTGCGGATGATGCTGGACTTTTTCCAACAAAAACATTGCGCGGCTCCAACTCAAATCGGAAGTCCCGGCCATGCAGGGAGCGACGGTCCACCAGCAAGCCTTCGGCCCGAAGATAAGCCCGCCCGTTGAGGTCAATGGCGGCCAGTCGCCTTTGGCGACAGAGGTCGAGAACACGAGACAAAAGCTCCGGCACAACCAACCGCGGCAGATCTGAATCTTTCCAGGAAGCGATGCTGGACTCCAATTCAGGGATGCTTGGTTTCAGGGAGTAAACTGGTTTGAAACGATGAGTGCGAGCATCAAGAGTCAGCGCCACCCACGACAACCGATTCTGGGCAGAAGTTACCGGCGGAATCTGCCACTTTAACCAACTTGACAAAGCGACTGCCAAGTCTGGCTTGTTGGCTCCCGGGGCGTCGTTTCCAGATGTTCCATTCGCCGCAGTCGGTGCGACATAAGGTGGAATGCTCAAGCAGCCGTCTTTGGCTCGGAACTGGTCGGCGGCATCCCAGAGGCGTTTTTCGAGCGAGGCGTTGTCGGTGTCTTTCTCGGATGGAACGATCCAGATCATAAGCTTGAGGTGGAAAGGTTACCGGTTGAGCTGGAGGTCATGGCGGCGCTGTTGTTCGTCGCGCTGGAAGATGGGGCCGACTTCGACGCGCACGTTCGCGCCGTCCGCCTTGGCCACGGCGCAATCGGGCGCGGCAGGGCCGGTTTTGCTGGGGTAGTAGGCGCTGGCCCGTTTCAACACCGCGGGTTGGCCGTTGAGCCGCGGCCAGCCAAAGGTGACGTTCACCTTGGGAATGCCGGACTGCGGGATTTTCGCCGTGCTGTATACCTCCACGAAGGCGGAGTTCTTGTCCCAGAAGGTGAAGTCGCTGCCCTCGAAGCGCAGGCTGCCGACCGGGAAGATGGCACCCTTGGAGTCCTTGACCTGGCAGGTGAACCAGGTGTTCGTGCGGCCATCCGTGACCTCGGTCTGGTCCTTCACGATCTGCCAGGTGTAGGTGCCCTTCGTCCAAGCGTACGGGCGGCGCACGCTGGCGAACTCGCCCTCGTAGCCGGCGCTTTCCACCAAGCAATCGGTCCCCGCCACGCGCGCATGTTCGAGACCGATGGGGGCTTTCTTGTCGCTGGACCAGCGGGAGAAGATGGCGCCCTTGCCGGGATGAACCCGGGTGTGGTTGGTGACGTTGGTCCAGCCGTTGATGTTGGATTGCAGGCCGCCGTAGAATTGTTGTCCGTTCATTTTGCCGAGGCCGCAAGGGGAGATGTAGAGGTTGTAGGTGGCGGGCACGTCGCGGTCGATGGTCACCTCCACGGCGAGCGATTCGAAGTGCGCCGTGAGCTTCTCGAAGTCCCACCAGATGTTGACGACGTGCCAGGGCAATTTCGGGAGCGTGACGCCCACAGCCCTGGCCATTTCCTCCGGTGAGAGCTGGGAGCATGCGTCCTTGGGGATCGGGTCGGCGGCGAACGCAAACGCAGCCGTCGTCACGGTGGCGACGAGGAGGCTGAGGGCCAGACAGGGAAAACGGGGTGGCACGGTGCTGCGGTGGTGGTGGCTCCCGGTTGTTGAGTGGCGATGCGTGACGTCATCCCAAAGGCGCTTTTGAGTGTTTCTGTGGCGGTGTCCTTTTCGGATGGGGCGATCCAGTGCACGGGAACCTTGCGCGCACGATGGTATTTCAAATGGTTTCATGGGCAATAAAAAAAACCTACTGCGTGAAAGCTACGGAGGACACCATCCTTCACTCGGAATCACTGACGCGTTCCGGGCGAAGGGTGGTGGAGGCGGCGGGAGTTGAACCCGCGTCCCCGGCAAAGCTGCCAGCCGCGACTACATGCTTAGTCAGAGGAGAGTTTCTGCAATGCGATGACGCTCTGACTCGAATCGCACCGCCTAGTCCGCATGGAATTGTTTCGGCCGCCGGCGCGCGGTCTCCGCCGGCAACCTAACCTGCTATGGCGTTCATCCACCTGAGCAGGTGTGCGGTGGCGAACGTCACGGCCTTAGGCCGCGAGGGCTAATTCTTGGTTAGCTTTTATGTTTTGGTCCGGTTTTTAACGAGGCCAACGAACCATCCTCGGCATGCCGCCTCTGGCGTCTCTCCCAGGTCGAAACCGGTACGCCCCCAGCACGGAACGGAAAGAACTTCCCGCATAACCCGCCCGCGGTCAAGCGCGCAAAGTGGGGCGAGTCTCCGTCGAGCCGAGGAAAGCCCGCACTTCATAAGAGATTTATCGGAGGGACAAGTTACACGAGTCCCTGAACTGGACGGCATTTCCTCAGAAGTCAGGGACTCGTGTAACTCGTCCCTCCGGTTTATGAGAAAGCTGACAGCCCGCACCAACACGGCTCGACGGAGTCTCGCCCCACCGGAGGATGCGTTTCTCATTCCAAAAATGAAGCGGGGCCGGTCTTGCGACCGGCCCCGCGTGAACGTGCAGCTCTTGGAGAGCCTTCTGAGGCTTAATAATCCATTCCGCCGCCCATGCCACCGTGGCCGCCGTGGCCTTCGGGCGCCGCCGCCTTGTTCTTTTCCGGAGCCTCGGTGATCAGGCACTCGGTCGTCAGCAGCAGACCCGCGATGGACGCGGCGTTCTGCAGCGCGGCGCGGGTGACTTTCGTGGGGTCCACCACGCCGGCTTTGACGAGGTCTTCGTATTCGCCGGAGGCGACGTTGTAACCTTCGTTGCCTTTCCGCTTCTTGACTTCCTGCACGACGAGCGAGCCTTCCACGCCCGCGTTCTCGGCCAGCGCGCGCGTCGGGAACTCGATGGCTTTCTTGATGATTTCCACGCCGATCTTTTCGTCCTCATCCCTCAGGTGCAAGGCCTCGAGGGCGGGCAGGCAGCGGAGCAGCGCCACGCCGCCGCCCGGCACGATGCCTTCTTCGACGGCCGCACGGGTCGCGTGCAACGCGTCTTCAACCCGGGCCTTCTTTTCCTTCATCTCGGTCTCGGTCGCGGCGCCGACGTTGATGACGGCCACGCCACCGGCGAGTTTGGCCAGGCGTTCCTGGAGTTTCTCACGGTCGTAATCGGAGGTGGTTTCTTCGATCTGGCGGCGGAGCTGGGCGACGCGGCCCTGGATTTCCGAGGACTTGCCGTGGCCTTCGACGAGGGTGGTGTTTTCCTTGTCCACCATGATGCTCTTGACGCGGCCGAGGTCTTCGAGGCCAATGCTCTCGAGCTTGATGCCGAGGTCTTCTGTGATGCACTTGCCACCGGTGAGGATGGCGATGTCTTCCATCATGGCTTTGCGGCGGTCGCCGAAGCCGGGGGCCTTGACGGCGCAGCAGTTAAGTGTGCCACGGAGTTTGTTCACGACGAGGGTCGCGAGGGCTTCGCCTTCGACTTCCTCAGCGATGATCAACAGCGGCTTGGCGGCCTTGGCAATTTTTTCCAGGATGGGCAGCAGGTCCTTGAGGCTGGTGATTTTCTTTTCGTAGTTCAGGACGAAGGCGTCTTCGAGCTTGCACTCCATCGTCTCGGCGTTGGTCACGAAGTACGGGGAGAGATAACCCTTGTCGAACTGCATGCCTTCGACGACTTCCAGGGTGGTCTCAATGGACTTGGCCTCTTCGACCGTGATGGTGCCGTCCTTGCCGACCTTGTCCATGGCGTCGGCGATGATTTCGCCGATGGTGGTGTCCCAGTTGGCGGAGACGGTGGCGACCTGCTTGATTTCTTCCTTGTCCTTGACCTTCTTGGAGATCTTGGCGAGGTGCTCGGTGGCGACTTCCACGGCCTTGGCGATGCCGCGCTGGATGCCGATGGGATTGGCGCCGCTGGTCACGTATTTGAGACCTTCGCGGTAGATGGACTCGGCGAGCACGGTGGCGGTGGTGGTACCGTCGCCCGCGGCGTCGCTGGTTTTGCTGGCGACTTCGCGGACCATCTGGGCGCCCATGTTTTCATAGGGGTCCTCGAGTTCGATTTCCTTGGCGACGGTGACGCCGTCCTTGGTGACGGTCGGGGAGCCGTATTTTTTGTCGAGGACCACGTTGCGGCCTTTGGGGCCGAGGGTGGCCGTGACGGCTCGGGCGAGTTTTTGCACGCCCCGAAGGAGCGCCTGACGGGCGGTTTCGTCGAAGATGAGTTGTTTAGCTGCCATAAATTAGTTGATAGTTGTTGAGTTGATGGTTGAGGGAGGGATTACTCGATGACGGCGAGGATGTCGTCCGTGCTGAGGATTTTGTATTCCTTGCCGTCGAGTTTGATTTCCGTGCCGCCGTATTTGCTGACGAGCACGCGGTCGCCCTTCTTGACTTCAAACGGAACTTTCTTGCCGTTGTCGTCGGTCTTGCCGGTGCCGAGGGCGACGATCAGGCCTTCGGTCGGTTTTTCCTTGGCGGTGTCGGGGATGATGATCCCGCCTTTTTTGGTTTCTTTTTCTTCCGCCGGTTCCACGAGGACCCGGTCGCCGAGGGGTTTTACATTTAGTGCCATACGTTGTTGTTTCCTTTTTTGGTTTTTTTGATTTTTCGTTGAATCAAATCCCGCCGCACCCGCCGCGGGAAAAGTGTTCGGGAACGGACTAGCCTTTCTTTTCTTCCACCACTTCGGCATCAATGATGGGGCCTTCGTCCTTTTTCGCGGAATCGTCGTCGGCTTTGGCTTCGGCCTGGCTGGTGTCCGCGTGGGTTTTGCCGGCCCGGGCTTTTTCGGCGGCGGCCTTGTAAAGCTCGGCCGAGGCGGCCTGCCAGGCTTCGTTCAATTTTTCACCCGCCGATTTCATGGCGGCCAGGTCGCTGCCTTTGAGCGCTTCTTTGACCTCGTTGACGGCGCCTTCAATCTTGCTCTTGTTGTCGGCGGAGAGTTTGTCCGCGTTGTCCTTAAGCATTTTCTCCGAGCGATAGACGGCGTTGTCGGTCTCGTTGCGCGCCTCGATTTCTTCCTTGCGCTTGCTGTCCTCGTCGGCGTGCAGTTCGGCGTCCTTGCGCATCTTCTCGATTTCATCCTTGGCCAGGCCGCTGGAGGCGGTGATGGTGATCTTCTGTTCCTTGCCGGTGCCGAGGTCCTTGGCGTTGACGTGGAGGATGCCGTTGGCATCAATGTCAAAAGTCACTTCGATTTGCGGCATGCCGCGCGGGGCCGGGGGGATGTCGGTCAGATGGAACTTGCCGATGGTCTTGTTGTCGCGGGCGAACTGGCGTTCGCCCTGCAGGACGTGAATTTCGACGCCGGGCTGGTTGTCGGAGGCGGTGGAGAAAATTTCCGATTTGCGGGTGGGGATGGTGGTGTTGCGCTCGATGAGCCGGGTGAACACGCCGCCGAGGGTTTCGATGCCCAGGGAGAGCGGGGTGACGTCGAGCAGCAGGACGTCCTTCACATCGCCTTTGAGCACGCCGGCCTGGATGGCGGCGCCCACGGCGACGACTTCATCAGGATTGACGCCCTGATGGGGCGGTTTGTCCACCAGCGAATGGGCGGTCTCGACCACGCGGGGCATCCGGGTCATGCCGCCGACCAAAACCAACTCATCAATCTTTTCGGAAGCGATGTCCGCGTCTTTGAGGCAGTTTTTGACCGGGGTGATGGTGCGCTCGAACAGTTCATCGCAGAGCTGCTCCATTTTAGCGCGGGTCAATTTGGTGCTGATGTGCTTGGGGCCGCTGGCATCCGCGGTGATGAAGGGGAGGTTGATTTCGTATTGTTGGGAGCTGGAGAGGGCGATCTTGGCTTTTTCGGCTTCTTCCTTGATGCGTTGGAGCGCGTCGGGCTGCTTGCGCAAATCCATCGCGTGCTCCTTTTTGAATTCGTCGAGGATCCAATCCATGATCCGGTTGTCCCAGTCGTCGCCGCCGAGGTGCGTGTCGCCGTTGGTGGCTTTGACCTCGAAGACGCCGTCGCCAATTTCAAGCACGGAGATGTCGAACGTGCCGCCGCCCAGGTCATAGACGGCGATTTTTTCATCCTTTTTCTTGTCCAACCCGTAGGCCAGGGAGGCGGCGGTCGGCTCGTTGATGATGCGCAGGACTTCGAGACCGGCGATACGGCCGGCGTCTTTGGTGGCCTGGCGCTGGGAATCGTTGAAGTAAGCGGGAACGGTGATGACGGCCTGGGTGATTTTTTCGCCCAGGCGCGTTTCGGCATCGGCTTTGAGCTTGCCCAGAATCATGGCGGAAATTTCCGGCGGGGTGAACAGTTTGGGTTTCCCGTCCACTTCCACTTCGACCGCGGCGTCGCCGTTGGCGGCTTTGACGACCTTGTAGGGGATGCGTTTGACTTCCTCCTGAACTTCATCGAATTTGCGGCCCATGAAGCGTTTGATGGAATAGACCGTGTTGCGGGAATTGGTGACGGCCTGGCGCTTGGCGGCATCACCGACCAACCGCTCGCCGGTTTTGGTGAAGGCGACCACGGAAGGGGTCGTTCGTTTGCCTTCGGAATTTTCCAACACGACCGGTTCCCCACCCTCCATGACCGCCATGCAGGAGTTGGTGGTTCCCAAATCAATGCCTAATACCTTTGCCATATAATTGAAAGCGAATTGCAGCTTTACTCAGCAATGGTGATGCCACCGGGTGGAAGGGGCGCTTAAAGGGTTGAATATCAGGCCGATGAAATTTTAGCGGGCAGTCCGATGGGCCGGCAAAAGCGGGCCAGATGCGCCACTACGTCGCGAAGCCCGAGGAAATGGCACAGTTTGCATGGCACAGTTTCAGGGGCGGATCTCTGAACGTTTTTGCGCCGGCGCGAGCAAGTAGGCGGAAAACCTGTCAATAAAATCTTCGGGCAGGCGCTTTGGTTTTTCCTCCAGATTCGCGCAAATATGCAGAGTGGCGGCTTCCAAAACCAGAGCGCCGTCCGGATTCAGGATGCGGTAAGCGAAGTTCAGGCGAATCCGCTCCAGGGCCGTCAACCACAGTTCGATCGCCAGCAAGTCGTCGTATCGGGCGGGCGCCTTGTATTTCAAAGAGCATTCGATGACCGGAAAAATAACGCCGGCCTCCTGCTGCCATTTCAAAAAAGGGGCGCCGGCGGACCGGAAGAATTCGCCGCGCGCCTCTTCGAGCAGATTCAAGTAGCGGGCGTAATAGAGGTGATTGCCCACGGTGCATTCGGCATAAGTCACGCGATGGAGGTGACGGTAAAGTGGCGCTGCCATGCGCCGAGTCTAGGCAAAAAATCGCCCGTGCCAACCGCTGAATCGGGCCGGGCCGGCGCCGAAACATCGCTATTGCGTCGCGGCCCATTTGAATTATCTTGACCCGATGGATTGGCAGGAAATCATAGCGCTGGCGATCACCGGCATCACGGCGGGATTGTTTTGCTGGAGGAAGATTCGTCCGCGCCCATTCCGTTTTGAGCGGGACACACACTGTGGTTGCGCCACGGCCGGGCGGACGGCAGAAAAAAGTTCGATCGTGTTTCACGCCCGCAAAGGCGAACGCGGGCAAATTCTCGTGAAAATGAAATGACATCGCCCTTGCCTAAGCCGGGTTGTTGGATTACTCTCCGATCAATTACAGACATGTGCAAAGTCAGTTCAGCGTTTCATTTCAAACGGACTTCGTCCACGGATCATGGCGAGATTCCCTCCGAAGCCCACTGGGTTCCGAACACCGACGCTTACGTGAACGACAGCGGTCTGGTCATCAAGGTGGAACTGGCCGGGATGCGGCGGGAGGACCTGGAATTGACGGTGGAGGGCAATTTACTGCGCATTAGCGGCTGCCGGTCTGATGGCTGCCGCTCTACCAAATGCAATTTTCTGGTGATGGAGATCAACTACGGAGCGTTTGAAAGCGTGATCGAACTGCCGCCCGGTTACGATTTGAGCCAGGCCAAAGCCGCCTACCAGAACGGATTTTTGCGCGTTGATGTTCCCAAGAAGGTCCATGCTCCGCAACCGGGCCATTCCGTGCCGGTCACCTCGGAGATGGTTTAAGTTTTGTCTGAACTTTTTGGCTCGCGGTGCATCTAAGGGTTTGGAATGGCCATGCGATGACTTCCCCAGACACTGAATTCATTCAAATTTTCGGCACGACCACCGGCGGCCAGGAGGCCCCGGCCCCCGTGCGCGTCGGCACCAAGATCATCCCCGAAATTCTGCCCATCCTCGGGCTTTCGGATATTGTCATTTTCCCCGGAATTGTCGCCCCCCTGCTGGTGGAGACCACGCAAAGCATCCGGCTGATTGACGACGTGGTGGGCGGCGACCGCTTTGTCGGCCTGGTGCTTCAGCGCCGGGCGGATGCCGAGAACCCGCTGCCGCAGGATTTGTGGAGCTTCGGCTGCGCTGCGCGGGTTTTGAAAATGCTGAAGTTCCCCGACAACACAGTGCGCGTGCTGGTTGAAGGTTTGCGCCGGATGGAGATCAAGGAATACACGGCGCAGGACCCCTACTTGAGCGCCCGCGTCGTCATTTCCAAAGACCAGCCCGATGACACCATCGAGATGGCCGCCCTCTATCGCAACTCGCAGCGGCAATTTCAGGAAATCATCAACCTCTCGCCCGGACTTTCCGAACAGGTCAAAATCACCGCGCTCAACGCGGACGGTCCCGGCAAGCTCTCCGACCTGATCGCCTCCAACCTGAACTTGAACCTGGAGGAACGCCAGCACCTGCTGGAGATGACCAGCGCCAAGGAGCGATTGGCCCGCCTCCTGCCGCTCATGGCCCGCGAACTCGAAGTGTTGACCCTTGGTTCGAAAATCCAGAACGAGGTCACCACCTCGATGACCAAAAGCCAGCGCGATTTCTTTCTGCGCGAGCAAATGCGCGCCATCCAGCGCGAACTCGGCGAGTCCGACGCCAATGCCAATGAAGTCGCCAGTCTGCGCCAGCAAATCGAAGAGAACAGCCTTCCGCCGGAAGCCAAAAAAGTCGCGCTCAAAGAGCTGGAGCGTTTGCAGCAAACCTCCCCCGCCGTCGCCGAATACACCATCACGCGCAATTACCTGGATTTTCTCGTCAATCTGCCCTGGAACAAATCCACCGAGGACAAACTGGACCTGGCCGCCGCCGAACGCATCCTCGAGGAACAGCATTTCGGGCTGTCCAAGGTCAAGGACCGCCTGCTGGAATTCATCGCGGTCATCAAACTCAAAAAACAGCTCAAAGGCCCCATCCTTTGCCTGGTCGGCCCGCCCGGCGTGGGCAAAACGTCGCTGGGCAAAAGCGTGGCCGATGCGTTGGGCCGCAAGTTTGCCCGCATCTCGCTCGGGGGCATGAGAGACGAGGCGGAAATTCGCGGCCATCGCCGCACTTATGTGGGCGCCTTGCCCGGACGGATCATCCAATGCCTGCGCCGCGCGGAAAGCAACAACCCGGTCATTTTGCTCGATGAAATTGACAAGGTCGGCTCGGACTTTCGCGGCGATCCGGCCTCCGCCCTGCTGGAAGTGCTCGACCCGGCGCAGAACAACACCTTCACCGATCATTATATTGATCTGCCGTTTGACCTGTCGCGCGTGCTCTTCATCACCACGGCCAACTGGCTGGACCCGATCCACCCCGCGTTGCGCGACCGGCTGGAAGTCATTGAACTGCCCAGCTACACGGCGAGCGAAAAAGTGCACATCGCCAGGCGCCACCTGGTGCCGCGTCAGCTCGAGGAGCACGGCCTCAAACCCAAGCTGCTCAAAATCACCGATTCGGCGTTGCTCAAAGTCATTCAGGACCACACCCGCGAAGCCGGCGTGCGCCAGTTGGAGCGCGAAATCGCCTCGCTCACCCGCAAAGCGGCCCGCAAAATCGTCGCCCGCCACGGGCTGGAGAAACCGCTGGTCATCACTGCGGGAACGTTGGCCGACTTTTTGGGTCCGCCCCGCTTTGTTTTTGAAACCGCCGAAACCATCAGCGAATTCGGCATCGCCATCGGCCTGGCCTGGACGCCGGTGGGCGGCGACATCCTCTTCGTCGAGGCCACCCGCATGCCCGGCAAAGGCCGCCTGATCCTGACCGGTTCGCTGGGCGAGGTCATGAAGGAAAGCGCCCAGACGGCGCTGAGTTATTTGCGCAGCCAGGCCAAGCGGCTGGAAATTGACCTGACCAATTTCGACAAGCTCGATTTGCACATTCACGTGCCCGCCGGCGCCACGCCCAAAGACGGACCGAGCGCCGGGGCCACCATCGTGGTCGCGCTGGCTTCGCTGCTGACTCAGCGGCTGGTCCGTTCCGATCTGGCCATGACGGGCGAAATCAGCTTGCGCGGGCGGATCCTGCCCGTCGGCGGCATCAAGGAAAAAGTCCTGGCCGCCGCCCGCTCCCGCCTCAAGCAGATCATCCTGCCCGAACACAACCGGAAAGACTGGGACGAAGTTCCCGAAGAAGTCCGCAAGAAAATCAAAGTCCATTTCGTGCGCCACATTGCCGAGCTGATTGCGCTGGCGTTGCGTCCTAAATGAGTCTCCGGATTTTACTGGCCACGCTGACCGCGACATGCGCCGCAGCGGGACAATTTCCCAAAACGCCGACCGGCTCACTTCCCGACCCCGCCGAAGGCAAGGCGTTGCAGGCCGAACTGCTCGCGCAAAGACCAGGCGAAGACTCGGTGACGACCGGCGTCCTGAAAATCCGCGACCGTGACGGCCAACGAACGGAAGTCCCCATCAAGCTGGAGATCACCCTGCTCAACGCTTCGAGCTGGCAGGCCACTTACTCGACCACGGGCCAGCCCCGCGCGGAAAAACTGTTGGTGCTGCACGAAGCGAACCGGCCGAACCGCTATTGGCTGTCGGACTCCGGCGTCACCGAAAAGCCCGCTCCGCTCACGCCGGAGCAGGCCGCGCGGCCGTTTGCCGGCTCGGATTTCTGGCCGCTGGATCTGGGCCTGGAATTTTTTCATTGGCCGGGGCAAACGCTCGTGAAAAAGGAAATGACCAAAGGCCGCTCCTGCAAAGTGCTGGACAGCGCCGACCCCCGGCCGCAGCCCGGCAGTTATGCGCGCGTGCGCTCCTGGATAGACATGGAGACCGGCGGCCTGGTGCGCGCGGAGGCGTACGATGGCGCCGGGAAGTTATTGAAGGAATTCACCGTCCGCAGTTTCAAAAAGGTCAACGGCCACTGGCAGCTCAAAGAAATGGAAATCCGCACCGAGCCGGCCGACTCACGGACCCGCCTGGAGTTTGAACTCGAACTCAAGTAAGCAGACGTGTTCGGGCGTGCCTTGAGGCGTGAAGCCCAAATTGCCGCAACTTGTTCTGACCGGAGGGACGAGCGACGCGAGTCCCTGTTTTCTTCGCAGACGGGCTGGAAGATTGGGACTCGCGTAGCTCGTCCCTCCGAAAAGGGAGCGGGTCAGCGCGCCGTTTCCGCGAAGGGAAAATCACTTGCGGCATCCGGTCAAGGAGCGGAAGCTTGGGACGCATACCCAACCCAGTTGGAACATGGAAAACGCCTGGCCATTCATTCAGGGCATTATAATCCTGCTCGTGGCGGTCCTCGGTCTGTGCTGGTTCCTCCACCGCTGGCTCAAGCGCAGCGCGGACGACGCGGGCCGGTTGATTTCCAAATGGGTCACCTCCGCCGTCATGCTGGCGATCACGTTTCTGATCACCGTCGGCACGGCCTCGGCGGGGTTTGCCGCCGCGTTCATCATTCCCTTTGCCGCGGTGGCCTGCGGGATCGTCCTGACCCTCCTTTGGGCGCCGAACATCGGCGGCTTTGTGGCCAGACCGTTCACCTCGGCTTACGACGGCGGCAGCGAGGAAGTTGAACCGCAGCCTTATTACTCCATCGCCGAAGCGAACCGCAAACGCGGCAAATACCTCGAGGCCGTCGCGCTCGTGCGCGAACAACTCGCGCGGTTCCCCGCCGATGTCACCGGCCAGATGCTGCTGGCGGAAATCCAGGCGGAGAATTTGCTGGACCTGTCCGCCGCCCAGGCGACCTTGCTGCGATTTGTCGGCCAGACAACGCACGCGCCGAAGAACCGCGCGTTCGCTTTGAATCAACTGGCCGACTGGCACCTCAAATACGGGCAGGACCCCGATTCGGCGCGCGAGGCTCTGCAACAAATTGAAAATCTCTTTCCTCACACCGAGCTTGCCCAACTGGCCGCCCAACGCATCGCTCATCTCGCCACGCCGCAGCGGCTGGCCGAACCGCACGCGCGACCGATCTTTGCAGTTCCGCATCTGGAAGAAGACGCGGGCCTGAAACCGGCGGCGGCTCCGACGCCCTTAGAAGACCCGCTGCTGGCCGCCACCCGGCTGGCGCGGCAACTGGAAGAGCATCCGTTCCATTATGAGGCGCGGGAAAAACTGGCGGTGCTTTACGCCGACGAGTTGCAGCGGCTGGATCTGGCCGTCGGGCAGTTGGAGGAGTTGATCGCCCATCCGCACCAGCCGGCCCGGCAGGTTGTTCACTGGTTGAATTTGCTGGCCAGTCTGCACGTGCGCCACGGCGGCAACCTGGCCGCCGCTGGCCAGCCGTTGCAGCGGATCATCGAGCAGTTTCCCCAAACCGCCGCGGCCGAGAACGCCGCACAGCGGCTGGCGCGCCTGGGGCTGGAGTTGCGGTCCCGCCAGAAAAGCCCGGTGTTGAAGCTCGGCTCTTACGAACAGAACCTGGGCCTGAAGGAAAATCCCTGGAAGCGGTTTCTTAAAGCCACCCCGGTGGGGCGAGACTGAACTCGCGAAAGCTTTCGGAGCCTTCAAGCCGATTCAATCCGCGTCCGACTCGACCCGATCCCGCCCAGGTGGGACCCCACCTTATGAAAGGGCCTGCCATGAGAAAGGGCCTGCTAACGCTGCAAGTGCAAGGCGATCTGCTTGTCTATCTCGCGGGCCAGATCGAGGTCCGTCCCGCCGCCCTTGGTGCGCACCTGGACAATCACGCGGGTGATTTTCGGCTCCACTTCGTCGAGCTTCACCCACACGGTGCGGGTGTCCACTTTGCCTTCCAAGGTTTTGGTGATGATGTCTTCTGAATAGAGCGTGCCGTTGAATTTGATGGTCTCGCGGGCGGCCTCCATGACCTTGTCCAGCGGGCGTTCGTAGCGGCTTTCAAATTTGTCCTTCACAAACGGCATGCCGGGCTTCACCCGTCCATCCACGGTGCTGACGCAGCCGGCCGCCAGGGCCAGCAGAGCGCCGGCGATAAAAACGATGAGCAATTGTTTTTTCATTGAAACGTATGCAATCACATTCCCCGTCACCGTCAAGCCTTAACAGCCCGTTAATAAAGCCGCGGCAGTGTTCACCACCTGTCTGCAACCGCCACGTTCTCGTCGTCGTTCTCGTCCTCGCAAATTGCGCCAGACCGAGGACGAGGACAAGAACAACAACGAGGATGGTTGATCAAATTGACACCGTTCAAACACGACCTGCAGCAGGAGCCGACGTGAGAAGGTGCCGATCAATTTCGGATTTCGGATTTCGGATTTTGAAAAATGAGCCTCCCCCGCCGCGACGGGTTCGGCTCCTGCGAGAAAACAGGTTTTTGAACGGGCGGTCCACCCGACGGGCGTTGCGGCGAGGATTGAAGGCTTCGGTTTCGAGCCTGAAAACGGCGCGTTTTGCGCCGCGAAAAAAGTTGAGATTCGCTGTTGACATTTTCGCCGGGGTTTTTATGCTTGCTTATCAAGTGGAAAAGGCTGGTGACTGGAGCGGCAGGAGAATGAAGGGTCGTGGCGCTGGCCGAAATGAGAATTTGATTCGGGTGACAGCACGTTTCTTCAGCGGGGTTCCCCACCCCCACCTCCTTGGCGTCTGTTGCCCGAATCGTTTTTTAATTCACCGTTGACGGGCGACCGGGAAGTTTCTAACGTCTGACTCCCCTTGAGCGGGGGTGTAGCTCAATTGGTTACAGCGCTGCCCTGCCACGGCAGAGTTTACGGTTTCGAGCCCCGCCACTCCCGCCATCATTTTATGGCCTTTAGCATTTCTTCCAGTGAAATTCCTCCAAGGCTTTATGTTCGTAGCGCGGCTCAAGCACCAGCGTCAACCCCGCTACGGAAACTGGCAAGCCGGACCAATCCAGGTTGTAGTGAGCAATGCCTGCAGCTCGGTAATCAGCAGCAATGCCGTGCTCACCGTGGCGCCGAACCAACCGCCCGTGGTCACCTTGACCAACCCCGCCACCAACTCCGTCTTCACCGTCGCCAGCCACATCACGATGATCGCTTCCGCCACCGATCCGGATGGAACGGTCAGCACGGTGTCCTTCTTCGCCGGCACCAACCTTCTCGGCACTCGGACGAGTTTGCCGTTCCAGTTTGATTGGATCAACCCGCTCCCCGGCGAGTATTCCTTCACTGCGCAGGTCATTAACAATTTCGGCCTGGCCGCAACCTCCAGCCCGGTGACGATTCTCGTAAATGCACTGCTCTTGAACGTTTCGAGCACCGGCAGCGGCCAGGTGCAATTATCCTTTGCCACCGTGGCTGGCGTGAGCTACACCGTCGAAGCCTCGTCGAACCTGGTCCACTGGGCTTCCCTGATTACCCTGACGGATACCAATGGCCTCTACCTGTTGATCGACGACGCGACCAACTTCACCCGCCGCTTCTACCGCGTCACGTTGCCTTGAACAACCAGCGGAAGGAGTCCCTGCCAGACGCAGTTTCCGTCCTGAACTCAAATCGGCACCCGTAAGAGCATCCCTTGGCCGGCTTCGCGAAGGAGGCAGGCGGTGACGTAAATGCTTCAACGGGGCCGGGCTCACTTGAGTGCGGAATGCCGTCCGAACCGCACGCGGGGTCGAGGATGCGCCCGTGGTAGTGTGAGCGGCGGTCGAAAAGTGTACCGGATGGCGGTCCAAAAGTGCAGCGCCTGGGCGCAGTAAACCGGTTCAGTGGTAACGGGTCGAGCATGGTAAACCCTGCGGTCTCGACTGCGAGTTAGAACGAGCCGGGGACGGGCTGCGAGCCCTCAACTCGCGCCTGTGGGTGGCAGAAATTGCGTCGGGGGTGGCGAAAGGATTGATGGGGGCGGAGTTTCGGACCAAGCTGGGCAGGTCAAGTTTCAAATGCTCCGGCTGGCACTGCTCCACCCGTTTTCTCTGCTCCGACCTCAGCACGAACTGGCGCTGGAAATTCTCGCGTAGCGACACCAAATCGCGGTGCTCAAACGGCCCAAGAATCGGCCCAAGCTCCGCCCGTGGGACTGGTACTTCTGGATGATCCTCCAGAGAATCTGGCCAGATTGGCGAAGCCCGTTGATGATCTTCCAGCCCGGGACACTGATCGGCTGGCAGCGCGCCGGATTCAGAATGTTCTGGCGATGGAAGTCCCGGCGTCGGCGGGGCCGTCCGGGCAAGGATCGGGAATTGATCCAACTCATCCGCCGGATGTGGGCCCTCAACCCGACTTGGGGCACGCCGAGTGACGCGGCTTGTGGATTTGAAGTCAGCGCGAAAAAGCCGTCTTTGGAATTTCGCGGCTCCGGCGGAACCAAATTTCTTCCGCATTTGACCTGAGAGCGACTTTGACGGCACGCCTGGCCATGATACCCGGCAGAACCGCACACGCTCGGACCCGCGCGACACGACGCGACTACGCCAGAGCAAGCCTGACAAAACAAGTGCGAACGGGTGAACGTGAGAGACGAAACGGACGGCAGCCAGAGGCGGCCATCTGATACTGCCCGCCGTTTCTGTGGAGAAGTCCAGATAAGGTGGGAAACAAGCGAGAGTGAGGAAAACTACCGTTTCCGCTTAGGAGTCGCCTGCCCTGACCGCTGAGCTATGGGCCCGCTGAGGAAGACCAACCGATTTTGCCTGTGTTCATCAGGACGGCAAGTGAAAATGAAGATTATGAAATCAAAGACCGCAGTGGAGCGGCTCCGCTCCGGCAGAATAGCGGGACGATGCCATTCACGGCGCAAAGCCGCTCAGGGATTGACCAGACCGAGCACATTTTTGCGATCGAGCGCGCCGTAGCTGCGGCTGTCCAGGCTGTTCTCCCGGTTGTCGCCCAGAACGAAAAAACGGTCCTTGCCCAGCGTCAATGGTCTTGCCCCGTACTGCAATGGCCAGGTCTCCAGACCTTGGGTAAGATAGGATTCGGGCAGCGGCCGGCCGTTGATATAGACCCGGCCCTGCTTGATTTGCAACTGCTCCTCCGGCAGCCCGACGATGCGCTTGACGCAAAGATTGTCATCCACGTTGTCCCGGATGACGACCAGTTCGCCGCGGCGCGGCGCGCGAAAATAAAAGATCCACCGGTTGACAAGGTGGCACTCGCCGTCGTGCAGAGTAGCCTCCATGCTGGTGCCATCAATTTGCACGGAGCCCAGAACAAAGTGGCTGATCAAAATAAAACTCAAGACCGACCAGCTCAACAGGCAGGCCAGGATGTAAGCCTGCCGCGTTTCCTGCGGGACATAATGCCAGCGGAAAAATTTCCGTGTCCGCGGGGACGGGGTGGTCGTCCAGGGGCGAGTGATCATGGCAGGTGAAATGCGCCAGTTAAATCCAGACGTGGCCAAAGGTGCACATTGCATCGAAAAATCGAAATCGAGATGGCAAGATACCGAAGGCCGGGTGAAAAGTCAATTTCAAAAAACGTCCAGCCGGCCCTTCGGATTAGCTTTGCCTTCACGCCCGGACTGCATTTATCAATGGACCACAGGATGACGAATGCGCATATATTGGTGGTGGACGATGAACCCGCGATGCGGGAACTGCTCAACATTTCCCTGTTGCAGCAAGGGTATGCGGTCAGCACGGCGGATTCGGCTTCCGAGGCCTTGCGGCTGGCGCATGAAGAGAAGCTGGACCTGGTGCTGCTGGACCTCACGCTGCCCGATGCGACCGGCCTGGAATTGCTCGACATGTTGACGACGGCCAATCCCGAGCTGCCCGTCATTGTCTTGAGCGGCCAGCCGCGCGACGAAGATATGGTTCAGGAGATCCGGGACAAGGGGGCGCGGGATTACCTCAGCAAAACCCAATCGCTGGAACAGATCCTGACTCGCGTCGAACGGTTTTTGAATTACGGTTGATGCGCCGGCGGTCTGTGGGATTCCACGCTTCAGCGTGTGCCCGGGCAAGCTAAAGCTTGAACTCCAACTGCCGGTTTAAGGGAAGAGTTTATTCCTCCTCTTCTGTTTCCAGGAACCCCTGCAATTGGCGGATGCGCGTCGGGTGGCGCATCTTGCGGAGCGCTTTGGCCTCGATCTGGCGGATGCGTTCGCGCGTGACCTTGAATTGCTTGCCGACTTCTTCCAGCGTGCGGGAGTAGCCGTCGCCCAGCCCGAATCGCAATTCCAAAACTTTCCGTTCGCGGTCGGTCAGGGTCTCCAGCACATCGCCCAGCTTGTCTTTCAGCAGGCTGTAGCTGGTCATGTCGGAGGGGTTTTCGGCCGACTTGTCCTCGATGAAATCACCGAAGTTCGTGTCCTCGCTGTCGCCGACCGGCGATTGCAGCGAGATCGGTTGCTGGGCCATCTTCAACACGGCGCGGACGCGTTCGACGGGGATCTGCATTTCGTCGGCGATTTCCTCGGGCGTGGCCTCGCGGCCGAAGTCCTGCACCAGTTGCTTCTGGACGCGCATCAATTTGTTGATCGTCTCGATCATGTGCACGGGGATGCGGATGGTGCGGGCCTGGTCGGCGATGGAGCGGGTGATGGCCTGGCGGATCCACCAGGTGGCGTAGGTGGAGAACTTGTAGCCGCGGCGGTATTCAAATTTTTCCACCGCCTTCATCAGGCCCATGTTGCCTTCCTGGATGAGGTCCAGAAACGACAGGCCGCGGTTGGTGTATTTCTTGGCGATGGAAATCACCAGCCGCAGGTTGGCCTCCACCATCTCGGTTTTGGCCTGGAGCGCCTTGGCGGCGAAGTGCTGGAGCTGGTGGTAGGCCTTCAGGTAATCCGCGTACGGCATACGGACGAACTCTTCGAGCGCCCTGATTTTCCGCTGCTCGGACTGGATGACCGACTGTTGGTGGTTGGATTTGCGTTGATTCTCAAACTCCTGGATGGTCCGCAAGCTCATCTGGATTTTGTCCTGGATGTTGTCGGCCACCAGCGCCATTTCTTCGATGACTTTCTGCTTGAAAAAGAACCTGCCGAAGGTGTTTTGCAGCCGGGCGTCGGCCTTCTGGAAGGCGGTGTGGCATCGTTCCCGTTTGGCCCTGGTCGAGGCGTTTTGCCACTGGGCGTATTTGTCGTCCGCCACCTGATCGAGCACACGCACGTCCTTGACCAGTTTGCGCAGCGCCCGGAGGTGATCGTCGCGGCCCTCGATTTTCTTGTCGAGAATGACGCGGTCGAACCGTTCCTTGGGCGGCTCGGAGATGAGTTTTTCGGCCAGCGCGATGTGTTCCTTGCCGGCAAAACCAAAGCTGTAGATGATTTTTTTGACTTCGTTTTCCGCGTTCTCGATCCGTTTGGAAATTTCCACTTCCTGCTCGCGCGTCAGCAAGGGAACCTGCCCCATCTGCTTGAGATACATCCGCACCGGGTCGTCCAAAATGTCCAGCCGCGCCTTGTCCTCCTCTTCCTCGGGTTCGGGCTGCTTGACGCGATCCACCTCCGCCTGGTCCACGATCTCGACTTCGAGGTTGCGCAGTTTGATGTAGATCTCGTCCAGGTCATCAGCGTTGACCACGTTGTCCGGCAGGGCGTCGTTGATGTCGCCGTAAGTCAAATATCCCTGCTCCTGGGCGAGCCGGACCAATTCCTTGACTTTTTCCGTAATGTCCAGGCCGCTGTTGCTCTTGACGGTGCCGAGCAGTTGGACGGCTTGCAGGGTGGCTTGCTCCTTGGCGGTGAGCGTCAGCGGCTTGGGCTGACCGTTGGAACTGGGAAGGGCGGCGCGTTGGCCCTTTAATTTCGACCCGCTCTCGACCGGCACGGGGCTTTCTTTGCGGCTGACCCGGGCGGCTGTTTTGGCAGGCGGCTTGGCCTTGTGGCTGCCGGTTTTGACCGTCGGTTTCTTCGCCTTCAATTTAGCCATATAATATTGGATTGCTGTCGGATTCGCAATTATGAAACAGCCCGCAAATATTGTTGTCGGAAGGCTCTTAGTCAAGCTGTGACGTGAATTATTTTAGCGCCAAAGCCAGCGGTATTCGAGTTCGCGCCAAGCGTTCCGCGTGCCAAGGCTGGTGCCATCCAAGCCATCATTGCCGGAAGAATCGGCGTTGCGGTGGCGCGTTTTACCAGCGGCCCATCTCCTTGTGAAAAAAATCACAAATTCACTTGCGCCGGTTTTTTCCGATGATTAGCTTGCCTCGACGGCGCGCGGCCCGTCTTGGCCTATGCAGACCAGCACCGAACTTGGCTACAACTCAAAAATCGAAGGCGATGTCCTCGTCACCCGCGTGGACGCCGCCCTGAACTGGTTTCGTAAGAACTCCCTCTGGCCGATGCCGATGGGGCTGGCCTGTTGCGCCATTGAACTCA
The DNA here is from genome assembly GCA_964539075.1 of uncultured Verrucomicrobiota bacterium. Classification (GTDB taxonomy): domain Bacteria; phylum Verrucomicrobiota; class Verrucomicrobiia; order Limisphaerales; family CAZIFU01; genus CAZIFU01. The sequence continues at coordinate 50,235 of CAZIFU010000269.1, read as the reverse complement.
TGGCCGCCGGCGCCAGCCGCTTCGACATCTCCCGCTTCGGCGCCGAGGTGATGCGCTTTTCGCCGCGGCAGTCCGACGTGATGATCGTGGCCGGCACCGTCACCTACAAAATGGCGCTGGCGGTCAAGCGCATTTACGACCAGATGGCCGAGCCGAAGTGGGTCATCGCCATGGGCGCCTGCGCGTCCACCGGCGGCATGTACCGCAGCTACGCGGTGCTGCAAGGCGTGGACCACATCATTCCGGTGGACGTCTATGTGGCCGGGTGTCCGCCCCGGCCCGAAGCGCTGTTGGATGCGTTGCTGAAATTGCAAAAGAAAGTTTCCACACAGCCCGTGGTGAAGGGGTTGGAGATCGCTTCGCTGCTGCGCAGCCCACGCAACCCGAGCAGTGCCGAAAGTGTGCCGGCCCACTCGTGAATCGTAATTCGCAAGCCGTCGTGTCCGCACTCGAACAAGCCCACAAGCTCGCCGCGCCGTTCGGCGGGTTGCTCTGCGCGCCGACGGAGTTTCGCGGTGAAGTGACGCTGGCCGTCAAGGACGCCGAACGCATCGCCGAGGTCTGCGGCTTCGCGAAAAAGGAGCTGGGCTTCGACTATCTGGTGGATATCAGCAGCGTGGACAACTACGGCGCTGACCCGCGCTGGACGGTCGTTTATGAGCTTTACGGGCTGGCGCACCGCTGCCACCTGCGCTTGAAAACCGACGTGAGCGAGGAAAAGTCCGAGCTGCCCACTGTGACCGGCGTGTGGCGCACGGCGGATTGGCACGAACGGGAAATCTACGACATGATGGGCATTCGTTTTCGCGGGCACCCGGACCTGCGCCGCATTTTGATGTGGGAAGGCTACCCGTATTTCCCGCTGCGCAAGGATTTCCCGCTGGCCGGCAAGCCAAGCGAAATGCCGGACATCGCGTTTACCCAGCCCGCGCCGCTCGAAGGCGGGCCGTTCGTCACCGCGCCCGGCGGCAAGGATGCGATTGAGCGCGAACCACGGGTGAGAATTCCGGAGAGTCCACGGCATTGAACCATGCCCAAGCTTTATGAATATCTTGGCATCACGGTGTTCTTCTTCGCCGGAGAACATTTGCCGGTTCATGTGCATGGTCGCTACGGCAGTTCAGAGACGAAGGCCGAGATTATCACGGTGAACGGCAAGATTGTGGAGATTCGACTGTGCCGTGTCGCCAACCGTCGCCCGCTTTCCGGCAAGGTGCGGAAACATTTTCTGGAACTGGTGAATGCGAAAGCGCAGGATATTTTGAGGAAGTGGTCGGATGTTTTCGTTTTGAACAAGGTTGTTCATCCCGAAATCATCACCCGGAGAATCAAATAGCCTATGTATCTGCGCGTCCTGGAAGCCAAATATGTTCCCCGTCATCGTGTGGACATCAAGTTCAACGACGGCACGCGCCGCGTGGTAGACTTCGGCCCGTTTCTCAAGCAGGCCAGGAACCCCATGTTCACGAAGTATCGGAGCACCAAAGAATTCAAGTCGTTCCACATTCAGGACGGCGATCTGATGTGGGGAGATTTTGAGATGATTTTTCCAATCTTGGATTTGTATCGCGGGAACATTCTCAAAGGCGAGGAAACCGCCCCAGCTCACTTTGTGTTAAGCGACGCCGTGTCGCCGGCCAAAACTGTTTTCGAGAAGAAACCCAAAGCTGCTGCCACTGTTTCTTACAGAAAGACAAAGGCGCTGACGCAACGCAGGAAATGAAGAACTGGTTTCATGGCCGCGAAAGGACACAGGGAGTGCAAAAGCTAAATAATTACCAAGAAAGGAAGCATGCAGAAACTTTTCTGGAAAACCAAACGGAGTAAGACAATCGCGGCCACCGAAACACCGTTCAAGACCGAGGATGAGTTCGAGCGATTCATTCCAGGCACTAAAGAAATCCTGTCAGACATTTTTATTTTGAAGCGCCAAGTAAGGGCAGGAAGAGACATTCCGGACATGGTCGGCGTGGATCAGGACAACTGTGCTGTCATCATTGAAAACAAAAATGAGTTGGTAGATGAAGAAATACTGCCACAAATCATGCGATATGCGATATGGGCTGAGACGCACCAGGATACAATCAGAGCTTGGTGGTTGGAGGCGGCTGATCGCCCAGACGACATTGAGATTGACTGGGATCACTTGCAAATACGACTCATCGTTCTCGTTCCTTCCAAAAAGCCTACCGTCCCCCGGCTGGTCAAGAAGTTGGGATATGCTGTTGACCTCATCGAAATTAATAAGTTTGTCGTTGGATCGGACGAAATCATCCTTGTAAACAAACTGGAACCTCCTGTTGAGGAAGGGCGTGCCACTGCGAAAGGCCTGCACGTCTATGACAGGGAGTTCTACAAGGACCAAAGAAATCCCCACAGTGTGGATGCGTTCTTCAAATTGCAGGCCGAACTAGAGCGCGTGGTTAAGAGCGAGGGCTGGAATCTTGAGCCGAAGTTCAATGCCTACTATGCGGGTTTCAAGCATGGATTTTTCAATGCATTTGGCATCTATTGGGTCGGCACGAAATCCTTTGGGGTATTCATAACACTGCCGAAGAGCAAGCTCACGCGAGCAAAGCGATTGTGTCCGTACCGGTCCGAATACGACGGCAAGAGTTTGACCATCCGAGCGACAGAAAACCTGAAGCCAAAGCGGCTGATCCCTCTGCTGCAACTCGCGTGCGATTCTTTAGTTGGCGAACACCCGGTGGATTGAGCGACATTTTTTAGAGAACTTAACGTCATGCCCGAAGTTCAAGAAATCGAAATTCGCGATTCCGCCGCTCGAGCGGCGGCGGCGGCGAAAGCTCCGCCGCGACCGGCTGACGAGGATTTACAGGACCTGCACGGGGATAAAATGGTCCTTAATATGGGGCCGTCGCACCCGGCGACGCACGGCGTGTTGCGCATCGTGTTGGAACTCGACGGCGAGATCATCACCAAGGCCACACCCGACATCGGCTACCTTCATCGTGGGGACGAGAAGATCGCCGAGAATATGACCTACACCCAGTTCATCCCGTACACGGACCGGCTGGATTACCTTGCGCCGCTGGCCAACAACGTCGCTTACGCGCTGGCGGTCGAGAAGCTCATGGGCATTGACCAGCAACTGCCGCCGCGCTGCCAATACATCCGCGTCATTTGCTGTGAACTGGCGCGCATTTCGGCGCATTTGCTCGGCATTGGCGCGTTTGCCATGGATGTGGGCGCGCTGACGGTCTTTCTCTTCACGTTCACGGAGCGGGAGAAGATTTACAATCTCATCGAGGCGCTGACCGGCGCGCGGTTCACGACAACTTACACGCGCATCGGCGGGCTGGCGCGTGATTTGCCGCCGGGCTGGGTGGAGCAGTGCCGCCGGTTTTTGAGCGAGGTGGTCGTCCACCTCGACGAGACGGAGAAGTTGCTCACGCGAAACCGCATCTGGGTGGACCGCACGCGTGATATCGGCGTCATCCCGCGGGAGTTGGCGATTGACTTCGGCCTGAGCGGGCCGAACCTGCGCGGCAGCGGCGTCGAGCACGACTTGCGCAAGGCGCAGCCGTATCTGGTTTACGACGAGCTTCAATTCGACGTGCCGGCAGGATCGGTGGGCGATTGCTACGACCGATACCTCGTCCGCATGGAGGAAATGCGCCAGAGCGTGCGCCTCCTCCATCAGTGCCTCGACAGGTTGCCGGGCGGCGCGGACAACAAAACGGGCGAGCCGGTCAACATCCCTGATGGCAAGACCGTCCTGCCGCCGAAGGACAAAGTGCTCACGAGCATGGAGGAGTTGATTCATCAGTTCATGCTGGTGACCGAGGGAATGAACGTGCCGCCGGGCGAGATTTATTTCGGTGCGGAAAACCCGAAGGGTGAACTCGGCTTTTACATCAACAGTCAAGGCGGCGGCACGCCGCACCGGTTGAAAATCCGCGCGCCGTCGTTCGTCAACCTGAGCATTCTTTCGCACCTGCTGCCGGGCCACATGATGAGTGACACCGTGGCCATTCTCGGCTCGTTCGATTTCGTGATGGGGGAGTGTGACCGATGAAACCCGTTGCTGAAATGAGCGAGCAGGAAAAAGCGCAACTACGCGGCTGGATTCGCAACTGGGAGAAGCTTGGACCAAAGCTCGAAGAGTTGCGCCGCAAGGGAATTCGCCAGGTGGACACGGCGGCGGCGATTGAGGCGTTCGGCCTGGCTTACAAATCGGCGCAACTGCATTGTCCGCCGCGAAAGACCTCGGGCCTGGTTGAACAACAACGTTGGTTCAAGCGCGGGCACAAATGAAGGATTTGTTTAAAATCGCCCGCCGTCTGCAAGGCTTTCTGGACAAGCGTGGCTGGCGTTCATGTGTCATCGGCGGCATCGCCGTGCAACGCTGGGGCGAGCCGCGCCTGACGCGGGATGTGGACGCGACGCTGCTGACGGGGCTTGGCGGCGAGGAAGTGTATGTGGACGAGATTCTGCGGCATTACGCGCCGCGAATTGAAGACGCAAGAGAGTTTGCGTTGGAATATCGGGTGATGCTCCTCCAGGACAAGGATGGAACAGAAATAGATTTGGCGCTCGGCGGGCTTTCATTCGAGGGAAACCTGGTCGGACGCGCGAGTGATTTTGAGTTTTATCCAGGCATGACATTGCGAACGTGCTCGGCGGAAGATTTGATCGTGATGAAGGCGTTCGCCGGACGCGAACAGGATTGGGGCGATGTGAAGGGAATTATCGCCCGGCAATGCGATGCCTTGAACTGGCGTGCGATTCTGTCGGAATTGCGCCCGCTTTGTGAACTGAAGGGAGCGCCGGACATTTTGATAAAATTGGAAAAGTTGCGGCGACCCAAAAGAAAATGAGTTTCACCGTTCCAACATATCTCGAAGCCGGGATCGACGAGTTGATCACGCACTACCCGCAAAAGCGCAGCGCGTCCCTCATGGTGCTGCACGCGATTCAGGAAAACTTCGGCTGGATTTCGCCGGAAGCGGTTGAGTGGACGGCGCGCAAGCTCGGCCTGCAACCCATCAACGTCCATGAGTTGGTGACGTTCTACCCGATGTTCCGTCCGGAGCCGGTTGGCAAATACCAGATCAAGGTCTGCCGGACTTTGAGCTGCGCGCTGGGCGGCGCGCGTGAGTTGCACCAGCACTTTTGCCGGAAGTTGGGCCTGGAGGTGGCCGCGCACGGCTTGCAAACGACGCCGGACGGAAAGTTCACGGTCGAGTTCGTCGAATGTCTGGCCGGTTGCGGCACCGCGCCGGTGATGATGTGCAACGACGACTTTTACGAAGCCGTCACGCATGCGAAGGCGGATGAGATTGTGGCGAAGTGCAAGTAAACGAATGCAACTCGTAAATCGCAAATCCGAAATCGTAAATGAAAGTTGGCTGCCCGACATGGATTTGAACCATGACAAACAGATCCAGAGTCTGCTGTGCTACCGTTACACCATCGGGCAAGCCGGCGCGTGTAGGATCGTAAATCTTTCGACCCGCCAGTCAAGTCGCGGCTTTCGGGAGGGCGAGCGTCCCCGCGAGTTCCATCTTTCTCGAATACTGACGATTTTATAATTGGGGCTCGCGGGGACGCTCGCCCTCCCATTTTGAGTTGATATGCCTTCCGAATACCGCCTCATTTTGAAATTCGCCGATCAGCCGGGTTACACGCCCGACCTCGACTGCTATCTGCGCCACGGCGGTTACGAGGCGCTCAAGAAGGCGCTCACGCTCCAACCCAAAACCCTGCCCGACGGCAAAACGCAGTCCGCCCCGGAGCAAATCCGCGACGAGGTGATGAAGTCCGGCTTGCGCGGCCGCGGCGGCGCGGGCTTCTCATGCGGACTCAAGTGGAGCTTCGTTGATCGCCGCAGTGGCAAGCCCATTTACCTGATCTGCAACGCCGACGAATCCGAGCCGGGCACGTTCAAGGACCGCCAGATCATCCACAAAGACCCGCACCAGTTGATCGAGGGCATGATCCTCTCATGCTTCGCCAACGACGTTCACCTCGCCTACATCTACATCCGCGGCGAAATGCCCGAAGGCGCGAAGCTTCTGAACCGGGCGCTGACGGAAGCGCGCGCGAAAAATTTCCTCGGCAAAAGTATTTTGAGCAGCGGCTATGATCTGGAAATCCACGTCCATCGCGGTGCGGGTGCTTACATTTGCGGCGAGGAGACCGGCCTCATCGAGTCGCTCGAAGGCAAACGGCCTTATCCGCGCATCAAGCCGCCGTATTTCCCGGCCGTGCTTGGCCTCTACCTGTGCCCGACCATCGTCAACAACGTCGAGACGCTCGCCGCCGTTAAGCACATCGTCGCCCTGGGCGCGGCCGAATACGCCCGGCTCGGCACGCCCAACAACACCGGCACGCGCATTGTCAGTCTCAGCGGCCACGTCCAGCGCCCGGGCTATTACGAAGTCGAAGTGGGGAAGGTCACGCTGCGGGATTTGATTTTCGCCCCCGCGTTCGGCGGCGGCTTGCGCGAGCCCGAGCCGGGCCGGCCACCACGAAAACTGAAGGCCGTGATCCCCGGCGGCTCTTCGGCGAAAGTTTTCAAGGCCGGCGAGAAGTTCAAGCTCAGGAAGAAAAGCCCGGACGGCAAAGAACTCGAACAGGAGATGGACATGCTCGATCTGCCTTACGATTTCGACTCGCTCATCGCGGCCGGCAGCATGAGCGGCTCCGGCGCCATCATCGTGATGGACGATTCGACGGACATCGTCGAGGCGCTGGCGAACATCGCCGAGTTTTACGCGCACGAAAGCTGTGGCCAGTGCACGCCCTGCCGCGAAGGCTCGCTGTGGCTGGCCAAGGCCCTGCACCGTCTCACCCACGGCGAAGGCCGCAGGCAGGACGCCGATTACCTCGTCAAGATCGCCGACAACATCCCCGGCGGCCGCACGATTTGCGCATTCGGCGAAGCCTGTGCCTGGCCGGTGCAAAGTTTCGTGGCCAAGTTCAAAGATGAATTCGTCGCCAAAGGCGCGGCCGATGAAGAGCGGCGGGCTAGAGAAACCAAAGGCGCTGGGGCGTCGAGCGAACTGATAATGGCGGCGAGTCCGGCCAGCTAACGCAACAAGCGAAACGTGTGCGCTTTCAAATTGATTTCAACCCTGACGCGGTGGACCACTTGCAGGGTTTTCCGCCAAGAGTCAGGGCGATGCTCATGGACGCGATTGAGGCGCAACTGGCGCACGAGCCTATGCGGGAAACGAAGAATCGAAAGCAGCTTCGTCCGAATCCGCTCGCGCCCTGGGAACTGCGAGTGGCAAACTGGCGCGTGTTCTACGATGTTCAAGCCGGGCCTGAGCGGGTCGTGAACGTGGTCGCCATCGGCGAGAAGCGACGGAATGAAATCTGGATTGCCGGAGAACGAGTGAAGTTATGAAAACATTGGAACTGAAAAAGGCGGTCGGCCCACTGCGTGAATACGCCAGCGTGCGTGACTTTGAACCGTTGGTGTTGACGACCAAGGGCAAACCTGTGGCTGCCCTCGTCCACTTGGAAAACTCGGACTGGGAAACGGTCGCTCTGAGCACCAGTCCCAAGTTCATGGCCATCATCGAGCGTTCACGGGAGCGGGCAAGGCGGGAGGGGACAGTCCCCGCGGCGGAAGTGCGCAGAAGGCTTGGCCTCCCACCCAAAGCGACACGCCAACGGAGAAAGTGAGGCCGACAAAATAAGTCCCGGCGAAGCCTGTGCCTGGCCCGTGCAGAGCTTTGTGGCCAAGTTCAAAGATGAGTTCGTCGCCAAAGGCGCGGCCGATGAAAAGCGTCGTGTGAAGGAAACGAATAGCGTCAAACCAAGAGCGGGTTTAGAATTGGCGGCAAGTTCGCGAAATTAAAAGAAAGTTGAACTGTATGAGCACAACTGCACAAAAAATCTGCATCGAAGCTTTGAGTCTTCCGCGCCAATCCCGCGCGGAGATTGCGGAGCGAATTCTCGCCAGTCTTGAAGACAAAGCCGACAGCAAAGCGGAAAAGTCATGGAAGGCCGTTATCCGGCGCCGGCGTGCCGAGATTCATTCCGGCAAGGCGAAGGTGCGTCCGGCTGAAGACGTGATGCGCGATGCGTTGCAAGCCATTTCATGAAGCCGGTCGTTTACCATTGTGAGGCGGATGTTGAACTCGTTGGCGCGGCCAAAAACTACAAATGCCAGCGCGAGGGGTTGGGCCACAGGTTCCTCCACGCCGTCCATGTTGGTTTGGCAAAGATTCAGGACAACCCGGAGGGGTTTCCGTTTCACGAAAAGCCAACGCGCGCGTGTCGTGTCATCGGGTTTCCTTACCGGCTGGTTTATGAAGTTTTGCCGGACGCCATTTATATCATTGCCGTCGCGCACACGAGCCGTGAGCCGGGATATTGGAGAAACAGATTGAGTTAGCGCAACCATGCCAGCGAGCACGACAAAATATCTTGAGATAACGGAGGCGAAATTCGTCTCCGGCTACAAGATTCGTCTGACGTTCAACGACGGCACGAAGCGCGTCATGGATTTCGAGCCGTTTTTGCGCCGGGCGCAGAATCCGATGCTCACGCAATATCGGCAGTTGAAAAAGTTCAGAAGCTTCCATTTGGAGCAGGGCGACTTGATGTGGGGCGATTTTGAAATGATTTTCCCGATCACTGACCTACACCGAGGAGAAATCTGATATGGCTGACCAAATTACAATCTCGAAAACTTTAAGCATCCGCGATTGCGGAAAGGATGAGTATTGGCTGCAGGATCAGATTGCTGACGATCCATGTATTCTTGGGCTTGGAGATTTGGTGGTGGTTGCGAGAGAAAAGAATCAATCAAGCGGCGGAAGACTAGACTTCCTTCTCGGAGAAGATTCCGAAAATGGAATGATGTATGAAGTTGAATTGATGCTTGGAGCTACCGATGAGTCCCACATCATTCGCACTTTGGAATATTGGGATTTGGAAAGAAGGCGTTGGCCAAAACGAGCGCATACAGCAGTTTTGGTGGCCGAAAAAATGAACCGCCGTTTTTTCAATGTTATTCAGCTTTTGAGCCTCACGATTCCGATCGTCGCAATCCAAGTAAACGTCGTCGAGGTCGCAGGCAACCGCGTGTTGCATTTTACAAGGATATTGGATGCTTACCTTGATCCAGAATTGGAAGGACGTTCGCAGATAGAAAATGCTGAAGCAGTAGGAGAAGAAGTTTGGCAACAGAAGTCGCCGATCACGCTTGCGAGTGTTAAAGCGCTTTACTCGGCGGTTCAGCCTGCGCTTCCAACTTCAGCATTGAAGTATTTCAAAACTGGGCTGGCGGTTTTCGTCGGAAGACAATGCTATTTCTGGCTAAAGCACAAGGATTCCGAAAAATCGCTTTTGTATTGGGGGGCTGGTGAAGCCCGAACCGATAAAGCGATGAAGCTGCTTGAACAAGCAGGGATTTTGCCGGTTCGGAAAAAGGACAGTCTGGTTGTGCTGGTTGACCCCAAGATTATTCAAGAACATGTCGGTTTATTTCAACAGCTTGGTTCAATGGTTGAAGAATCTGTGCGAGATAAGAAAGGTCGCGCGAGCTGATGACACGGCCGAGGAAATAAAATGTCCATCGTTGCCACAACCGACCCCAAGCCCGCGCCGCCCGCGATCGAAAAGGTCAAGGTGAAGGTGGACGGGCGCGAAATCGAAGTGCCGCGCCTTACGGCAGACTGGTCGGGCAAGCTCACGCCCACGACGATGATTCAGGCGTGCGAACTGGCCAGGACAGACGTGCCGCATTATTGCTATCACCCGAAACTGCCTGTCGCCGGGAATTGCCGCATGTGCCTCGTCGAGTTCGGCATCCCGGCGCTGGGACCGGATCGCAAACCGATGATGAACCCCGACGGCACGCCGAAGATCGCCAGGTCGCCGCGCCCGGCCATCGCCTGCGCCACGCCGGTTTCCCCTGGCATGGAGATTTACACGAAGACGCCCGGTGTGAAGCAAATGCGCGAAGGCGTGCTCGAATTCCTGCTGATCAATCACCCGCTCGATTGCCCGATCTGCGACCAGGCGGGCGAGTGCAAACTGCAGGAATACTCGGCGGACTACGGCCAGAGCACGAGCCGGTTCGTCGAAGCCAAAGTTCACAAGCCCAAAGCCGTTGATCTCGGCCCGCGCATCGTGCTCGACGACGAGCGTTGCATTCTTTGCACACGCTGCATCCGCTTCACGCGCGACGTCGTGGGCGACGACGCGCTCGGCGTCGTTAATCGTGGCAGCTACAGCACGCTCACCGGCTATCCCGGCAAGCCCTTCGACAACAATTACACGCTCAACACCGTGGACATCTGCCCGGTGGGCGCGCTCACGTCGAAGGATTTTCGGTTCAAGATGCGCGTGTGGTTCCTGAAGGAGACCCGGAGCCTCTGCACGAGTTGCGGCACCGGCTGCAACATCGTCATCGGTTCTCGTGAAGAAAAAATTTATCGCTACGAGCCGCGCGAGAACGACGCGGTGAATGCGTGCTGGATGTGCGACGCGGGCCGGCTCAACTACAAATGGATTGGCCGCCCGGACCGGCTGACGAAATGCGGAGTGCGAAATGCGGAATCCGGGATGACGGACAGCACCTGGCCTGCCGTGCTGAAAGCGATCTCCGAAAAACTGAAGACAGCGGCGCCAGGCTCCGTGGCCATCGTCGCCTCGGCGCGCCAGACCAACGAAGAACATTTTTTGCTGAAAAAGATCGCGACGAAGTACAACGCCCTCACCGACTCCGTTCCGCGCCTTGGCGAGGGTGACGCGCTGCTCGTCAATGCCGACAAGAATCCGAACAGCCACGGCGCCTGGCTCACGGGCATCGCCGCGAAGCCGATGGGAGCGAACCTGGCGAAGATTGCCGATGGCATTCGCGGCGGCGGCATCAAGACGCTCGTCGTCTTCGGCGAGGACGTGACGAAACACGGCATCGGCCCCGATTTGCTGGGCAAACTGGAGACGCTGATCGTGAGTGATATTTTGCCGAACGAAACAACGAAGCTCGCGCACTACCTGCTGCCCGGCTGCGCGCACGCCGAGAAGCGCGGCAGTTTTACCAACGCGAAGGGGCGCGTGCAGCGGTTCCTGAAAGCCGTCGAACCGCGGGGCGACGCGCGTCCAGATTGGGAGTTTCTGCACGAACTGGTTTGCCACGTCACCGGCCAGAACGGTTTCATGACGATCGAGGGGCTATTCAACCAGATGGCCGCCGAAGTGCCCGCGTTCAACGGCCTGACGTGGGCGGGCCTCGGCGATGCCGGAGCGACGGTGCCAATCTAACTGGGTCATGGACTGGAATTTCATGCTTTTTTCGGCGATCAAAATCCTCTGCGTGTTCACGGTGTTGATGGGGATCGTGGCCTACATTGTTCTGGTCGAGCGGCGGGTGTGCGCCTTCATTCAGGACCGCCTTGGACCCAATCGCGTCGGGCCGTTCGGGTTGCTGCAGCCGCTGGCCGACGGCGGAAAGTCGTTCCTGAAGGAGGACTTCACGCCGGCCCACGTGCGCAAGGCTTATTACTGGCTGGCGCCGGCCATCGTGATGATTCCGAGTCTGCTCATCTTCGCGGTGATTCCGTTTGGTTCGCAACTCGGCGCTCAGAAAATGGTCATCGCCGATTTGAACGTTGGAATTCTCTACACCTTCGGCATCGTGTCGCTCGGCGTCTATGGCATCGTGCTGGCGGGTTACGCGGCGAACTCGAAGTACCCGTTCCTCGGCGGCATCCGTTCCAGCGCGCAGATGATTTCGTACGAAATCGCGATGGGCATGAGTGTGGTCCCGGTGTTTCTGCTCGTCGGCAGTTTGAATTTGAGCGGGGTTATTGGCTACCAGGCGCACGGGCTGGGGAGCTGGCTCATCTTCAAGCAACCGCTGGCGTTCTTCATCTTTCTCGTGGCGGCGTTCGCGGAGACCAATCGCCTGCCCTTCGATCTGCCGGAGTCCGAGCAGGAACTGGTGGGCGGCTACAACACCGAATACAGCTCGATGAAATTCGCGCTGTTTTTCATGGGTGAATACGCGAACATGGCGGCGTCCTCGGCGATGATGGTGACGCTGTTCTTCGGAGGCTGGACGCTGCCGTGGTTGGGTCTGGACCAACCCGCGACGACGCTGCTGCGCGGCGTGGCGCACATCGCGGTGTTCCTGGCAAAGATGCTGTTTTTCATGCTGGTGTTCATCTGGGTGCGCTGGATGTGGCCGCGCTTTCGGTACGACCAGTTGATGGACCTGGGCTGGCGGCGGTTCATCCCACTGGCGCTGGCGAACATCCTGGCGACGGCGGTGTGGCTGTGGCTGGGTTCGTGAGAACGCGGCTGATTGAATTTGGAAGTGCCGCGGACTCACGTCCGCAGCCACGAGAATTGAGTTGAAATGATCATTAAACGCAAACCTTTGACCTTTTCGGAAAGACTTTACCTGCCGGCGATCCTTGGCGGGTTCAAGGTCACGCTGCGCCACTTCTTCAAGCGGAAGGTGACCATGCAGTATCCCGAAGAGAAGTGGGTCGTGCCCGAAGGCTATCGCGGCGCGCCGTATCTCGTGCGCGACCAGGAGGGCCACATCAAATGCGTCTCCTGCCAGCTTTGCGAATTTGTCTGTCCGCCCAAAGCCATCCGGATCACGCCGCCCGGCCCCGACGGCCGGCTCGCGGACCGCCCGAACGCGGAGAAGATGCCACAGGAATTCGAGATTGACATGCTCCGCTGCATCTTTTGCGGTTTCTGCCAGGAAGTCTGTCCCGAAGAGGCCATTTTCCTGATGAAAGACTACTCACTCACCGGCACGAGCCGCGCGGAGATGATTTACAACAAGGAAAAACTCCTCGCGCTCGGCGGCGTTCATGCCGGCGTCCAGAAATGGAGGCAAAAAGCTGAGGAGGCGAAAGAGCAGGAAGATTTTCCGGTGAAGGTTTGAGGGCAACCACGAATGGACACGAATCAACACGAATCAGAGCGAGCCCGTTTGGCTGAATCAGACCGGGCTGGAGCCCGCGATCCGGAGCGCGGTGTTCACGCGGCTTCATTCGTGTCCATTGGTGTTCATTCGCGGTTTTGAATCAGAGCATGGCCCTCCCCGACATTTTGTTTTATGTGTTCGCGGCGCTGACGCTGCTCTGCGGCTTGCTCGTCGTCGTGAATCCGTTCAGCCGCAACCCGGTGACCAGCGCGATGTTTCTGGTGCTGACCATTGTTTCGCTGGCCGGGCTGTTCGTGCTGTTGCAAGCGTTCTTCCTCGCGGCAGTGCAGGTGCTCGTCTATGCGGGCGCGGTGATGGTGCTCTTTCTTTTCGTCATCATGCTGCTCGACCTTAAGGAAGAAGAGCGGCGCAAAATCAAAGGCTTCGGCCTCTTCGCCGGACTGGTTTCCGTGGGTGCGATAGCCGTCCTCCTGGTGAAGTCGCTGCTCGCGACGAATCCGGGCAAAGAGTTGCCCGTGCCCACGGTCGAAGGCGCGACCCTCCCGCTCGGCAGGCTCTTGTTCACCCAATACCTGTTGCCGTTTGAAATTGTCTCCGTGCTGCTGTTGGTGGCGATGGTGGGCGTGATTTTACTCAGCAGGAAAGAATTGAAATGAAAGACCGTTCAACCGTTAAAAACGTTGAACCGTTGAACCGGACCGGTTGCAGACGCTCTCCCCGATTCAGCGATCCGACGATTCAACGCTGCAACGCCCCATGACCCCCGGACTCGAACATTATCTGATCGTCAGCGCGCTCCTGTTCAGCGTGGGCCTGCTCGGCGTCATCGTGCGGCGCAACCTGCTCATCATCTACATGTCGCTCGAACTGATGCTCAACGCCGCGAACCTCGCGCTGGTGGCCTTCTCGCGCTTTCGCAACAATCTCGACGGCCAGATCCTGGTCTTTTTCATCATTACCGTCGCGGCGGCGGAAGTGTCCGTAGGCCTTGCGCTGATCGTCGCCCTCTACCGCAAACGCCAGACCGCCCACGTCGAGGATCTCACGACCCTGAAGCTTTGATAAAATGAGAAAACATCGAACATTCAACATTCAACGCTCAACACCCAATGGGCGGAGTCTGCGGGCCTTGGGCGTTGGAAGTTCGATGTTGAATGTTGAATGTTTCCGGTCCAACCGATGAAACTCGAAGCATTGCCCTGGTTGATCTTGTTCCTGCCGCTGCTCGCGGCGGGGAGCATCACGCTTTTTACCCGGCGCGACAAAAACCTCAGCGCGACTTTGTCCATCGGTGCGATTGTCACGGGCTTCGTCCTCACCCTCCTGTTCCTCGCGGTCAACGGCTGGAACCTGCCGCAAAAGGAATCCGCGGCCACCTGGCTTTCCGTCGGCGACCTGCGCGTGGACTTCGGGCTGCGGTTCGACCCATTGAGCCTGATGATGCTGCTCATCGTCACCGGCGTCGGCGGCGCGATACACATTTACTCCGCGGGCTACCTGCGCGACGACCCCGGCTACTCGCGCTATTTCGCATGTTTGAGCCTGTTCACCTTCTCGATGCTCGGCATCGTGCTGGCGAACAATTTTGTGCAGATGTTCATCTGCTGGGAACTGGTGGGCGTCTCCAGCTACCTGCTCATCGGTTTCTGGTTTGAACGGCCCAGCGCGGCGGACGCGGCAAAGAAAGCGTTTATTACTAATCGTCTGGGCGACTTCGGCTTCATGTTGGGGATCATCCTCGTGTGGGCGACGCTCGGCTCTCTGAACTTCGCCGAACTTCAGGACAAACTGACGGCGAACCCGGCGGCGTTCGGCACGCTGGCAACCGTCGCCGGGTTGCTCATCTTCTGCGGTGCGATGGGCAAATCCGCGCAATTCCCCCTGCACGTCTGGCTGCCCGACGCGATGGAAGGCCCGACGCCCGTCAGCGCGCTCATCCACGCCGCGACAATGGTGGCGGCGGGCGTTTACATGCTTTGCCGGGCGTTCTTCATTTTCACACCGGACGCACTGACGATGATCGCGTGGCTTGGCGGTTTCACCGCGTTGCTGGCCGCCGTCATCGCCGTCCAGCAAAACGACATCAAGCGCATCCTCGCCTACTCGACCCTCTCGCAACTCGGCTACATGGTCATGGCCGTCGGCCTCGCCGGTCCGACGGCGGCGATGTTCCACCTCACGACGCATGCGTTTTTCAAGGCGCTGCTGTTTCTGGGCGCCGGCTCGGTCATCATCGCGCTGCACCACGAGCAGGACATCTGGAAAATGGGCGATCTCCGCAAAAAGATGCCGGTGACGTATTGGACGTTCCTGGTCGGCGCGCTTGCGCTTTGCGGCGTCCCGCCGTTCAGCGGTTTCTACTCGAAGGATGCCATCCTGGCACAGGCGTGGCACGCGCACAACTACCCGCTCTTCGCCGTCGCCGTGTTCGTCGCGATGCTGACCACGTTCTACATGTTCCGCCTGTTGTTCGTCGCGTTCGTGGGCGAGCCGAAGACGAAGGAAGCTGGTCACGCCCACGAATCTCCCGGCGTCATGGTCTGGCCGCTGCGAATCCTAGCCGTGCTCGCCATATGCGGTGGCGTCATTGGAATCGAAGCGATTTTTACCCGGCAACTTTCTACTGAGCGGGTCGAGCATGTTGAACAAGGCATGGGATTTCCGGCTCAGCTCATTTTGCCGTTTCAGCACGCGCCTGTTGCTGCCGTAATCGGAATCGCCGCGACCATCATTGGCTTCCTCGCCGCCCGCGCGCTTTACTCCAAGGCCAGGAGCGATCCGTTGCCCGCCAAACTCGGCGCACTGTCCCGCGCCATGCAACACCGCTTTTACTTCGACGAGGTTTACCAAGCCACGGTCATTCGCGCGCACGATTTTATCGCGGTGGTGGCGGACTGGATTGACCGCTGGATCATCGCCGGCCTGGGCGTGCGCGGAACGCATGGGACAACCGAGTTGGTCGGCCGCGCGTTGCGTCTCCTCCAGACCGGCAACCTCCAGACGTACGCATTCCTTTTCGTGCTCGGCGTAGCCGTGGTGCTGTGGATCGTGCTCGGGAAATGAAACTCCAACTCGCATACAACAAGACTTTGACCAAGGCCCGTCCAGCCTCGCCAAAGCCTTTGCTGTTGGATGTGCGCGAACTTATCTTGGCAGCGCGCGAAGGCGTGGCTCGCGCGGTCAACGCGGCACTCATAGCGCTTTACTGGGAGATCGGCACGCGCATCCGCAGAGACATCCTGAAGCAGAAGCGCGCGGGATACGGGGCGAAGATTGTCTCCGCGTTGGGGAGACAATTGGAGCGGGAGTTTGGCCGTGGTTTTTCGGAGAAAACGCTGCGCCACATGATCCGCTTCGCCGAAGTGTTCCCTGACGCGCGAATTGTCTCCGCACTGCGGAGACAATTGGGCTGGACGCATTTCAAGTCCATCATTTATCTCGACGACCAACTCAAACGTGATTTCTACGCCGAGATGTGCCGCGTCGAACGTTGGAGCACGCGCACGCTTGAAAAGAAAATCGGTTCAATGCTCTTTGAGCGCACCGCGCTATCGCGCAAACCGGCCAAGCTGGCTGCAATGGAGTTGAAAAAACTTCGCGAGGAAGACCAACTCACCCCCGACCTTGTCTTTCGCGATCCATACGTACTGGATTTCCTCAAGCTGAAGGACACTTACAGCGAGAGCGACTTCGAAGCCGCGATCCTGCGCGAGATCGAGTCATTCATTCTGGAACTCGGCGCAGGCTTCTGTTTTGTCGCACGGCAGAAGCGGATGCAGATTGACGACCGCGATTACCATCTCGATCTGCTGTTCTTCCACCGCAAGCTGCGCCGGCTGGCGGCGATGGATTTGAAGCTGGGCGATTTGGAGGCGTCCGACAAAGGGCAGATGGAGCTTTACCTGAACTGGCTCAAGAAACACGAGCAAGGCCCGGACGAAGCGTCGCCGCTCGGCATCATCCTGTGCGCGGGCAAACGACAGGAGCACGTCGAACTGCTGGAAATGGAGCGCGACGGCATCCACGTCGCCAGTTACGTGACGAAGGCGATTCCGAAAAAGCAACTGGAACAGAAGCTACACGAAGCTGTCCATCTGGCGCGGGCGCGGTTGGAAGCGAAGAGAAACCTTTGAACACAAATTTTCAACGCAGAGACGCAGAGGTGCAGAGACGCGAAAAAATTCACCTCTCATTAGCACCTGGCTTCAGACAGGTGACTGATGCGAGCAAGGTGGAGAAACCGTTTCAACGGTTTCTCAACGCGGGCAACAAACCGTTGAAACGGTTTGCATGTCACGCTGTCGTGAACGCCCGGCTAAAGCCGGGTGCTGATGAGAGGCCAACGCAATGAAGCAGAGAGATAAAATGAGTTGTTTGCTCGTTACCGAGGTGATGAAGAAGCGACCGCCTCTGCTGACGCCAAGGCCGAAGGAAAAGGCGAGGTTGAGCGCAAAAGTAATTCCCACAATTGGCACTCGATCACATATGCGAAGGCGCTTATTCGCGACGGAAAGCGGAAGGGTTGGTTGAAGCTCAATTGAGTTAGTCCGAATGCAGCAACAACAATACAAACGAATTTACAATCTCGGATTCGCGTTGTTCGTGATCTGCTCAGGCTTTTTTGCGTTCACATTTACCAAGTCGTCGCTGAACTCAACATTGATTGAGGGACAGAGAGAAAGGTATTACCAGATGTGCGAACGGCAGCGACAGTTCGTTTACAACGAAATGGTAAAGGCAGGAAAACGTGAGGAGGCGGATCGTATCAGAAGCGATCGGCAAGCCAGCTCTTTTTTGCCGTTCCTTACGAATGACGAAAATGGCAAACCATTTGGGCCAAAAGCAAACTCCTTGGACAATAGAATCCGATTTTGTGAAACGAATCTTGTAGGAATCTCTGTCGTTACAACATTGGTTGCCTATGTCGCTGCATATTTTTTGTTTTGGTATGTTGGGTTCTGGGCGGTGCGCTATGTGAAAGGGAGGCCTGTGCCAATTCCGCCTAGCCCTGACAAATGAGTAACATGACCACACTGACTTACATCTTTCTGCTCCCGCTTTTCGCTGCAATCGCGCTGACGTTTGTGCCGAGGAACTTTGCCGTCATTATGCGCGCCGTGGCCTTGGCAGTGACGCTCATCACCATGCTGCTGGCGATGAAAATGTTCTGCCAGTTCAACGGTACAGCGGCGGACGCAAATGGCTACAAGTTCGTCTGCACCATTCCCGGCCTGGGCGCGGAATCGCTCGGCATCGCCTGCAAGCTGGGCGTGGACGGTTTGAACGTGGGGCTGATTCTGATGGGCGCAATCGTGGCGTTCGCCGCGGCGTGTTGCTCGTGGGAAATCAAGACCCACGAGAAGGAGTTCTACATTCTGTTGCTCGTGATGACGGGCGGCATCCTCGCCGCGTTCGCGTCGCTCGACCTGTTTTTCTTTTACTTCTTCCATGAACTGGCGCTGGTGCCGACGTTCATCATGATCGGCGTCTGGGGTCGCGGTGAGAAGAAGAACTACGCCGCGTTCCAGATCACGCTTTACTTGAGCATCGGCGCGCTGATCGCGCTGATCGGCCTGATCGCGCTTTACCTGCAAGTTCCGGCGGACATCCGCACGTTCGACATTCCAACGCTGACGAAGTATTTCGAAGCCCACCCGATGGCCGCGAGCGCTCAAAACCAGGTCTTCCCGCTGCTGCTGTTTGGTTTTGGCATCCTGGTTTCGCTCTGGCCGTTTTACACCTGGGCGCCGCTGGGCTACAGCTCCGCGCCGACGGCCACCGCGATGCTTCACGCCGGCGTGTTGAAGAAGTTTGGTCTCTACGGTTTGATGCGCGTCGCGCTGCCGCTGATGCCCGACGGCGCGAAGGAATGGCTGAATCTGCTCGCGCTGCTCTGTCTGGGCAACCTGCTCCATGTCGGCTGGGTGGCGATGCGACAGCGCGACTTGAACCTGCTTATCGGCAATTCCAGCGTGGCGCACATGGGCTTCGTGTTCCTTGGCATTGCCAGTCTGACGCTGATCGGCCTCACGGGCGCGGTGTTCGTGATGATTGCGCACGGGTTCCTCGCCGCGCTCACGTTCGGTTTGAGCGGCTATCTCTACCAGCAAACCGGCACTTTGGAGATGGCGAAACTCGGCGGGCTGTTGCGCCGGCTCCCTTTCATCGGCGCGGCGCTCGTGATGGCGATGCTCGCGGGCTGCGGTGTGCCGGGCTTTGCGAATTTCGCCGGCGAAGTGCTCGTGTTCTTCGGCGCGTGGAAAGGTGCGCTGATTCATCCGGTTTGCTTCGTGGCGCTGGCCGCGTGGGGCGCGCTGATCATTGGCGCGGTCTACATGCTGCGCGCCGTCCGCGACATCCTGCACGGCCCGTTGCCGGAGCAGTGGAATTCCCTGACGGACGCGAACCCTTGGCGCAAAGTGCCTTTCACGTTGCTGCTGGCGGCGCTGCTGACGTTCGGATTTTTCCCCCGTCTGCTGACAGAAAAAATCAAGCCCAGCGCGGAGGTCATTGTGAAACTGACGACCGGCGGTGCGGAGAAGGAGCCGGGGAAAGCGACTGTTGCCCAGGCAAAGCCCTAATGAAAAGCACCAAGCATCAAACACCAAGCACCAGAGACAATCCAATTTCCAAGCTCCAAACACGGTCTCGACGTTACGGTTTGGGATTTGGTGTTTGGGATTTCTCTGGAACTTGGATGTTGGAAATTGGAGCTTGTTCCCTTTCATGAACCTTTCTTTGATGATATTGGAAATCGCCGTGCTGGTCACCGGGTTGGGCGTGCTGCTGCTCGACTTGTGGACGCCGGCCGATCACAAACGCCGGCTGGGCCACGGCGCGGCGCTGGCGCTCGGAGTCGTGCTGGTTTACAGCTTCTGCCGCTTTGACGGCGTCACAGCCCAGTTCGCCTTCGGCCAGAGTTACGTGCTCGACGGCCTGGCCTTGTTTTTCAAACGCTTCTTCCTGCTCGCGGCGATCCTCGTGCTCGTGTTGTCGGTGGAATTCTCCGACCGCATCGGCGCGGGGATTTCGGAGTTCTACAGCCTGGTGGTGTTCGCGCTGGCGGGGATGATGTTCGCCGCGTCGGCCAACGACTTCACGATGCTTTTCGTCTCCATCGAACTCATCACCGTGACCTTTTACGTGCTCACCAGCTTTCAGCGCCGCCGGCTGGCTTCCTTGGAAGCGGGCATCAAGTATCTGATTCTCGGCGCGCTGTCGTCCGCGTTCCTGGTGTATGGCATCGCGCTGGTTTACGGCACGAGCGGAACGATGAAGTTTGGCGAGCTGACGGGCCAGGCCGCCGCGTTGAGCGCCCAACCCATTTTCCTCCTCGGCTTGCTGCTGGTGCTGCTGGGACTCGCCTTCAAAATCGCCGCTTTCCCGCTGCAAATCTGGGCGCCGGACGTTTATCAGGGCGCGCCCACGCCGACGACCGCGTTTCTGGCGGTCGGCTCCAAGGCGGCGGGATTTGTTCTGCTGCTGCGCGTGTTGTTCACGGCGGTGCCGGCAGTGACGGAGCATTGGACAAAACTGCTGGTGGCGATGTCCGCGATCACAATTCTCTACGGCAATCTGTGCGCCATCCCGCAGCGCAATCTCAAACGGCTGCTGGGCTATTCGAGCATCGCGCACGCGGGTTACCTGCTGCTGGGCGTGGCGGCGATGGCGGCCAACATCAAAGACCCCGGGCCGGGCGGCTCGGCGATTCTGTATTACCTGGCCGGCTATCTGTTCACGGTGCTGGCGGCGTTCACGGTGCTCTGCCTGGTGATTCGCCAGGCGGATACGGAGGACATCACTGCACTGGCCGGCCTGAACCAGCGCTCGCCGCTGCTGGCCGCGACGATGACGCTGGCGATGGTGTCGCTGGCGGGCGTGCCGCCGCTGGCGGGCTTCTTCGGAAAATTTCTGCTGCTCAAAGCGGTGGTGGAGCAGGGGGCGGTATCTTCGGCTTATTACTGGCTCACCGGCGTGGCCATCGTTGGCGTGGTGATTTCGCTCTATTATTATTTCGGTGTCGTGCGCGCGATTTACTGGTCGAGAGAGCCGGCGGACCTTTCACGCATCGAGATCCCGGTGCCGATGAAGGTCGCGTTGTATGGGTGCGTGGCCGGCATGGTGTGGCTGGGGGTGTTCCCCAACGCGCTCGTGAACGTGGCACTGCATGCGGTGGCGGCGCTGCGGTTTTGATTCAATCCACCGTGCGCATCTGCACGGCGTCCACGATCTGTTGGCCGGCGGAAATCGAGCTGACGACCACAGCGGTGTTTCCCTTTTGCAAGAGGCCCTGGGCGGCGAGCGCCTTGAGGCCCAGCGCGATGGTTTTCTCCGGGTCATCGTAGTGGAACGGGACCACAAAGGCGGTGACGCCCCAGTTTAGGGACAGCGAGTCCGCCACGGCGTGGCTCTCGCACATCGCGTAGATCGGCGAGTGTCGCGGGCGCATCCACGCGGTGTGGCGGGCCATGTTGCCGCGGAGCGTGAAGACGAGGATGGCGTCGGCGCGCAACTCATCGGCCATGACCACGGCGCTTTTTACCAGCTTTTGCCGCGGGCTGGTCAATTCCGCGTGGGTCTGGTAGTTGGCCCCGCCGCTGCGCTCGATGCGTCGGGCAATTTTGTCGAACACCTCGATGCATTTTAACGGATACTTGCCCACCGTGGTTTCGCCGCTGAGCATGATGGCGTCGGCCTGTTCAAAAACGGCGTTGGCGACGTCGGTGATTTCCGCGCGGGTGGGCAGCGGGTTTTCAATCATGCTCTCCAGCATGTGGGTGGCGACGATGACGGGACGGCCGAGACGGAGGCAGATTTTCACGATCTTGCGCTGGATGATCGGGAGTTCCTCGTAAGGGACTTCAATGCCGAGGTCGCCCCGCGCGATCATGATGGCGTCGCTTTCGACGATGATCTCGTGAAGGTTTTTGACGGCCTGCTCGTCTTCTATCTTGGCGATGATCAGGGGGCGCGGCCGGGCGTTTTCCACGAGTGTCTTCAATTGCTGAATGTCTTTGGCCTCGCGCACGAAGGAGAGCGCGATGAAATCCACACCCAGTTCGAGGCCCAGCCGCACGTCGGCGAGGTCTTTTTCCGTGAGGGCCGGGAGGCTGACCTTGACGCCGGGCAGGTTGATGTGGCGGCGGCTGCCCAGCGTGCCGGGCGTGAGGACTTCGCACTCGACCTTGTTGGCAAACTTGGCGAGCACCTTCAGGTGGATGGCGCCGTTGTCCAGCATCACGATGTCGCCGACGCTGATGTCGCTGACGAAATTTTCGTAGTTCACGTCCACCGAGTGGAGTTCCTCGCTTCGCTCGCCGCGCACGGTCAGGGTGAACTTTTCGCCGGGCTTAAGATCCAGCGGCACGGGCAGATCGCCGGTGCGGATGGCCGGTCCCTGTGTGTCCAGGAGAATGCCCAGCGGCTTGTGGCGGGACCGGGCAGCGTTGCGCAGGTTGGCGACGGTCTGCCGCACCCAGCCATGGGGCGAATGCGACATGTTGAGGCGGGCGATATTCATGCCGCCATCCAGAAGCTTGCCGAGCATTTCCGGGGAATCGGTCGCCGGCCCCAGCGTGGCGATGATTTTGGTTTTTCGCATCCTGTCGCGAGCGAGGATAAGAAATGCAGAAGCGAAGGAAAGAGTTAATTCGCCGTGATCGGGCGCGCGCGCGTTACGGTCAGGCGTGCCGCTGCCGCCACAATTCGTAATGGTAGAGTGCCACGACCACCAGCGAATGACGGATCCGCCCGGTGGCCACCAGTTCCGGAATCCCGGCCGCCGGGACGAGTCGCGTGACCAGATCCTCGCTGTGGTCGAAATCGGTCGGGTGCGTGAGGCGGCAGTCCGGGATGAGCACGGTAAAGCAGGTGTTGCTCATGATGGCCGGGTTGGGAAAGATTTTTCCAATGAGCACGCCCGGCCCGCCTTCATAGCCGGTTTCCTCGCGCAACTCGCGCAAGGCGGTCGCTTCGGGCGAGGCATCGCCGGGGTCCATCATGCCACCGGGCACTTCCAATTCCACCGTGTTGGAGCCGTGGCGATATTGCTCGACCATCACCAGCTCGTGCCTGGGTGTGAGGGCGACGACATTCACCCAGTTGACCGACTCGATGACGAAAAAGTCGTGCTCCTTGCCGTTGCGCGGGGAAATCTTGGTGTCGGCGCGGAGGGAAAAAATGCGGAAATCGCCGAGCACCTTGGTGCCGGTTTTCTGCCAGGACTTGATCATGCCAGTGTCGGGTTGCGAATTTCGAATTACGGAGGAAGATGTGACCGGCGGGGAGAGAACCTAGGGATCATGTAAGCTGCGATTCGCACCCTTGAACAGTAGGAGTCGACGTAAGGAGGCGCTGATTTCATACGGGCAAAACAGAAATGAGCCTCCTGACGTCGGCTCCTACGAGGTCCATGGAAAGTTCCCTTGGCCACGCAGTCATGCCCGTCAAACGTGAACGGCGTATTACAACCTTTTGTTGCATATGCGACAAAAGGTTGTACGATCTCGAAGGTCGGTTCATGGATATGGCCAAGGCAAGGGGTTTTCTCATCCGCACGATCCCGGAGAAATTCGTCATTTTCCTCGCGCCGCCCAGCCTTGCTTCATCAGCGTAAGCAAATGCGCCAGCGCTTCGTCGTAGGTCCGGCCTTTTTGTTCGGCCAACTGGCGGGCGCGCTTGTCGAGTTGGGCCGCCATTTCCAACGATTTCTCGCGCGGGCAACCCAGCGCGACCAGCGCGCCGGCGAGTGGGGCAGTGCCGTTGTCGGGCGGCGTCACTTCACCTGGTCCGCGGGGACGATCTTGATGCTCTCGACGCCCATGCGTTTGTCGGGCCGGTCGGGCGGATGCGTTTTGGTGGTGGCGATTTTTTCCAGCACGTCGTCGCCTTTGATCAGTTTGCCGAAAGCGGTGTATTGATGGTCGAGGAATTTCGGATTGCCATGGCAGATGAAGAACTGGCTGCCGGCGGAATTGGGGTCCTGCGAGCGCGCCATCGAGAGGACGCCGCGCACATGCGAATGGTCGTTGAACTCGGCCTTGATCTTGTAGCCGGGGTCGCCCGTGCCCCACATGGATTCCTTGGTGGCGTCCTTGGTGAGCGGGTCACCGCCCTGGACCATGAAATCCTTGATGACGCGATGGAACGCGGTGCCGTCGTAAAAACCTTTTTTGGCGAGCGTCTTGAAATTCTCGACGGTTTTGGGCGCAACGTCGGACCAGAACTCGATGACCATTTCGCCTTCAGTGGTCTTGATGACGGCAACTTCGTTGGTGTTCACGGGTGTCTCTTTCTTTTCAGTTTGGCTGAACGCCGGGGCGAGGCCCAGCGACAGGCCGACCAGGCAGGAGAGCAGCGTTGTTTTCATGGGCGCAGTTTGCCGCGGACCAGGCGCGATGTCACGCGCGGAATTCAACGAAATGGCAGCTCGACAATTTTTGCCGTGCTTTGGCCGCTGGCGCCGCGCAGCGTCAACTCATTGCCGGCCTGGTTGGCCTCGCGGCGGATATAGCCGAGGGCGAGGTTGGCCTTGAAGGCGGGCGAGGCGATGGCGCTGGTGATGAAGCCCACTTCCTTGCCGTCTTTGAAAAGCTTGTCGCCTTTGGACGGTAGCGCGGGCAGATCGTCCGCCAGCCGCAGGCCGCGCAGTGCTTTGGCGACCTGGCCGTAAGTGCGAATGCGCGCGAGGACTTCCTGGCCGATGTAGCAGCCTTTGGTATAGCTGATGGCGCGCGCTTCGAGGCCGGGGCCGGCTTCAGGAGGCAGGTTGCTCTCATCCAGGTCGGCGCCGTAGCGCGGGATGCCGGCTTCGATGCGCGCGATCTCCAAAGCCTGCCAGCCGCAGGCGCGACCGCCGCGTTGTTTCGCGGCGGCGATGAGTTTGTCCGCAACGGCGGCGAGCGAGTGAGCGGGCACAAACAAATCGAACCCGGCCGGGCCGGTGCGGGGCTGGTTCATCAGGTAAAGCTGGCCGAGCGTCGGGTCGTTGAGCGTGGTAAAGCTCATCGGCGTGGCGGGGATGCCCGGCGGCCCCTTACCCCGACCCTCTCCCCGTCCGACGGGGAGAAGGGGAGCGGCGACGGCCGCGCCTTTGTCTTCTCCCTCTCCCCCTCCGAGGGGGAGAGGGTCGGGGTGAGGGGGCACGCCAAACAATCCCAACGCGCCCATCACCTCCGCGCTGCGCGGGCCTTGCACACTTAACAGTCCATAGTGTGCCGCGACGTCCACGATCTGCACGTCGGCGGCGATGATGTAATTGTCGAGCCGTTGCGTGACGGACTGGGTGAGGCCCGGCTCGAAATCGAGCAGAAGTTCGTCGGCGAGGCTGTAGATATTCAGATCGCTTTGCATCCTGCCCTTGGCCGAAATGAGCGCGGCGTAACAGCCTTCGCCGGTTTGGAGCGCCTTCACGTCGTTCGTCACCTGGCCGTGGAGGAACGTGACGCGGTCGGCGCCCGTGAGGCAGAGGCGGCTGCGGAAACTCAAATCGAGCACACCCGCGGTCTCGCGCAGCGCGGCATGTTCGGCCAGTGGGTCGCCGTAGTCGTTCACCGCTTTCTGGCCGTTCACGTTCGTGAAACGCGCGTGCAAGCCGAGATGAAACCCGTGCAACGGGAGCGGATTCATACAACGAGTGTAGCGGTTCCAGATGGGTGCGCCAAACCTTTCGCGGAGACCTCGCCAGGCAAGGTTCGCGAATGGTGCCTTTGAACCGCATCGCATCTCCCGGGAGCGCCGGCGTCCCGCCGGCCAGTCACGCGCGAAAAAGCCGGCGAGACGCCAGCGCTCCCAGGTCAGGCTCATGGAAAGCCCACGGGTCGGGGCGCCGCAACGAAGAACGTCGGTTCAATTCAAAGCACCGGCAGCGGACGAAGAAACTCCGCAACAAACGGAGTAGCCGGCCGCTCCCGCAATTCGGCGGGCGTGCCGGCCTGTTCGAGCCGGCCGGCGTTCATCACTCCGACGCGGTCGCCCAAGGCCATCGCCTCGGTCTGGTCGTGCGTGACGTAAATCATCGTGGTGCGCAGCTCGCCATGGAGGCGGACGAGTTCGCGTCGCAGTTGGAGGCGCAGCGGTGCGTCGAGATTGGCGAACGGTTCGTCGAGCAGAAGAACCTGGGGCCGGCAGACCAGCGCGCGGCCCAGCGCCACCCGCTGTCGCTGGCCGCCGGAGAGGGAGGCGGGCCGGCGGTCGAGGCAATCCGGCAAGCCGAGCAGGGCGGCTGTTGCTTGCACGCGCTTTTCGATTTCGGCGCGCGGGACTTTTCGCAGCATCAGGCCCAGCGCGAGGTTCTCGCGGGCGGTCAGATGTGGAAACAGCGAGGGATTCTGGAAGACCATCGCCAGGTGCCGATCCTGGGGCGGGAGTGGATTGGCCACCTGGCCGTCGAGGACGATGCGGCCCTGGGTAGGGTTCTCCAGTCCGGCGATCAGCCGCAGCGTCGTCGTTTTGCCGCAACCGGATGGCCCGACGAGAATAAGGAACTCCTGGTCGGCAATGGCCAGATCAAGCTCCCGGACGGCGTGAACGACCTCGCCCTTCGGGCCGGAAAAAGTTTTGGACAATTTTTCGAGAAGGACGCACGCCACGGGCCGAGTGTCGAGTGGCGTGCGGAGGGTGTCGAGAGCGGAGTGCCGGCGGGCGGGCGCCGGCAGTTCGTCAAACCGGCAAGCTGAAGCTTGAACTCAGACGCGCTGCGAATATCGCGTTGACGCTTCCGCCCGCTTCTCCGCAATATCGCCTGGCGGGTGGACGGCATCATCCGCCGGCGGGTCGCCGCCTTGAAACTTTGAGATTGAAATCGAACATGAAACTGGACTCGCTCTATTCCGAACTCACCCTGAAGACCCAGGCCAAACTTGTGCTCGTGGTGCTTGATGGCCTCGGTGACATCGCTGTCGGCGGCGTTGACTCCGCCACGCCCCTCGAAGCCGCCTTCACGCCGAACCTCGACCAGCTCACGCAGGACGCGGCGCAGGGCCGCATGATCCCGGTTGCGCCCGGCATCACGCCCGGTAGCGGACCGGGCCATCTCGGGCTCTTCGGCTACGACCCGCTCGAATTCCAGGTCGGCCGCGGCGTTATCGAAGCGCTCGGCCTGGGCCTGAATCTGCGGGCCGGCGACGTGGCGGCGCGCGCGAACTTTTGCACGCTCGACAAGCAGGGCATCGTGACAGACCGGCGCGCCGGACGCATCGAGACCGAAGTTTGCGAAGAACTCTGTGCCCTGCTCGCAAAGAAAGTGAAGCGCGTCGGCGGCGCCGAGGTCATCATCAAAGCCGGCAAAGGCCATCGCTTCGTGGTGCTCTTTCGCGGCCAGGGACTCGAAGGACCGTTGACCGACGCCGACCCGCATCGCGAAGGACTGCGCATCCCCGTCGCCCAACCGGTCAACAAGAAATCCGCCAAGGCGAAAAAGGCGGCCAGGCTCGTGGCCGCGTTTTATAAGGCCGCTCTGCCCGTCCTCGCGAAGAAAGGACCGGCGAACGGTTTTCTCCTGCGTGGCATCGCGCACCAGCCGGCGATGCCGTCCTTTGAAGAGCGTTACCAGCTCAAGCCCGCGTGCCTGGCGGTCTATCCGATGTACAAGGGATTGGCGCAACTGGTCGGCATGACCCGGCTGGAAGGGCCGCAAAACCTCGCCGAACAGTTCGAGCGTTACCTCGTCGAGCACGACAACTACGACTTCTTCTTCATTCACTACAAAGACACCGACCGGCACGGCGAGGACGGCAACTTCGCCGCCAAGAAAAAAGCCATCGAAGACTTCGACGCGGCGCTGCCGATCCTGTTGCAGAAGCGCCCCGACGTATTGGCGATCACGGGCGATCATTCGACCCCCTGCGCGCTCAAGGGCCACTCATGGCATCCGCAGCCCGTCCTGTTGACCTCGGCATTTTCGGGAGGCGACAAGCTCGAACGCTTCACCGAGACGGGCGCCAACCAAGGCTCGCTCGGGCTGTTCGAGGCGAAGTACCTCATCCGCTACATGCAGGCCAACGCGCGCATGTTCGACAAATTTGGGGCGTGAATGAAAGCTGTCATCCTGGCCGCCGGCAAAGGCACACGCATGGGGGAACTCACCAATACCGTTCCCAAGCCCATGCTTCCCGTGCAAGGCAAACCGATCCTGGAGCACATCCTGGAGGGGTTGCAGACCGCCGGCATCCGCGAGATTTTCATCGTCACGGGCTTCCGCGCCGGTGTCATCGAAGATTATTTCGGCGACGGCAGCCGGTGGGGCGCGCGCATCGTTTGCGGCCGGCAGGCTGTGCAGGACGGCACGGGCAAGGCGCCGGAACTGGCCAGGGAATTCGTGGGCGCCTCACCCTTCATCCTCACCTACGGCGACATTCTCGTGAAGCCGGAGACGTATCAGCGCATGGTCGAGCGCTACCACGAGGATGATTTTTCCGGCGTGGTCACGGTCACCGCCAGCGAGGACGTGACGAAAGGCGGGCTGTTCTTCTTTGACGAGACCTTTTGCCTGAAGCATCTCGTCGAGAAGCCGACGTCCACGCAATTGGCGGAATTGCGCGCGCAAGGCTGGCTCAAGCCCGGGGACCCGGCCTGGTACAACGCCGGCATCTACATTTTCCGGCCCTCGCTCTTCGAGTTCACCGCCCGGCTCCAGAAATCCCCGCGTGGCGAATACGAACTGACCGACGCGGTCAGCGCGTTGATCGCCGGCAAGCACCGGCTGGCGGGTCTGGAAATCCAGGGCCGCTGGGTGGACGTGCGCGACCCGGCGGTGTTGGTCGCCTTGGAGGAGGGGAAGCTGTAAAATGCTCCCAACTCCCAACTCTGAATAAATCCTCCATCCCATGGTGACAAAAGCCGCGGGTGAACGTGACTGCCGGGAAAACACGGCAGAGTCGCTGCGATTTGTTCCTCTGAACGCGACCCTGTAGGGCAGGCTTCCCAGCCTGCCGGTTCACGGGGCATCCGTCCCCCGCGGTCCGAGCGGCAGGATGCCGCTCCAACCGGCAGACAGGATGTCTGCCCTACAGGTTCGCGCAAACTGCGCATTTATCCCCGCGAAATAGGACTTGCTTCCCTTCCGCCAATGCCTATCTTCTCCCTCCGCCTGAGCGCCGTGTGTGCGGCCGTTCATTGAGGCTGAGAAAAAACAGTTAACCAACAACCTGACTATCTACCCTCCGTTGCCACCGCAACGTTCGGTCAGCCGGCCCCGGCTTTCGCCCGGAGTCATGCGCGGTTAGGCAATGGAGACTTCGCCGGGCGCCCGTCGTCCGGCCAGGCCTCCCCCAGATCGATCCCCTCCAAGTATGCTCACCATGGAAGAAGCCATGAAGCAAAGCACCATGCGCTTTGCCGCCGGCGAAATCGTCAAAGGAATCATCATCGAAGTCCGCCCCAAGGAAGTCCTCGTGGACATCGGCTACAAGAGCGAAGGCGTCGTCTCCGGCAATGAATTTGAAAACATCAAAACCGTCAAGGTCGGCGACGAGGTCAACGTCCTCATCGAACGGCTCGAAGACAAGGACGGCATGGTCGTTCTCTCCAAGGAGAAAGCGGAGTTCAAGCAAAACTGGGACAAGATCCTCACCATCTGCAACGAAGGCGGCACCATCAGCGGCAAGGTCAAGGCCATCGTCAAGGGCGGTCTGCTCGTCAACATCGGCGTCGAGGCCTTCCTGCCCGCTTCGCAGATCGACATCGTCCCGCCCCGCAACCTCACGCCCTATGTCGGCAACACTTACGAATTCAAGGTCGTCAAAATCAACCAGGACCGCCAAAATATCGTCCTGTCCCGCCGCGAATTGATCGAGCAGGAGCGCTATGATAAACGCTCCAAACTGCTCTCCGAAATGACGCCGGGCGACATCCGCAAGGGCACGGTCAAGAACCTCACCGACTTCGGCGCCTTCATTGACCTCAACGGCATTGACGGCCTCCTGCACATCACCGACATGAGCTGGGGCCGCATCGGCCATCCCTCCGAAATCCTCAAGGTCGGCCAGGACATTGACGTGGTCGTGCTCGACATCAACCGCGAAAAAGAACGGGTCAGCCTGGGCCTTAAACAAAAACTAACCAACCCGTGGGAGCAGATCGAAACGAAATACCCCGTCGGCGCCCGCGTCAAGGGCACGGTCGTCAACCTCGTGCCCTACGGCGCGTTCGTCGAACTCGAACCCGGCGTCGAGGGCCTGGTGCACGTCACCGAATTGTCCTGGACCAAACGCATCGCCAAACCCTCCGACGTGCTCAAGCTCGACCAACCCGTCGAAGCCATCGTGCTGGGCATCAACCGCGAGGAGCAGAAAATTTCGCTGGGCATCCGCCAGCTCGAGGCCAATCCGTGGGAAAAGGCGCTGGAAAAATATCCGCCCGGCACCAAGGTCAAAGGCAAAATCCGCAACCTCACCAGCTACGGCGCCTTCATCGAACTGGAGGAAGGTCTGGACGGCATGATCCACGTCTCGGACGTTTCCTGGACCCGCAAAATCAACCATCCCTCCGAGGTCCTCAAGAAGGGCGACGAGGTCGAGGCGGTGGTGCTGGAAATTGACAAGTCCAACCAGCGCATTTCGATGGGCCTCAAACAGCTCACCGAAGACCCGTGGAAGAACATTGACCAACTGTACAAGGTCGGCGATCTCGTCAACGGCCAGGTCACCAAACTGGCCAGCTTCGGCGCCTTCATCGGCATGAAGCACGACATTGACGGCCTGGTCCACATCTCGCAGGTCAGCGAGGACCACGTGGACAAAATCAAAAACGTGCTCAAAGTCGGCCAGGAGGTCAACGCGCGCGTCATCAAGGTTGACAAGGGCGAGCGCCGCATCGGTCTCTCGATCAAGGCCGCCAATTACTCGCCCGAACAACTCCAGGCCGAGCAGGCCATCCTCGACTCGCTCAAGCCGGGCGAAGACATGGTGGCGCTCCAGCACGCCTTCGACGCCGCCGACGAGGCGAAACAGGAGACCCCGCCCGCGGGCGGCTGAGGTGGGAAGCAGAACGGGCGCCTTGGACCCAATGCGCCCGTTTTTCGTTTGGAGTTCAAGCTTCAGCTTGTCTTGGGCGGCAAGTTATCTTCGATGTCCCGATCATGACGTTCTCAAGCCCACTAAAGCCGTAACCATGCAGATCGAAACCACAGATGGACACAGATAGACACAGATTTTACAGACCAGACACAAACTTCCTCGATGGTTCATGCGCTCACCGTTTGGTGAGGCAGTGGGAGAGGGCCCGTACGGTTTTCCTATCTGTGTTCATCTGTGTCCATCTGTGGTTTTCCTTTTTTTCAACAGCATCGTTACGGCTAAAGCTTGAACTCCAGCCTTTCACCGCCGATAACTTTCCCGCCCGATGAACATCTTCGACGAACTGCAATGGCGCGGCCTGGTGGCCGATTGCACCGACGTGGCGGCGCTCACCCAACGTCTCGCGGAGAAACCCGTCACGCTCTATTGCGGCTTCGATCCCACGGCCGATTCCCTGCACGTCGGCAACCTCGTGCCGCTGCTCGCGCTGCGCCGCTTCCAATTGGCCGGCCATCACCCCATCGCCGTGGCGGGCGGCGCGACCGGTTCCGTCGGCGATCCCAGTGGCAAGACCGCCGAGCGCCAGTTGCTCTCCCCGGAAACGCTCGCGGCCAACATCGCTTCCGTAAAGGAGCAGTTGCGCCGGCTGCTTGACTTCGACACCAAGACCAATCCCGCCCGCCTCGTGGACAACGCGAGCTGGACCGCGCCGGTGAGCCACCTCGATTTCCTGCGCGACATCGGCAAGCATTTTTCCGTGAACATGATGGTCGCCAAGGAAAGCGTGCGCGCGCGCATGGAAGACCGCGAAGCCGGCATCAGCTACACCGAGTTCAGCTACATGCTGCTCCAGGCTTTCGATTTTTACGTCCTCTGCCGCGACAACGATTGCGAACTGCAAATCGGCGGCAGCGACCAATGGGGCAACATCACGGCGGGCATTGACCTTTGCCGCAAGAAACTGGGCCGGCACGTCTTCGGCCTCACCCTGCCGCTCATCACCAACGCCGACGGCTCGAAGTTCGGCAAGACCGAGGCCGGCACGGTGTGGCTCGATCCCAAACGCACGAGCATCTATCGCTTTTACCAGTTCTGGATCAACACCGACGACCGGGATGTCGTCCGCTACTTGAAATACTTCACTTTCCTGGACCGCGAGGAAATCAAGGCACTTGAAGAGAAACACGCGGCAAACCCCGGCGCGCGCGAGGCGCATCGCGCCCTGGCGAAAGCGGTGACCGACTTGATCCACGGCGAACGCGGAACGGGCGAAGCCCAGCGCGCCAGTGAAATTCTTTTTGGCGGCGTTCTCGACGGCATTTCCGAAACAACGTTCAACGACATCGTCGGCGAAGTGCCAACGAAGGAATTCGCGAAAGCGAAACTCAACGACGCGGGCACGCCGCTGGTCGAGTTGCTCGTTCACGTGGGGCTTTGCCCGTCAAAAGGCCAGGCGCGAAAAGACATCGAAGGCGGCGGCGTTTACATCAACAACGTCCGCGAAGCCAGCGCCGCGCGCGCCGTGACGACGAACGATTTGCTTTTCGGCAAACACGTTTTGCTGCGCAAGGGAAAAAAGAATTACGTCGTCGTGACCGCAAAGTGATCGGGAATGGCGTGGTTGACGAAATGAATTCGAGGTGACAGAGTAAGCTCATGGAACTGAAAGAAACCGCCAGTAGTACGCCGACACGGTCGGTTCTGGGCGAGATTTTTGCCGTTACGGAAAGCAATGGACAAAGCGCGGCTGATCGGGCCTGGGCAGTGGAAAAGCTTCACGCGCGTCTGGCGAGTTCCGAGTTTGCCGCCCAAATGACTGGAATTTTCTTTGAGGCCAAGCGCGCAGCATTGGCGCAGTCGAAGTGACCCGCGCCAATGGCGATTCCCCACCTGTGGCTGTTTGCCGGGCCAAACGGCGCGGGGAAAACCACCTTCACAAAGATGCCGCAATGGAGCGGGCACATCAGGCATTTCCTCAACGCTGATGAGTTGACGGTGCAACTTCTGGACCAGCAAGGTTACGGCAATTACGCCTCTGCACCGGCGGACATCCTGCAGCGGGCCAACGTAAGCGCGGCGGAAAAAGTTTTCTCCGAAATCCTTCGTCTGCTGAACCTCGGCGAGGCGGTGGCGGTGGAGACTGTTTTGAGTACGCGGAAATATTGTCCCGTCATCGCAGAACTTCGGCGCGAAGGCGGCATGTTCAATCTCATCTATGTCGGATTGCGCTCGTGGGAATTGTCCCAGCAGCGCGTGTCCATCCGGGTGGCGAAGGGCGGGCATCCCGTGCCGGAGAGAAAACTGCCCGGACGCTGGCAGCGCTCCCTGGAACAGCTTCCTTGGTTTGCAAGTCGGGCGGATCATTTTTACATTTACGACAACTCGGACTCCGACCCAAAGCGTGAGCCGGTTCTGGTGGCGCGGGAAGGTTCGGCCATCGGGAAACTTCGATTGCTCGACCGTGAGGCCAATCCTGCTCTGGTGAAATCGCTTCTCGACTCCGGCTTGTTCGAAATTGAATAATGAAGGCGACGCCGCGCCGCGAAGGCCCGCTCATCTTGGATGAAAACTTCTTCCCTGCCGGTGTCAGTAGGTCACGCAGGACATTCCGCGCAAATCAAGATGCGTTTGCTGGTCAACGGACTTTCCCTCCCGGTGACGCAACTGGGACCCGACTTTCTCCTGGTGGATGCGCCAGTGGAGCATCCGCCTGCGGATGCCCGCGTGATTTTGCAAGTGGACCAAAGCGAGCGCAGTTGGGGTGTGCGCCTGCCAAAAGGCATCTCCGGCAGCACAAAGCGAGTGCCAATCGCGGCCGGTTCTTAACGGTGGCGCCTGTTGATGCAAGGGCGGTTGATCTCGACGGTGCCGGTCTGGCTCTGATCGAGTTGCTCGTCCACGCCGGCCTTTGTCCCTCAAAAGGCCAGGCGCGAAAAGACATCGAAGGCGGCGGCGTTTACGTGAACAACGTCCGCGAAGCCAGCCCCCAGCGCGCCGTTACCGGCAACGACCTCCTCTTCGGTAAACACGTCCTGCTGCGCAAGGGCAAGAAGAACTACGTGGTGGTGACGGCGAAATGATTGGCGTAGAAGCCGACGTGAGGAGGCTCAAACTTTCGTGGGAGATTAGAGCCTCCTCACGTCGGCTCCTACCCGTCAACCGGCTCGCTTCTGCCCCAATTCTTTCCTCAGTTTTACCAGCGGCAGCGTGTTGATCACGTCCTTTTTTTCCAGCCAGCCTTTGCGCGCGAGGCCGGCGCCCAGGCGCAGGAAGCCGGCGTGCTCGTTGCGGTGCGCGTCGGGGTTGATGACGCACTTCACGCCCTTGCTCTTCGCGTAGGGCCAGAGCCGCCAGTCCAGGTCGAAGCGCCACGGGTTGCAGTTCAGTTCGATCCAGGTGCCCGTCTCGGCGCACGCATCAATGACTGCTTGCTGGTTGACCTTGTATGGCTCGCGTTCGAGCAGCAGGCGGCCGGTGAGATGGCCGAGCATGTGGACGAACGGATTCTTCGCCGCGCGGATCAACCGTTTGGTGTTGTCTGCCTCGTCGCTGCCCGCCACGTGCATGCTGGCAACAACGACTTCGAGTTCCGCCAGCAGATCATCGTCAAAATCCAGCCGGTCCTTCAGCACGTCCACTTCGGTGCCGGTGAGCAGTCGAAAGTCGCTGCCTTCATCGGCGAGTTTCTTGTTGAGGGCGGCGATGGCTTTGATTTGCTGGCGCACGCGCGCGGCGTCGAGGCCGTTCGCCTGAAAGCTCGCCTTCGAGTGGTCGGTGATGGCCCAGTAGTCGCACCCCAATTCGTGCATGTGCGCGGCGATGTCTTCGAGCGTGCTGTGGCCGTCACTCCAGGTCGAGTGGTTGTGCAGCGAGCCTTTGAGGTCGGTCCATTCGATCAGCCGCGGCAACTCGTTTTTCTCCGCCGCGGTGAACTCGCCGCGGTCCTCGCGCAATTCCGGCGGGATGTATGGCAGATCGAGCTTCGCAAAAATATCCTCCTCGCTCTTGCATGACACGCGGAGCTTGGGATCGCGCGTTTCCTCCTTCGACTTGAACAGGCCATATTCGTTGAGGCGCAGGCCGCGGACGATGGCGCGCTGGCGCATGATGATGTTGTGCTCCTTGTTGCCGGTGAAATAGGCCAGCGCGAACGGGTACTCCGCGTCGCTGACCACGCGCAAGTCGGCCTGGATGCCGCCGGTCAGGATCACGCTTGCTTTGGTGTCGCCCTTGGCGCTCACGCTCAGGATGCCCGGCTGGCTGGTGAAAAATTCGATCACCTTCGCCGGCTGTTTCGACGAGACGAGGAAATCAATGTCGCCGATCGTCTCGCGCCAGCGGCGCAGACTGCCGGCGGTGCTGCACCGGATCACGTCGGGATGCCCGCGCAGACTGTCGAGAATCGGCTCGGCCACCGTCAGCGCTTCGTGCAGATGATGCCGCGCCGCGTAGGTGCGCTTGAACTGAATGCCTTCCAGAATTTTGCTTTGCGTCTTCCCGCCGAAACCTTCGAGCACAGCGATCTTGCCGGCCTTACAGGCGGCTTCGAGTTTTTCGACCGAATCCACGCCCAGTTCGTCGTAAATTTTTTTTACTTTTTTTGGTCCGACACCGGGAATTTCCAGCATGGCGACCAGGCCCGTGGGGATGGAGGCCTTCAACTCGTCGTAGTAGGCGAGCTTGCCGGTCGTGACCAGTTCGGTGATCTTTTTCTGGAGCCCTTCGCCGATGCCTTTGATCCCGCCGAGACGGTCTTCGGCGATGATTTGTTCCAGCGGCTCGGTGAGGTTTTCGAGGGTGCGGGCGGCGTTCTGGTAGGCGCGGGTCTTGAAGGGGTTCTCGCCCTGGAGTTCGAGCAGGGTGCCGATCTCGACGAGGATTTCCGCGACCTTTTCGTTGTCCATGCCCGCAAGATTAGGTTTCAGGTTCCGAGTTGAAAGATTAAAGTGCGCGCGATGTTGTTGCGCAAACAAATGCCGGTGGCCCTGTCCGTCGCGGGCTCCGATAGCGGCGGCGGGGCGGGGATTCAGGCGGATTTGAAAACCTTTGCCGCGCTCGGCGTGCACGGCACGAGCGCCATCACGTGCCTGACGGCGCAGAATCCAAAGGGCGTGCGCGGCATCCAGGCGGCCCGGCCCGAAATCGTCCGCCGGCAGATCGAGGCGGTGTTTGCCGAACTGCCGCCGAAGGCCGTGAAGACCGGCATCCTGCTCACCGCCGGCATCGTCCGCGAAGTCGCAAACTTTTTCCGGCGCCCCAACCGCCCGCCGCTGATTGTGGATCCTGTCCTAATGGCCACGACCGGGCGGCGATTGCTCGAACCGTCGGCCGAGAAATTCCTGAGGGAGAAGTTGCTGCCGGTCGCGACGCTGGTGACGCCCAATCTGCGCGAGGCCGCCGTCCTGAGCGGGCGCGAAGTGAACACGGTCGAGGCGATGCGCGCCGCCGCGCGCGAAATCCGGTCGCGTTACGGCTGCGCGGCACTCGTCAAGGGCGGGCACCTGCGGGGCGTGAATGAGGCGGTGGATATTTTCTTCGACGGCCGGACGGAATTGCTGCTCACCGTGCCCTTCATCAAAGGCGTTCGCACTCACGGCACCGGCTGCACTTACTCAGCCGCCATCGCCGGCTATCTGGCGCTCGGCCACTCGCTGCCGCGTGCGGTGGAACTGGCGAAGGAATTCATCACGCAAGCCATCGCGCACAGCGCGCGGGCGGGGCGGCACACGGTGCTGAATTACTTTTTGCCCGCCGCGTAGCCGCGCACGAACCCGATGCACTGGGCCACGTCGGTCACGGAGTTGTCCCAGTTGTATTCGTATTCGATGGAGATGTTGCCGTCGAAACCCTGGTGCTTGAGTTCGTCGAGGACATCTCTGATGCTGCCGCTGCCGG
This sequence comes from uncultured Verrucomicrobiota bacterium, assembly GCA_964539075.1. Classification (GTDB taxonomy): domain Bacteria; phylum Verrucomicrobiota; class Verrucomicrobiia; order Limisphaerales; family CAZIFU01; genus CAZIFU01. The sequence goes on along the minus strand of CAZIFU010000269.1, from coordinate 13,434 downwards.
TGCCGTAGGGAACGTCGTGGCCTTTGGGGCCGAACTCCGTCTTGTCCTTGAGATGGCTGCTGATGATGCGGCCCTTGAGAATTTTCAGGCAGTCCACCGGCTTGAGACCGGAGGTCATCCAATGGCCGGTGTCCGCGCAGGCGCCGATGCGTTTGTCGCGGTCTTTGACGACCGACAAGACGTAGTTCGGGTCCCAGACTTTGTAGTTCGGATCGTTCTGCTTGCGAGCGTGCTCGTGGATGCCGACCTTGATGTCGTATTCCTTGACCAGTTTCTCGATGACATCGAGGTTCTTCACATCTTCGGTCGTGATCGCGTAGAGGCCCATCTTGCGGGCGAACTCGAAGATTTTCCGCCACTCCGCCTCGTCCTTGCCGCCCACGACGCCGTAGTTGACGGCGCGAATTTTGTGCTCGTCCAGCTTCGTTTTGACCTCGGCAATGACGTCTGCAGGCGAGTCATGGTTGAACGTCACCGAGGGTTTATCCTTGCTGAGTTTCTGGCGGGTGTAAAATTCGATGGTCTTGCCGCCGGCCTGCCCGGTTTTTTCAATCGCCTCAAAGACCGTGAAGCGGTTGAACGTGTAGGCCTGGCAGCCGAGGATGAAGCCGCCGACGCGGTATTCATCCGGGATTTTGGTTTCCGCCCCCGGGCAGTGGGCGGACAGCAGGGTCAGCGCGCTCAGGGCCAATCCGCGCGCCGTGTTTGGAATCCGTTTCATAGTCGTGTCTCCGTTGATGGTGCTCAATGCGCCGAGGGCGCAGAAAGTGAGCATTGTTATCCGAATAGCAACGCCAACGCGCCGGCCTGTCAAAGCAAAAACGTCCGGGCAAAACGTCCGTGCCCCGCTTGATTGTTCCGGTCGGGAAGAACCTTTCAACGCCGAGGACGCGAAGGCTTCCGCGGAGGCCGCCACCTCCTCTGCAGTGCTTTCTCCTGACATCGTTGAGTTCGGAGAAGATTTTTAACCGCGGATGGGCACGGATGAACACGGATAAGAAATTATTAGAAATGCCGATTCATCTGCATCCGTGTCCATCCGTGTCCATCCGTGGTCAATTCGTTTTGGTTGCGGCTTGGCCGCGCTGCGTCCTCTGCGGAAACCTTCGTGTCCTCTTCGTTGGAAATCACCGGCGGGACCTCGTCAGGGCGCAACCACCCGCAAGGCTCCGCGCTGCACGGAAAAAACGGCCGGCAACGACCCTGCCGTTTCGCCCTCCAATTCAAAGAGGGCAGGGGAGGCGCTCCGCAAAGTCAGCCTTTCCGCTTGAAAGTAACGCATCGTGGCCGGCGGCAGCACGCGCCCGGTCAGAAATCCCAGGGCATAGCGCGCCACCGTCAGCCACCGGACGCGCGGGAAAACGCAGACATCCAGCCGGCCGTCAGTGAGGCTCGCGTTTCGGAAGACCGGCAATCGGCCGCCGTAAAAACGACCGTTGCCGATCAGCACCAGTTCACCCGTCGCTGTGACCTGGCCATCGGTGAACTCGATTTGCGGCAGCGGCCCGCGCAAAGCCCTGATGCCCGCCGCCACGTAGGCGAACTGGCCGATCTTTTTCTTCAACTCCCAATCGGTAAGCGCAATGGCCTGCGCATCCAGGCCGGCCCCCGCCATCTGTGCGAAATAACGGCGCCGCGGTTTTCCCTCCGCGCTGAACTCAACACAGGGCAGATCAATCGTCCGCTCGCGTCCGCGCCGGACCACTTCCCAGGCTTTCGCCAGGTTCATCGGCAGGCCAAGTTCCTTGGCGAACACATTCACCGTGCCCAGCGGCAACACACCGAGCCGCGCGCGGGCGAAACCCTCCGGCGCGTCGCCGATGCCGTTGAGCACTTCGTTCAGCGTGCCATCGCCGCCCGCCGCGACGATGGTATCGAAACCTTCGCGCACGGCTTCAGTGGAGAGCGTGGAAGCAGTGCCGGGGCCGGTCGTCGGCTTGAACGCGCCGCCGCCGCCCAGATCGTTGACGTGCCGGCGGAAATGCCGCGCCTTGTTGCCGCGCGCGGCCGGATTGAAGATGACGCAAGTTGGCACGGCGTGCTTGCGCGGAATTATTTCTTCACCGCCAGTTCCAAAATCCGCCCCGGGAGCATGGGCAGGCCGCTGGCGTGGTCGAGGGGGCGGGTGTATTCCGCGATGAACACTTTGCCGGGCGCCAGGTGCAGGTCAATCGGCCGCGCCAGGGGCGCGAGGACGGTGCGCATTTCGGCTTCGTAACCCGTCGCCGTTTTACGCAGGCGCGCTTGCAGGAGGTCGAACCCCACATCGCGCGGTTTCTTCAGCAGGTTGCCAAAGCGCGCGATCAGCAACGTGCCATGCCAGCCCTCCGGAAAATCATTGCCCAGCGCCACGATGCCCGCCGGCGACGAGTGCGGGTCGAAGGTGTAAAGCGGCCGGCCCGCGAAGCCGCCCGCCGGACCGAGATTCGCCACGGGCCGCGAGAACTCGATGCCGGCCGGCGCGTCGGGCGTGTGCGGGTACGGCTTCTCCTTCCAGTCCGAAAACTGAAATGGGAAGCCGTAGTGTTTGCCGCGTTCGAGGACATTGAGCTCCTCCGGCGCGTCAGCGTCGGGGCCGTTTTCGCTCGCAACGAGGCGGCCTGCGGCATCCCAGCAAAAGCCGAACGCGTTGCGCAAGCCGCGCGCGAAGATTTCGATTTCGGGTTTGTCCGACTTCGGATCGAGCCGCCACAAACACGCTGTTAACGGTGTTTCGCCTGCGGGCGAATAACGCGGGTCGGTGCCCGCTTCGTTGCCGTCAGTGCGCGAGCCGCTGTTGACGTAGAGAAAGCCGTCGGGGCCGAACGCCAGATGGTTCACGCAATGATTGAACGGTCCGACACCCCACGGATAGCGCGCGCGCAACCACGGCCGCGGCGCGAACGGGTCGCCGTTGAACGTGTCGGTGGTGCGGAAAATTGTCACCTCGTCCATCACGGGCGTGACGGCTTCGTTGCGCTGGTTGACGGCGATATAAAGGCGCCGCTCGCGGTCGAGCACGAGGCCGAGCGCGCTGATGTTGCCCAGCGCCGCGTCGGTGTAACGGTCGCCTTTGAGCACAAGCTTGAACGCGCCAGTCGGCACCTCCACGCGCCAGACGTCGCCGTTGTTGGCGAGGACATAAAGCACCTGGCCCGCGCCGTCGCCGGCGAGCTTCACCGGATTGGCGGGCAACCGCGCGACTTCGCGCAGCGTGAAGCCTTCGGGCGGCTTGGGCAACGGCGCGTAATTGCACGCCTTCACCAGTGCGTCGTAGGTGGGGAACTTCGTTTTTGCACGGACTGTCTTCACTTCATCGGGCGCGACCGTGCCGCCATTGTTGCCCCACGAGTTGAGGACGAACGTGAGCACGTCGGCGGCCTCGGCATCGGTCAGCGCGACGGGTGGCATGGCGTTGTTATACTCGGCGCCATTGACGATGATTTTGCCCGTGACGCCTTCGCACACGGCACGGATGGCGCGCGCCTTGTCCGCGAGCAGGTAGTCCGACTTCGCCAGCGGCGGGAACACGCCCGCGGCGCCCTGTCCGCTGGCCTGATGGCAAATGAGGCAGTGCCGCGTGAACAATTCCTTGCCGCGGTCAAACCGGGCGGGATCGCGGATTTGTTCAGGGGCCGGTTTCAAATCCTTGGCCGGGAGAGCGGCCACGCCAGCCAGCAACGCAAGCAGAAGAAAAACTTTCGGTTTTTGCAAACAAGTGGCAGCGCGCGGCATGGACCGAAAATAAACGCGCCGGCCGGAGAGTCAATTCATCCGTGGAGCCGGCCGTGGGGATTGGGTGGTGTCTTCATCTTAATCCTAATCCTAATCTTAATCGCTTGCCGGTCAGAGATTTTGATTAAGAGAAAGATTAAGATTAAGACACTACCGCGGATTGACCCGGGTTGACAACAGCGGGCGCCGGGTGGATTTTTGAAGTGGAGAACCAAATTATGAAAGTGCTCACCTCAATCATCCTGGCCTTGGCGGCGACACTGACGACGGCGTGGGCGCAGGACGTGGATGCCAAAAAGAAGCGGGAGAAGGAAACCGAACTCCAAAGGCAGCAACAAGCCACCCAAGCGGTTTACCGCGTGGAGGCGCCCAACCGCATTCGAGGGAAGCAAGTCAGTTACAGCGGCGCGACCGTCCACGCCGTCAAGCTGGGCAATCCGCTGCAACTGATCAATCCCTTCGCTCCGCTGGAGCACGGTAACGGCACTGACAACCTCGCGCCGCCGATGCGCCGCGGCGAACCGCCGAAGATCGCGGTGTTCACCATTGAGTATTAACCCGAATATTTCACCCGCCGATTGAAACCGCGTCAGCCCGTAGCCGCCGACGTGAGGAGGCGGATCTTTGCAAACCCCCGCCCAATCCGCCTCCTCACGTCGGCGGCTACGCAGCTTGTGAATTTCCTGGTTAGAAGCGGTTTCATAAGGTGGGACGAGCGTCCTCGCGAGCCGAAAACCAGGGACATTCAAAGGCTCGCGGGGACGCTCGCCCCACCGAAATGAGCTTATGAAACCAGTTCAAGTCTGTTGAATCCAGCCTGAACCGGCGGCGCGGATGACGTCCGCGCTTTTTCATTTTCTGCGTGTCTATTGGCGGCGACCGGCCCAAAATGATCCGGGTTATGAGTTCCAATGCTCCAGTTGACACGGCGGATGCGCCGGAGATTTTTCAAATCCAAACCAAAGCCGCCGGACCGGCGGGAAGTTTGCCGCTCACCGAGGAACTGCTGCTCAACCGGCCCAGCGGCGATCTCTTTGGCCTCACGCAAAACGCCGGCATGGGCTGGGACCCGGCTGAGGTCGGGCGGAAACCCTTTCTGATCCTCAGCACGCAAGGCGGCCTGCGCGCGCCGGACGGCCAACCCATCGCGCTGGGCTATCACACCGGCCATTGGGAAATCGGCCTGCTCGTTCAGGCGGCCGCGCAGGAGTTGCGGAAATTGAAAACGATCCCCTTCGCGGCGTTTTGCTCCGACCCGTGCGACGGACGCACGCAGGGAACGACCGGCATGTTCGACAGCCTGCCGTATCGCAACGATGCCGCGCTGATTTTCCGCCGCTTGATCCGCTCGCTGCCGACGCGCGGCGGCGTGCTGGGCATCGCCACGTGCGACAAGGGATTGCCGGCCATGATGATGGCGCTGGCGGCGATGCGCGATTTGCCGTGCGTGCTGGTGCCCGGCGGCGTGACGCTGCCGCCCGCCAGCGGCGAGGACGCCGGCGCGGTGCAGACGCTCGGAGCGCGTTTCGCGCACGGACTGGTGACGTTGGAGGAAGCGGCGGACCTCGGCTGTCGCGCCTGCGCCACGCCCGGCGGCGGCTGCCAGTTCCTCGGCACGGCGGCCACGGCTCAAGTCGTCGGCGAAGCGCTGGGCATGTCGCTGCCGCACACGGCACTGGCGCCGTCCGGCCAACCGGTCTGGACCGACATGGCGGTGCGCTCGGCGCGCGCTTTGTGCGAACTGGAGAATCGCCGGCTGACGATGAAGCAAATCCTCACGCCGGCCAGCATTCGCAACGCGATGGTGGTCCACGCCGCATTCGGCGGCTCGACGAATCTGTTGCTGCACATTCCCGCCATCGCGCACGCGGCCGGCCTGCGCCGGCCGACCGTGGACGATTGGACGGAGGTGAACCGGCTCGTGCCGCGCCTGGTGAGCGTGTTGCCTAACGGCCCGGTGCATCATCCGACCGTGCGCGTGTTCCTGGCCGGCGGCGTGCCGGAAGTGATGTTGCATCTCCGCAAACTTGGCGTGCTCGACACGGGCGCGCTCACCGTGTCCGGAAAAACGTTGGGTGAATCGCTCGACGCGTGGGAAGCGTCCGCACGGCGCGGGCGATTCCGCGAAATTTTGCGCGAGCAGGACGGGGTTGATCCCGACGACGTCATCCTCTCACCGGACAAAGCGAAGGAGCGCGGGCTAACGAGCACGGTGACGTTTCCGCGCGGCAACCTGGCGCCGGAAGGCGCGGTCATCAAAAGCACGGCCATGGACCCGACCCTGGTGGACGCAGACGGCATCTATCGCAAAGAAGGGCCGGCGCGCGTGTTCACGCGGGAGAAGGACGCGATGGCCGCGATCAAGAGCGGCAAAGTCAAAGCAGGTGACGTGATCGTACTCGCCGGGGTCGGCCCGCTGGGCACCGGGATGGAAGAGACGTATCAGGTGACGAGCGCGCTCAAACACCTGCCGTTCGGGAAGCACGTCGCGCTGATCACCGACGCGCGATTCTCGGGGGTTTCCACCGGCGCGTGCATCGGCCACGTCGGGCCGGAGGCACTGGCAGGCGGGCCGATTGGCAAGGTGCGCGATGGCGACACGATTCGCATCGTCATTGACCGGAGACAAATCACCGGCTCGGTGGATTTCATCGGCGAGGGCGAACGACGGTTTACTCCGGAAGAAGGCGCGGCGGTGCTGGCGCGGCGCAGTCCGCATCCTGGACTTTCACCGGACGCGGCGCTGCCGGACGACACGCGGCTGTGGGCCGCGTTGCAACAGGCTGGGGGCGGCACGTGGGGCGGGTGTGTGTATGACGTGGAGGCGGTGTTGGAGTTGCTGGAACGCGGGCGGAGGAATGTCCAATGACCAATGACGCAATGCGGTTTTATGAGGTCAACCTTGGTGGGGCGAGACTCCGTCGAGCCGTGTCGAGCGCGGATTCAATTGGCTCGACGGAGTCTCGCCCCGCTTTGTGAAAAAAACGACTTCCAAGGAATGACCAAGCCAGAAATCTCAAGAAGCACGGCTGGCGCGGGATCATTTGGAGATTGGAACTTGCGGCGTTTTTGGTCATTCATCATTGGGATTTGGTCATTCCACCTGAAAGCGCAGGTCCCGCGCGCGAAGACTGACAAATGCATCGGCTTGGGTTAAGCTCAGCCATGTTTATTTCCGGATTGGGAACCGCTACGCCGCCGCGCCGCTATTCCCAGCTCGAATGCTGGGAGGCCGTGCAAACGGTGGAGCAATTTTCCCGGCTCGATCCCCGCTCGCGCGCGATTCTAAAAAAAGTTCTGCGCGGTAACAACGGCATCGCGACCCGCCATCTGGCCCTGGATTCGCTGGCGGAGGCATTTGAGATCACGCCCGATGCGCTCCACGCGCGCTTTGCCCGGCATGCCCCGGCCGTCGCCACGCTGGCGGCGCAACGCGCCTTGGCCGATGCCGGCGTCGAGGTCGGCCAGGTGGACGCGTTGCTCGTCAGCACATGCACAGGCTATTTGTGTCCCGGCCTGACGAGCTACGTCAGTGAGCGGCTCGGACTGCGGGAGGACGCGCTGTTGCTGGACCTGGTGGGGCAGGGGTGCGGCGCGGCGCTGCCGAACCTGCGCGCGGCCGAGGCGTTGCTGGCCGGCGGCCGTTGCGAACGCGTGGTGTCGGTGTGCGTGGAAATTTGCAGCGCGGCCTTCTACCTGGACAATGATCCGGGCGTGCTGATCAGCGCCTGTTTGTTCGGCGATGGCGCGGGCGCGGCGGTGTTGACGCGTTCGCCGTTGCCATCGCGCCGCCGCGTGGCGTGGAAGGCGGCGGGCACTTCGTTGAGCGCGGGTGAACGCGACCTGCTGCGCTTCGAGCAACGAGCGGGAATGTTGCGCAACATTCTGGCAATGGAAGTGCCGGGCATCGCAGCGCGCCACGCGGAGGCGGTGCTGAACGAGGTGCTGGCTCAGGCTGGAGTGGACCGCGGGCAAATCACCGCCTGGATCCTGCACGCCGGCGGCCGCGACGTGCTGGCGGCGTTGCAGGAAAAGCTGGCATTGCGCGAGGCCGACTTGCGCTGGAGCGCGGCGGTGTTGCGCCAGTTCGGCAACGTCAGCAGTCCGTTCGTTTTTTTCGTCCTGCAAGCGGCGCTGGCGGAGGGCGCGCCCGGCGGCCTGTGGTGGCTGGCCAGTTTCGGCGCCGGGTTCAGCAGCCACGGTGCGCTGCTGGAAGTGGAGTAAAGCGGCGATGAACCGGGTCGTCGAACCGGAGTGGCTGGATGAATTGCCCGCGGACGATCCGCGCGCCGTGGGTTCGCGGCGGGATTTGGCACGACTCAACGGTTGGATGGGCCATGTGGGAATCGTGGCCCGCCACCTGGCCCGTGTGTTCCGGGACCACCGGCCGCAACTCATAACGGAACTGGGAGCAGGGGATGGGACTTTTCTGGTGCGCGTTGCCGAACGCCTGTCGCCGCGCTGGCGGGATGTCGAAGTGGTTTTGGTTGACCGGCAGGACCTCGTGGGCGGGCGGGCGCGCGAACGTTTCATCGAGTTGGGCTGGCGGGTGACAACGGTCACCGAAGACGCGCTGCACTGGCTGGAAAATTCCGCCCACTCCGCGGGCGATCTGGTGCTGGCCAATTTGTTTCTCCACCATTTTACCGGGCAGCCTTTGGAAAAGCTGTTGCGGGTGCTGTCGTCACGGACCAATCATCTGGTCGCGTGCGAGCCGCGCCGCTCGGCGGCGGCGCTGGCTTGCGCGCGGCTGCTGGGGTTGGCCGGGTGCAATCCGGTGACGCGGCACGATGCGCCGGCCAGCGTGCGGGCCGGGTTTGCGGGCACGGAGCTTTCCCGATTGTGGCCGGCGCGGAGCGGATGGCAGTTGGAAGAACGACCGGCGGGCGCCTTCAGCCATTTTTTTTCGGCGCAGCGGCGTTGCTGATTCAAACCGCCATGGCCGATCCAAAACCGATAACCATCGTGGGCGGGGGGCTGGCGGGGCTGACGCTCGGTGTGGCGCTGCGCCGGCGCGGCCTTGCGGTCACGGTGTGGGAGGCGGGCCGCTATCCGCGCCACCGTGTCTGCGGGGAATTTATCAGCGGCCGCGGCCAGGATTCGCTGCGGCGGCTGGGTCTGCTGGAAAAATTTCTCGATGCGGGGGCGCGCGCCGCCGGGACGGCGGCATTTTTTTCCTCACGCGCGGCATCGCCGCCAAAAATGTTGCCCCACCCGGCGTTGTGCCTCTCGCGGCATGTGATGGATGAATTGCTGGCGCAGGAATTTGGCCGGCTGGGCGGTGAGTTGCGGATCAACGAACGGTGGCGCGGCAAAAACTGGGAGGCTGGCGTGGTGCGGGCGACCGGCCGGCGGATTCAACACGTGGTGGCAGGCTGGCGGTGGTTTGGTTTGAAAGTTCACGCGCGGAAAGTGGAGCTGACTGCCGACCTGGAGATGCATCTCGCGGCAGACGGCTACGTGGGCTTGTGCCGCCTGCCGGGTGGCGAAGTCAATATTTGCGGATTGTTTCGCCGCCGCGACGCCCTGCCGGAAGCGCCGCACTTGCAGCCGGGTTTTTTGCGCGGTCGCGCGGGAACTCACCTGCACGAACGGCTGGCGAACGCCGTTTTTGATCCGGACTCCTTTTGCTCGGTGGCGGGTTTATCGTTGGAACCTCCGCCGGCGGCCGGGCGGCCGGAATTTTGTGTGGGTGATTCCCTGGCCATGATTCCGCCCGTCACCGGCAACGGGATGTCCATGGCCTTCGAATCGGCTGAACTGGCCGTCGGGCCGCTGGAAGAATTTAGTCGGGGAAAAATTTCCTGGGCAGAGACGCAGGCGGTGGTGGCCCGGTGTTGCGACGAACGCTTCGGCCGGCGCCTGGCTTGGGCGAGGGTTCTACAACGCGGCCTTTTCATGCGTGGCACGCGCGCGGTGTGGGTCGGGCTGGTGCCGCGCACGGAGTGGCTGTGGCGCCTGTGGTTTGAGCGGACGCGTTGAGAGATTCGGGGCGCGAAAAAAGGTGGAAGTCGCGGCGGTAACCTGCTGGCGGCCTCGGACCATCGGGATTTGAGGGGCAGCCCGAATGTTCCGATTCTGGACAGGCCAACCCAGCAAGGGACAAACGGAGGAACTGGAGCGGAGAAGGATGCTTTGTTTCCCCCGGTGGCATATTCGCTGCTCAGAAACGGCAGTAATTATGGCCTCGTCATTAAAGACTTCGATCAAATCGGTGCTGACCGAGTGGGTGACCACGCATTGGGCGCCCAAAGTGAATGCGGTGCGCCGTTTCGATCGCGCGCCGGGTGACGATGGCGCGCTGCCGGAGGCGGCGGCGACGGTTATTTCCACGCGGCCCAAGGCGCCCGTGCGTCATCTGCGTTTCATGGTGAACGACGAGGGGATGCTGGTGCCGGTCCCGCTTCCTTTGCCCAAGCGCCCTGCGGCGCCGGAGCTTCGGGGATGGCCCGGCGCGAGAAAAACCAGCAAGCCCAAACCCCCTGCGCGTTCCTGAGGGTTTGGCTGATGGCGCACGGCTGGAGTGAGCCGCCTTAAAAAACTTAACGAACATCCAGCGACCCTATGATAAGCGAGATCAGCGGATTTAATTTTAATTTCCCCGCCGAATATTTGAAGGCAGCGCTGATCCTCTCGCTGCTCACGGTGTGGGTGCTGGTCGGGCTGTTTTTTTACCTGAACCTCTACACCAAGCGGCGGTATTTCTCGCTCTGGACGGCGGCCTGGTTGTTTTATGCCTTGTGGCTGACGCTGTGCATCAGCCTGCAGAACAACAACGAGAGCGCGATTTTGATCATGCTCAAGCAATGGTGCGTGAGCGCTTCCGCCGTGTGCCTGTTGTGGGGCAGCAGCGTCTTTCACAACCTGCGGCCGCGCCAGACCCTGTTCGGCCTGTTCATCGTTTTTCTTTTTGTCTGGAGCTACTTCGGCGCCTATCATCTGGAAGACCGGCTGCATGTCCAAATTCCCATTTTCGGTTTGATCGGCCTGGCCAGCCTGATGACGGCCTGGGCGTTTTATAAATTCCGCCTGCGGCGGGATTATATCGGCGCGGGATTGCTGGCGGTCGGGTTTTTCTTCTGGGGCATCTACCTGGCGACTTATCCCTTTGTGCAGAACTCCGAGCAACTCATCTGCACGAGCTTCCTGATTTCCGCCGTGCTCCAGCTCTTTATCGCGGTGAGCATGATCATCCTGGTGCTGGAGGAGGTGCGCAGTTCCAACAAACTGGCCTTCCAACAACTGCGCTCCCAGAAATCCGAGCAAGCCGTCCTCCAGAAAAAAGTGCTGACCACCGAGGAGCGCTATCGCAGCCTCTTCGACCAGGCCCACGAAGGCATCATCATCGCGACGTCCGAGAGCCTGCAGATCGTGGAGATGAACCAGACGGCGCGACAGTTGTTCGGTGTGTACGGGACCGGCATGAAACATCCGAATCTGGACAGTTTTTTTTCCGCGAAGATTTCCCCCGAGCCGGGGCCGCAGGCCAGCGCGGAATGGTTCAATTGGATCAGCCAGCAACCCCATTTGAATCTGGTGCGCATCGACGGCGGGGTGGTGCCGGTGGAGGTGGATGGCGCCCGGATCGAGTTGGAGGGCAAACCGGCCTATCAATTTTTCTTCCGTGAATTGACCGAACGCACCCGCCTGGAACAGCAACTGCGCCAGGCCGAACGGCTCTCCGCGATCGGCCAGATGATTTCCGGGGTGGCGCACGAGCTGAACAACCCGCTGGCGGTGATCATGGGGTATCTGGAATTGATCCTGGCGCGCCACGAGTTGAGCGGCCAGACCCGGGTGGACCTGGAAAAAGTGGCGCAGGAAAGCAGCCGCGCCGCCAAACTGGTCAGCAATTTTCTTTCCTTCGCCCGCGAACAGCCAGCCCACCGCGAGATGGTGGATTTCAACAAGGTCATCGACCGCGTCGTCGAGTTGCGCCACTCGGAAATCAAAGTCACCGGCATTGACCTCGAGCTGGAACTGGAACCGCAGTTGCCCCGCACGCTCGCCGAACCGGACCAGCTGCAACAGGTGCTCGTGATCCTGGTCAACAATGCGTTGCAGGCGATGCTCGATGCCCCCGCCCCCGGCCGGTTGAAAATCGTCACCCAGAACGCAGGAAAACTTTTGAAGATCAAAGTCATTGACAACGGCCCCGGTGTGCCGCCGGCCATCGCCTCCCGGATTTTTGAGCCGTTTTTCACCACCAAGGAAGTCGGCACCGGCACCGGCCTGGGCCTTTCCATCGCGCACAGCATCATGGCTGAGCATCAGGGGCGGATTTACTGTGAACCGGCACCGGGGAGTGGCGCGTGCTTCGTGCTGGAATTCCCGCTGGTGACCGCGCAGATGACGGAGGAGAAATCCACCCCGGCGCCCGCCGACCAACCCGCCGCCCAACCCGAAACCGCCCCCGCGCGGCCGGCGCGCATCCTGGTGTTGGACGACGAAAAATCCATTGCTGAACTGCTCAGTGAAATGCTGGGTCTTCTGGGGCACACCACGACGGTCTGTCATGCCGGCGCGCAGGCGCTCGAAGAACTCGACAAGGCTGAGTTTGATGTGATTCTGTCCGATTTCCGGATGCCGGGCATGGACGGGCAAAAGTTTTTTAAACTGGCCACGCAAAAACATCCCGGCGTCGCCCACCGGATCATCTTCCTGACCGGCGACATCGTGAATGAAGATACGCGGGCCTTCCTGCACTCCGCGGGGGCGCCCTTTCTGGGCAAGCCCTTTCATTTGGACAAAGTCGAGCAAGCGGTGGCCAGAATACTGAGCGAAACCCCGGCCGCGGCGGCTTGCCATTGATCCGCCGGCTGTGCCGGGTCTCCGCCCCGCGCCCGCCAAAACGGCCGGCAAAACTTCTATTGACGCCCGTCGGCCCTTTTGCCAGGCTCCGTCGGTCAGCGTGAAGAACAAACGGTGCCGGTGTCAGATGACAGATTGTCCGAAAAGGCCAGACCTCACGACATTCAGTGATCCTGCCGACTCAGGATCGCCACACTGAGTTTTTTCCGCGAATACTCACACCCATGAACGACTCCAGACTCTTTGTTGGCAACCTTTCCTACCAGACCCTCGAACCCGACCTGCAGGATTATTTCTCCCAGGCCGGCGTCGTCACCTCCGTCAACCTCATGCTCGACAAATTCACCGGCAAATCCCGCGGGTTCGCCTTCATCGAGTTTTCCACCCCGGCCGAAGCCACCAAGGCCGTCGAAATGTTTCACAGCAAGGAATTCCAGGGCCGCTCGCTTACCGTGAACATCGCCCAGCCCAAGGAAGACCGGCCGCCGCAACCGGGCGGCGGTTACCGTGGTGATCGCGGCCCCCGGCGCGATGGTCCCCGGCGCGATCGTTACTGAATCGGTCGCCTCATCAATTCTCCGGATCGGCGCTTAGGCTGCGGCGTCCTGCGGGTGAAGAAGCGGGCAATAAGAGTTTGACACCTTGGGGAGTGAACTTTAGCTTGGCCTGACGTAAACTATGGCTGACAACACTCCTAATTTGCCCACCGGGGCCGTTCCACCCAAGCCTGGCGACGCCGCCAAGATTCAACCCAAGAAGGAAACCGTCCGCATCAGTCTGCCGCCCAAGCCCACGGCTGCCCCCACCGTCCGCCTTCCCTCGTTGCCGCCCGCCGGGGCCACTGCCGCCGCGCCGGCCCACGGCGTGGGCGCGCCCGCGGTGGCGCCGGCGGCGCCCGCCCCGGCTGCG
>CAZIFU010000268.1:0-2939 GCA_964539075.1 uncultured Verrucomicrobiota bacterium | reverse complement strand
ATCTCGCGGGTCTTGCGGTGGATTGGGTTGGTCAGCGGACTGTTGATCTGACTTTCCGCCTCGCGACTTCGCCAGCTCGTTGTGCCGTTCGAGCCAGCGCGCCTGGTTTTCGAGAATCCGCTGGTCCACACCGGCCGGTCTGGACTTTGCGGGAAGTTCGGCGCGCGGCTCGTCCTGCAAGAAACCAAGCTCGCGCAATTGCTCGTCCATGCGGGCAGTCGTTTTCTCCAGCCACGGGGAAAACTTGAAGGCGCCGTGCAACCCGTCGTCTTCCACGAACGGCTCGATCGGCAGGCCGGCCTTTTTCGCCCGCGCCACGAAGTCGTCCATGTAAGGCTTCATGGCGTCGCGTCCGCCGTAGAAAAGGACGGTCGGCGGAAATTGCCTGCGGGCGTCGGACGTTTCGGCTCCCTCGAGCAACCGCCGCAGCATCGCCGGATCAAGCACGTCGAGGTCCGAGTCGAAAAGAAACAGCGCGCCGGGCCGGGGCGAGATCGAGAGATCGTCGTCTTTGGCGTGGATTTCTTTCTGATAAAGGACACTGGCCGCAAGATGAATGCTGCCGGAGCCTCCCGCCGCCGCAACCCGCCCCCGGTCAACGCCCAGACTGGCGGCATTCTTGCGGAGCCAACGGATGGCGCTGAAGATATCCTCGATGCACCTGGCCGAGGTCGCGCCCTGCTTGCTCTTCTCGCGATAATCGGCCCGCGCGCAAACCAGGCCGCGCCGGGTGAAGTAGGCGACCTGTTCCTCGAACTGCCGGTTCGCGCCGTTCTCCTTCCAGCCGCCGTTGTAGAAGAAAATGATCGCCGCGCGCTTGTCGGCGACCTGCCAGTCGGGAGGAAATGCCAGGGCGATCCGCAGTTCGCGCTCTTCGGTCTGTTTGTATATCTGCAAGGCGGCCGGCGCGGCCGCGCGAGTGAAGTTCGTCGCTCCGCCGACCGCCGCGATCCACAGTGTGCAAAGGAGCGCGGGCAGCCTGCCCGCGCGCCGCGATTTGGCGCGGCGGGTCACCGCGCCGGACAGGCCGGTGGACTGGGCCATCCGTTTCGTGCGGGCAGGCTGCCCGCGCTCCTGAACGCGGCGGCGCATCGGTTCAATCTTTCTCGCCCCAGACCTTCGGCACTTTGTACGCGGGCGCGGCCTGGACGGCCTTGGGCGTCACAGCCTCTTTCGCCAGCACGTCGTAACGAGCGTGCAGTTCCTTCACCTTGCCGGGCTGTTGACCGGCTAGGTTGTTTTTCTCGTAAGGGTCCTGGGCAATGTTGAACAACTCGACGACTTCACCGGCGCGGTCCTGGGCCGCCGCCTTTTTCTTCGGTTTCGCGGAGTCGTCGGCTTCGCCGGTGTCGCGGCGATGCCCGTTGAGGATCAATTTCCAGTCGCCTATTCGCAATGCGCCGGAACCGGGCGCGGTGTTATGCAGGATTTCCTTGCGCGGTGATGCCTTGCCCCCCGCGATGACGGGCCACATGTCGAAACCGTCGAGCGGTTTGGCTTGCTTGAGGGATACGCCTGCGAGCGCGAGCAGCGTCGGATACCAGTCGGTCATGTGCATCGGCGCGTTGACCACCGAGCCGGGCTGGAGCTGGCCGTCCCATGTGGCGAAGGCGGGCACGCGCACGCCGCCTTCGTAAAGCGTTCCCTTGCCTTCGCGTAACGGGCCGTTGTCGGTGATTTTTCCCGGCGCCGGGCCGCCGTTGTCGCTGGAGAAAATGATGAGCGTGTTCTGGCGCAGGCCCTTCTTTTCCAGCGCGGCGATGATGGTGCCGACGGCCTCATCCATCGCGGCGGTCATGCCGGCGTAAATGTAGCGGTCGCCTTTGAAATTCGGGTACGGCTGCGAGTATTTTTCCGGCGCCTGATGCGGCCCGTGAACGGCGTTGAACGGAACGTAAATGAAGAACGGTTTGCCCGCATCGTGGGTCGTGATGAGGCGCGCGGCCTCCTGCGCAATGAGGAACGTGCTGTAGCCTTCCTCGCGCAGCGCGTGGTCGTCGCGATGCCAGTCCAGTCCGCCGTCGCGCATGTGGGTGAAATAATCCAGCGCGCCGTTGTAGTGGCCGTATTGATGATCGAAGCCGCGGCGCAGGGGCAGGTAGGCGGGGTCGAAATGGCCGAGGTGCCATTTGCCGCAGATGGCGGTTTCGTAGCCGGCCTCTTTGAGCGCCTGCGGCAAAGTGCGCTCGTCGAGTGGCAGGCCGTATTGCGCGTGCGGTTTCACCACGCCGACCTGCAAGCCGACGCGCATCGGGTAGCGGCCGGTCATCAAACAACAGCGCGTGGGCGAACATACCGGCTGCACGTAAAACTGCTCCAGGCGCGAACCGGCCGCGGCCAGCTTGTCGAGGTTGGGTGTCTTGATTTCGCCGTGGTGAAAGCTCACATCCGCCCAGCCGAGATCGTCGGCCAGAATAAACAGGATGTTTGGCCGGGGCGCGGCGGCAGGCGCGGCGCCGGCCGGAAATGGAGCGGCGGTAAGAAGGGCGGGAATCAGGCCGGAACAGAGCGCGAGTTTTCGGAAGTTCATTGAGGGTGTCGGTTGTGTCCCTGACAGACTACCGATTCGGAATGATGGTTACAAGCTTTGGCCAAACCGGGCGAATGGAGGCGCACCAGGATACGGCTGCGGAAAAGTCGCGCGGGTCGCTGCGGGCGGCCCCCTCACCATGAACCTGACCTGGGAGCGCTGGCGTCTCGCCGGCTTTCTCGCGCGTGACTGGCCGGCGGGACGCCGTCGCTCCCAGGAGACACGATGCGGTTCATGGTCCCTATGCACGGTCAAAAAACCGTGGCGGCTTTCCATGAACCGGCCGAAGCCCCGCAAGGTTTTGGACTGCGCCAGTCCTCTGGCGCTTTCGATGTGCCTGCCACTGGGTCAAAAGCGCCAGAGGACTGGCGCAGTCCAAGACGCTGGCGCGACAACGGAAGCGCTAACC
>CAZIFU010000267.1:0-17113 GCA_964539075.1 uncultured Verrucomicrobiota bacterium | reverse complement strand
GGTTAGCGCTTCCGTTGTCGCGCCAGCGTCTTGGACTGCGCCAGTCCTCTGGCGCTTTTGACCCAGTGGCAGGCACATCGAAAGCGCCAGAGGACTGGCGCAGTCCAAAACCTTGCGGGGCTTCGGCCGGTTCATGGAAAGGGCGCGTCACTTCGTGCGCGCCGACACTCTTGCTACAGAGCGGCGCGCACGGAGTGACGCGCCCTACCTCGGGGTTCATGGAGAGGGGTGTTTTCAAGCGGTCCATCGTCTAACGGAGTGGCAGTGGGGTCGCGCCGTGGGTCAGGCGAAGGTGATCACGTTTTTGATGCCGGTGTTTTTGCCGAGGAACAGCTCGCGGTGCGCCTCGAGCGGAAACCGGCCGGTGATGATGGCCTGCAACGATTGCGGCCAGCGTTGCTTGAAAATTCCCAGATCGCGAATGGCCGCCTCAAACGCGGGCGGGTCGGCGTTGACCGTGCCGACGATGGCCTGGTTTTTGAGCACCACGTTGCGCATGATGATGTCGGCATCAATCGGGATCGCCGGCTTGGGCGCGGGGATGCCGGTGAAGATGAAGACACCGTTGACGCCCAAGACTTTCATCACGTCGAAGGAGACGCGCGCGCCGCCGACCGCTTCATAAACGAGGTCAATGTTGCCCACGCGTTCGGCGAACGTTTCGACCGGCTCGACTTGCGCGGAGATGTAGGTTGCGCCGAAGGATTCCACCAGCGCGGCCTTGGGGTTGGGCGCGGGCGAGCGGGAATAGACAAACGTTCTGAAACCTTCCGCCACTAGTTTCATCGCGCCAAGGATGCCGACGGGGCCGGCGCCGAGCACCACGGCGTTGAGACCGTGGCCGTGTCCTTCGCCCGCGTGGTCCGGGCGTTCCCACGGCAGGCGCTTTTGCACCTGCCAGGCCTGTGCGAAACCTTTTTCCGCCACCGTCAGCGGTTCCACCAGCACGGCCACGTCGCGCAATTCCGCCGGCACGAAATATAAAAATTCCTCCTGCTCGACGAAAAACTCGGTCATGAACCCATGCGTCAGCTTGATGCCGCGTTCGGTGAAATCGCCCGTGAAACAAAAATCCTGCCGGCCGTCGCGGCACGGCACGCAATGATCGTGTCCGCAGGGGCGGCGGACGCTCGGCACCACCAAATCGCCGGGTTTCAGGCGGGAGATGCCCGCGCCGACCTCGACCACCTGGCCCAGCCCCTCGTGGCCGAGCACGAGGTAATCAAAACCGTCGGGCGGCGAGCCATAGACGAAGGTGCAGATTTCCCGGTCGGTGCCGCACACGCCGACCTCGAGCGTGCGGATTTTCGCCTGGTTGGGGGCGGTGAGGTTCGGGGCGGCGTGATCGAGCAACCGCACCTCGCGTTTGCCCGGGATGACGCCCAGGGCTTTCATGGTGGCAGCTTTCATGGAGCGCAAAACAGGCGGGCAGCATACCCGGATCGGCTTCGGAAGAAACAAAAAAACTTCGGAGGGAATCCGTGGGCGCACCGTACTTTCTGACCAGGGACAAGTGAAGCAGCAAGCTCCAACCTCCAAGCACCAGAGAAACTCCAAATTTCAAACACCAAACAACGCTTCGTCCCGCGGGCGAGCCCTCCGGTTCCGGGCGATTGTTCAAAAAGCGAACTGCGCGGCGAGATCTGTCAAACCTGCCATCTACTTCGCCCGCTCAACAACCGGAAGTGAGCAGGGTTGTCCACAATGTGGGCAGTGAGAAAAGCCGGGCGGTTATTAAGGCTGATAATTCAAGCGGCATACCTATTGCTGAACCAGTCGCGATGTTGCACACCAGCAAGCACAACAAAGCGAATGTCAGGTTTGGAAATTGTTGAAACGACCGCCGTCGTGGCGATCGGACCCTTCAAAAATGAGACCGAGTCCCATCCATTTCGCAACGAAGGGCGGATCGCTGCGGACCACACCTTGGCCGCCGTCGCGGCTTCTTTGTTCTGACGCCGGTTTGACCGTGACCGCCCAACGCATTTTTCCACCCACCGCCTAACCCATTGCTCCTCCACTATGCCTTCCTTCACTTACCAGGCGCGTGAATCCGGGACCGGCCGGGAAATCCGCAACACTATGGAAGCGGCCTCCGAACAGGCGGCCATCGCGGCACTGCTCAATCGCAACCTGCTGGTCCTGTCCATCCAGGAGAAAATCGGCAAAAAAGGCAAAACCGCCGGCGGCCGGGTTTCCCTCGGCGACCTGGTCATTTTCACCCGCCAACTGGCCACCATGATTGACGCGGGCCTGGCGATGGTCCAGTCCTTGCAGGCGTTGGCCGAACAGACCACGAACAAGGTCATGCACGACGTCATCCGGGACGTGTGCACGCGGGTCGAAGGGGGCGACAGTTTTTCGGCGGCGTTGCAGAAGCATCCCAAAGTTTTCAACAAGCTTTATGTGTGCATGGTGGACGCGGGCGAAAGGGGCGGGTTGCTGGCGGAAATCCTGGCGCGGTTGGCCACTTACCTGGAAAACACCTCGCGTCTGCGCAAGAAGGTCAAATCGGCGATGATGTATCCGACCGCGGTCACCATCATCGCGATTGGCATCACCATTTTCCTGCTGGTGAAAGTGGTGCCCGTGTTTGGCGAAATTTTCAGCGGGTTCGGCGCCAAGCTGCCCGCGCCGACCCAGTATCTGATCAACACCAGCAACTTTGTCAAAAAATATCTCCTCTTCATTCTCGTGGGCGGGGGCGGAGCGGTCTACGCCTGGGTGGTTTTCATCAAAACCAAGGGCGGGCGGGAATTCTGGGATCGGACCCGCATCAAGCTGCCGATTTTTGGCGTGATCGCCCACAAGATCTGTCTGGCCCGCATCACGCGCACGCTGGCCTCGCTCATTCGCAGCGGCGTGCCGATTCTGGAGGTCCTGGGCATCGTGGCCAACACCTCCGGCAACGTGGTCATGGAAAAGGCCATTCGCACTTCCGCCGTGGATATTGAGCGCGGCGAGGGGATCTCCAACGCGCTGTCCAAACACCCGGTTTTCCCGGCGATGATTATCCGCATGATGTCCGCCGGGGAACAAACCGGCAAAATTGATACGATGCTGGAACGTGTGGCGGATTTTCTGGATGAGGAAATTGAAACGACGTTGAGCGGTTTGACCTCGCTCATCGAGCCGCTGCTGATCGTCTTTCTCGGAGTGGTTGTCGGCGGCATTGTCATCTGCATGTTTCTGCCCATCTTCAAGATGAGCGAAATCATCAACCCACAAGGCCGTTAAACCAAATTCCTGACGACATAACCCCCAAAAAACTGATGCATAGCAGGCTACAAATCACACGCTAAAAACCGAAATGGAATCGTATGGCTAAAGTCCTCCTGGCAGATGATGAAGTGACCATGGTGCAGATGGTGGGTGAACTGCTCCGCAAAGAAGGGCATGAAGTGTTGCCCTACACCAGCGGCAACGCGGCCCTGGAGGCGCTCGACCACCATTCCCCCGAACTGGTCATCACCGACCTTTACCTGGACAAGACGCGCGCGCACGGCCTGGAGATTCTTCACAAAGCCCGCTCTCTGACCCCGCCCGCCGTGGTGATCATGATCACCGGCTTCGGTTCCATCGAAACGGCCGTCGAAGCCATGAAAAAGGGGGCTTACGATTACCTGGAAAAACCCTTCAAGCTCGATGAACTCAAACTGTGCGTCCAGCGGGCGTTGAGCTACCGCCAGGCGGTCTCCGAAAACGCCTACCTGCGCAAACAGCTTAAAACCAAATACCAGTTCAGCCAGATCGTCGGGACCTCCGCCAAAATGCAGGACGTCTTCAAGCTCATCGAGCGGGTGGCGGACACCGACAGCACCATTTTAATTCTCGGCGAAAGCGGCACGGGCAAGGAACTGGTGGCACGCGCCTTGCATTACAACAGCCGCCGCCAATACGGCCAGTTTGTTCCGGTCAATTGCAGCGCCCTGCCCGAAACGCTTCTGGAATCCGAACTCTTCGGCCACCGCCGCGGATCCTTCACCGGCGCCATCAACGATAAGAAAGGCCTCTTCCAGGAAGCCGACGGCGGCACGGTGTTCCTGGATGAAGTCGGCTCGATGTCCCCCACCCTGCAAAGCCGCTTGCTGCGCGTCTTGCAGGACCGTGAAGTCCGCCGCGTCGGCGACAACACGCCGGTCTACGTGAACGTCCGCGTCCTGGCCGCCACCAATGAATCGTTGGAGGACAAAATCAAAAACGGAACGTTCCGCGAAGACCTGTATTACCGCCTCAATGTCATTCCCATCCGGATGCCCAAGCTGGCCGAACGGCCCGAGGACATTCCGCTGTTGATCGCGCATTTTCTGAAGAACAAAATGAATCCGCACACCGACAAACCTTTCCAGTTGACGCGCCAGGCCATGGACGTGCTTTGCGCCTACAATTGGCCGGGCAACGTCCGCGAGTTGGAAAACGCCATCGAGCGCGCCTGTGCCTTGTGCGAGCGGAACATCATTCAGCTCACCGATCTGCCTCCGGCGCTCCAAAAGCAGGCGGCGAATCTCGTGGAAGCTCAAAACGGCACCCCGACGGAAGAAGTGTTGTATCCGCTGTCCGGCACGGACATCCCCGCCGCCCGGCTGGCCTCGCCGGCGGGCGCGCGTAGCGAAGGACTGGAGTCGCTCAAGCATTTCCTCCGCGAGCAGGAACTGCTCTACCTCAATCGCGCCCTGGAGCGGACCAACCACGACAAGGAAAAGGCCGCCGAACTGCTCGGCATCAGTCTGGCCACGCTTTACCGCAAGCTCGCCGAGCACCAGCCCGCCTGAACGCTCCCGCCGCTTCCCTTCAGAACGGCCCTGGTGGTTCCCTTCCTACAGTAATTTTTGTTTTCTTTTCCTGCTTGGCTTCCTAGTATCACCAGCGGTCTGGTTGTCGCGGTGCAGATGCCGCATCCACCAACCAGGATTATATGCCACTGACCCACACCAAAGAGTTGTTCGCCAAGGCGCTCAAAGGCAAGTACGCGCTCGGTGCCTTTAACGTCAATAACATGGAATTGCTCCAGGCCATCGTCGAGGCGTGCGAGGAGGAAAAAGCGCCCGTCATGCTGCAAATCTCCAAGGGCGCCCGCCAATACGCCAACCCGGTCTATCTCAAAAAACTCATCGAAGCTGCCATCAGCCTCTCCAACATCCCCATCGCCGTTCACCTCGATCACGGCGATTCCTTCGAGTTGTGCAAGGAGTGCGTTGATGAGGGGTTCACCAGCGTCATGATTGACGCCAGCCACGAGCCGTTCGAGAAGAACATCGAAATCTGCAAGAATGTCGTGGACTACGCTCACAAGCACAACTGCGTCGTCGAAGGCGAACTGGGCATGTTGGTTGGCGCCCAGCACGACGACGGCGAGGAAGGCGGCGGCTACTCCAAGGGCGGTGTTTATACCCACCCCGATGAAGCCGTCGCGTTCGTCAAGGCTTCCGGCGTTGATTCGCTCGCCGTCGCCATCGGCAACTCGCATGGCGCATACAAGTTCAAGGGCGAGCAGCACCTCGATCTCGAACGCCTCAAAGCCATTAAAAAAGCGCTGTTCGAGGCCGGGTTGGGCGACTATCCGCTGGTGTTGCACGGCGCCTCCAGCGTCCCCAAAGACCTGGCCGCGGAAGTCAACAAGTATGGCGGCAAACTCGGTGAAGACACCGCCGGCGTTCCCGAAGCGGACATCGAAATCGCCCGGCGCGTCGGATGCACCAAGGTCAACATTGACACCGACCTGCGCCTGGCGATGACCGCCGCCATCCGCAAGGTGTTCGTCGAAAGCCCGAAGGAATTCGATCCGCGCAAGTATCTCGGCCCGGCCCGCGCCAAGGTCAAGGACCTGGTCCGCCACAAGGTGAAGAACGTGCTGTGCTGCGCGGGCCACGCCTTCGATTGATCCCCGGACGGCTTGGACAGCCGGTGGAGGGCCAGCGCGCCGGTTCGTGTCCTTGACACCCCGCATCTCGTTGTTATTCTCTCGCCCTCTCGCACATGGCGGGGTGCTCCGTTGACGGCTTCACTGCCCGGGCACAGTGGCCGGGGCCACTTCAGTCAAATTGTTGAACCATTATGAAACGCCAGTATCAACCGTCGAAAATCCGACGCAGACGGCAGCACGGCTTTTTAAGCCGCAACTCCACTAAAAGCGGGCGCGCCATCCTCGCCAATCGCCGGCGCGTGGGCCGCAAACGGCTGACGCCCGTCTAATCCCTCTTGCGGCCATGCCCGCCGGTTCCCCAGCCCGCCTCCGCCTTGCGCGCGACCAGCGCCTCAAGCAGCAGCGCGATTTTCTGCGGGTCCGGAGCCAGGGGCAGCGCCTGGCCCAAGGTTGTTTGATTGCCAATTGGATGAAACTTCCCGCCGGAGCCAGCTCGCGCGTCGGTGTGGTGACCAGCCGCAGGCTGGGCAACGCCGTCGTGCGCAGCCGGGCACGCCGGCTGTTGCGCGAGACGTTTCGGTTGCATCAGCACGCCCTCCGCCAGCCGGTGGCGCTCGTGCTGGTGGCCCGCAATTCGATTGTCGGTAAAAAATTATCCGCCGTGGAACGCGATTTTATGGAAGCCTTGCGGCAGGCCAATCTGCTGAAGGAGCTCGGTGAGGCATGAAATGCAAAACGCGGCCGCAAACAGAGACCGAAGCTGATTAATAAATGAATCCCGTGCAACATATTATGGTTTTCCTGGTTCGAGTTTATCGCGCTGCGATCTCGCCCCTGTTCGCGGTCGTCTTTGGTCCGACCGGTCTGAGCTGCCGTTATGCGCCCTCTTGCTCGGAATACGCGCTGGAGGCGATTCGCGTTCACGGCGCCGGGCGCGGCGGCTGGCTGGCGCTACGGCGCCTGGTGAGCTGTCATCCCTGGGGCGGCTGCGGTTGTGATCCCGTGCCGCCGGCAACCCTCAACTCTCAACTCTCAGCGGCATGGATCGTAAATCCATCATTGTCCTGGCCGTTTGTTTCCTCCTGATGCTCTCCTGGGGGCCGCTGGTCAACCGCCTTTACCCCCCTGTGCCGCAGACCAACGCGGTGGCCTCGGCGACCAATCCACTCCCGGCCCTCACCAGCGCACCCGCCATCACCCCGGCCGCCGGATCGGCGGCCTCAGTTCCGGCGGCGCCTTCATTCCGCCCGGGCGCGCTGGAAGAATTGTTGGAAGTCCAGAACGGCGACGCCCGTTACATTTTTTCCTCGCATTGGGGCGGATTGAAACAGGTGGAACTGCTCAAGTACGTGGAGACCGTTGACTGCCGCGAGAAAAACAAGGCCGGCAACTCGAAACCTGCCACGCTCAACACCCTCGCGCCGGTCCCCGCCCTGTCCCTGCTCGGCGGCGAAGCGCTCACCGGCGATGGCGTGTTCAAGCTGACCCGGCTCGATGCCGGCTCGGTCCGCGCGGAAAAATCTCTTCCCAACGGCCTGTTGCTGGTCAAAGAATTTCAACTCGGCACGAATTATCTGGTCGCCGTCCGGGTGCGGTTGGAAAATCGCTCGGCTGAACCGCTCGCCCTTCCCGCGCAGGAACTGGTGTTGGGCACGGCCACGCCGATGGGACCCGGGGACGATGGCTCGATGATGGGCTTGTATTCCTACGACGGCGCCAAGGCACAGCACATCACCGAATCCTGGTTCGCCAACCAAACCCTGGGTTGTGGTCCCGGCTCTCCGCGCACCGAATACCTCAGCAGCGGCGGCCCGGTTGTCTGGGCGGCGGTGCACAATCAGTTTTTCACGATGCTCGCCGCACCCAAGGAGCCGGCGCCGCAGATTGTCGCCCGCCACATTGACCTGTCGCCCCCCAGCCCGCAGGAGGCCACCAACGGCCGCGTGAACCTCAAACCGGTCGGGTATCAAACCGCCTTCCTTTACCCGGCGCTGACCCTGGCCCCGAACGGGTCGGTCGAGCGCAGCTTCGAGATTTTCGCCGGCCCCAAGGAATATCACACTCTCTCCCGCCTCGACAACCGGCAGGACCTGGTGATGGATTTCGGCGGCTTTTTCGGATTTTTTTCCAAGGCGCTGCTCCTCTCGATGAACGGCCTGCACGCCTTCGGACTTCCTTACGGCTGGGCCATCCTGGCCATCACGCTCATCATAAAAATCCTCTTCTGGCCGCTGACCCAGGCCAGCACGCGCTCGATGAAACGAATGCAGTTGCTCCAGCCGCAGATGAAAGCCCTTCAGGAAAAATACAAGGACGACCCGAAGAAAATGAACGCCAAGCTCATGGAGTTCATGAAGGAGAACAAGGTCAGTCCGCTGGGCGGCTGTCTGCCCATGGCGATTCAAATGCCCGTGTTCATCGGTTTCTTTTACATGATCAAAAGCGCCATTGAACTGCGCGGCGCGCGGTTCCTCTGGGTGTGTGATCTCTCGCGGCCCGACACGCTCTTCCTCATTCCCGGATTCAACTTCCCCTTCAATCCCATGCCCCTGCTGATGGGCGTCACGATGCTCTGGCAGGCACGCCTGACTCCCCCCTCGCCCGGCGCGGATCCCATGCAGCAGAAGCTCATGAAGTACATGCCGCTCATGTTCCTGGTGTTCCTCTACAATTTCTCCGCCGCATTGACGCTTTACTGGACCGTGCAAAACCTGTTAACTATCGCGCAAATGAAGCTGACCCGGGCCACCGCCGGCGGGGCCGCCGGCGCGATGTCTCCAGCGCCCGGTGCCAAGCCGGTCGTGCCCGCAGCGCCAAAGAAAAGAAAATGACGAACCTGGCCCCTGGCTCGTTCCGCACTTGACTTATGCCCGCCCAACCCAAAGCCACGCTCGAACAACTGCTCCACCTGCTCGGCTTCGAGGCCGCCGTGGAAGAACAACAGCTGGAAGAAGGCTTCCTGCTGGAAGTCAAAACTGAAGACACCGGCCGCCTCATCGGCCGCCAGGGCCAGACGCTCAAAGACCTGCAATACCTCACCAACCGCCTGCTCTTCCGCCAGGACCCCACCAGCCCCAAGGTCATGGTGGACGTCGGCGGCTACCGCTCCCAGGCGCGCGAAGCCCTCGTCCAAAAGGCCATGGCCGCCGCCGAAAAAGTCCGCCGCTGGGGCGACGTGGTCGAGCTGGAACCAATGAACGCCTTCGACCGCCGCATCGTCCACAACGCGCTCAAAGACGATCCCGGCGTCGAAACCCACAGCGTCGAAGTCGAAGGCACCGACAAAAAGGCGATTCTGCTTCGTCCGAAGCGCTGAGCGGCAGAGTTCGGAGTTCACGCTTCAGCGTGTTCCAGCGCCCGGACACCCTGAAGGGTGGACTCCAAACGCCCGGTTCAGGGATCGGAATCACTCCTCCACTTTCCATCGTTGCCAAACCTCTGGCCTCCGCCTTAACATCGCCATCGCCCGGTCCGCCGGGCCGCACATGTCCGAATACAAAGTCCAATTCGACGTCTTCGAAGGCCCGCTCGACCTGTTGCTCTACCTGGTCAAGCAGGAGGAAGTGGACATCTACGAGGTCAACCTCACGAAGATCGCCACCCAGTTCCTCGAATACGTGGACCTCATGCGCGAGCTGGACCTCGACGTCGCCGGCGAATTCCTCGTCATGGCCGCCACGCTCATGTACATCAAAAGCCGCGAGTTGCTCCCCGTGGATCAGCAGGTCGCCGTCGAAGGCGAGGACGAAGGCGAAGACCCGCGCTGGGAATTGATCCGGCAACTGGTCGAATACAAAAAATTCAAGGACGCCGCGACGCAATTGCAGGAGCGCGAAGCGGCCCAGGAGAACATCTTTCCGCGTGTGCCGGCCAAGCTGGATTTTGAAGCCCCGCCGGTCAAGCCCGATGTTTCGCTCTTCGACCTCATCAACGCCGTCAACGTCGTCCTCAAGCGTTTCGCCACGCGGGAGGATTTGCGCGACATCTACCAGGACCGCTGGACCGTCAGCGAAAAAATCGAGCAACTCATCCAACTGCTGGCGCAGCAGCCGTCGCTGAAATTTTCCGAGCTGTTCGCCGGCGCCACCAGCCGGTCGGAGGTGGTGGTCATGTTTCTGGCCTTGCTGGAATTGATCCGCCTCAAAGAACTGGCCGTCATCCAGCACGCGCCGTTCAGCGAAATCGAAATCACGCGCGTCGCGGCGCCCTCCGCGCCCCGGACTGCGCCCGCCCGCGCCACCGCCCCGGCGCCGAACCCGCCTTGAATCGCATGGACCTGAAATTCATCCTGGAAGCCATCCTGTTCTCCGCACAAAAGCCGCATAGCCCGAAAGCCATGCGCGAACTGCTGGCCGCCACCGCCGAGCAGTCCGATGATCCCGCCGCCAAATTGTTCAAGCGCGTGAAGGACGATGAGTTGGTGGCCGCGCTCGAAGAGCTGGCGCGCGAGCACGAGGCCGCCGGCCGCAGCTACCGGCTCGTTTGCGTGGCCGGCGCGTGGCAGTTCGTCAGTCAGCCCGAATACGCGCCCTGGCTCAAGGCTTTGGTCGGCGAAAAAATGCGGCCCTCGCGCCTCTCGCAGCCGGCGCTGGAAACCCTCGCCATCATTGCCTACCGCCAGCCTCTCACCCGCGCCGAGATCGAGCAGATCCGCGGGGTCTCCGTGGACGGCGTGATGCAAACACTCACGGAACGCGGCCTCGTGGAGCAGACCGGCCGCGCGGAGGTCATCGGCCGCCCACCGACCTACGGCACGACCGCGCTGTTCCTGGAATATTTCGGCTTGCGCAGCCTGGAGGATTTGCCCGCCGCCGATGAGTTGCGCCGCATCGCGATCCAGAAACCTGAAACGCTGGCCACCACCGAAGCCGGCCTGGCCACCGTGCCACCCGAACAACTCGCCCTGGCCGAAGTTCAGAAATCCAGCGACACTGACAAAACCAACGCTGCTTCTCCAGAATCGTAAATCGTAAATCGTAAATCGTAAATCGGATGAACATCCCTGAACACCGCAAGGCGATTGACAAGCTTGACGCGCAGATCGTCCGGCTGCTCAACGAGCGGACGCGGCATGTTTTGGAGATCGGCGCCAGCAAGCTCAAGGCGGGCGAGGAAATTTACGCGCCCCACCGCGAGCGCGCCGTGTTGCAGCGGCTTTGCCGGCTCAACGAGGGACCGACCACCGCCGAATCGCTCCGCGCCATCTACCGCGAGATCATGTCCAGCGCGCTGGCGCTCGAAAAATCCATGACCATCGCCTACCTCGGCCCGGAGGCGACCTTCACCCACCAGGCGGCGATCAAGAAATTCGGCTCCAGCCTCCGCTACGCCGCGCAAAAAACCATCGCCGACGTTTTCCTCGAAGTGAGCCGGAACCGGGCGGACTACGGCGTGGTGCCGGTGGAGAATTCCACCGAGGGCGTCGTGACGCACACGCTCGACATGTTCGTGGACAGCGACCTGAAAATTGTCGCGCAGATTGTCCTGCCCATTTCGCATTGTCTGCTCAGCCGCAGTCCGCGCCGGCAGATCAAAAAGCTTTACGTCCACCCGCAATCGTTGGCCCAGTGCCGCGGCTGGTTGCAGCATTACCTGGCCGATGCGGAGACCGTGGAGACCTCCTCCAACGCGCGCTCCGCCGAACTCGCCGCGAAGGAGAAAAATGCCGCGGCCATCGCGGGCGTCATTGCCGCTGAAAAATACGGCCTGCCCGTGCTCGAACACGACATCCAGGACAACTCCGGCAACGCCACGCGTTTCCTGGTGCTGGGGCGCCAGTGCAGTCCGCCCTCCGGCCGCGACCGCACGAGCATCATGTTGAGCATCGCCGATGAGGTGGGCGCGCTGCACAAGGCATTGGCGCCGTTCCGGCGTTACCGGTTGAACATGACGAAGATCGAGTCGCGCCCCAACAAGCGCCGCGCCTGGGAATATTTCTTCTTCATTGACGTGGATGGCCACATCAAGGACCGCAAGGTGGCCCGCGCCATCGAACTGCTGGCCGAGCAATGCCGCTACGTGAAGGTGCTCGGCTCGTATCCGAATTCGGAGTGAGCCAACGCTTTTTGCTGCATGGCTACCCGCCAACAGAACGAAGCCAAGTTCGGTCAATGGCAGGAATTGCCCGGCGGCGGGCGGCGGTATTTCAAGGACATTCGCGGTCGGGTCGTCGGCTACGCGCGGTATTGCAAAGAAGTTGATGCAGCGGAGAACACCGTTCGTTTCTGGCAGGAAATCTTTGACGCGGGCGGCAAACTGGCAGCGAGACCTGAAAAATTTCCTGTAGATTCCGGCCACCAAATCGTGTAGCTTATCCCCGTGAAAATCACCCGCCAGTCAGTCGCGGAGAAGTTGACAGCCTACTTGCAAGGCCACCTGACACAGGCCGGGTTGGTGGATTGGGCCGAGCGCGCCATGATGGATGCCGAGTTTGAGGAGCGTCACGTCGAACTGCTCGCCGACATCGTGGGGCGCCTCGGTTTGGCGGATGTAGCCGAGTTCGGCCTGCGCTGGGAAGACTGCGATAACTTTCTTCGCAAACTGGGCTATCGCGCCCGCGTCGAAGTGGCGGCGGCGTAATTCAATCCCCCGCAAAGTGGCCCGCGCGATTGAACTTCGGGCCGGGCAATGCCGCTACGTGAAAGTGCTGGGATCGTATCCGAATTCGGAGTAACTGAAACGAGTTTGCGGGGTAGGGTTCACCCGACACGCCGGAAGAGCCGTGACTTCGTTATATTTCCGAGGCTTCGACAACTACTCGACCAGCGGAATCACCACGCGTTCCTGTTTGCCCTGGCGCAGCACGGTGAGCGCGAGCTGATCGCCGAACTTTTTGTTCATCCGCATGTGGACGTTGAATTCCAGCGGCGTCATCGTGATGGGTTGGTCATCAATCTTGACGATCACATCGCCGCTGCGCAGGCCCGCGTCTTTGGCGGCCTGCCCGTCGGTCTGGCCGCTCGCTATAAACTGCACTTTGAACGCGCGCGATACGCCCGGCAGATTCAGCGCCTTGATTTCCTCGGGTTTCAACTCCGGCGCTCCAAAACCGGGCCGCGGACGCAGCGACCACATCGAGCCGCGCCAGGAAATGTCGGTCTGCTTCCAGCCCGGCGTCATCTGCACGGTGTGTGTCGAAGCCTTGCCGTCACGGGTGATGCTGAACTTCACGGCCGCGTTGCCGGTCGGCAGGTTGTGCAACACCCATTGGATGTCCGCGATGGAGATGACCGCCTGGCCGTTCGCATGAGTCATCACGTCGCCGGCGCGCAACCCCGCTTTGGCCGCGGCGGAACCCGTCTCCACCCGTTCAATCCTGGCGCCGTCTTGCGCGTCAATGTGCAGGCCGACGTTGTCGGGCAGCGGCCAGCGCACCATCATTTCCCGGTTGGACAGCCCGGCGGCGCGGGCCTGGCGCTGTTCGGCGTCGTGAATGTTGTGGCAATGGATGCAGTTGTTTCGCTCGGTCTGGCCGCGCAACTTTTCCCTTTGATCCAGGCCGGGCATGTCGAGCGCGGTTTGGTAGGGCTTCGCCGGCCCGCGTTTGGGGGCCAGCGCTGTTGCGTTCTTCGGATACCCGGCGTGCAAGGCCAGCGCGCGCAGCATGGCTTTTTCCAGCGACGCGATGGAATTGAAGGTGTCCGGCCCGGCGGCGGACTGGGTGCCGTATCGGCCATAGACCGTGCCGTCGGCGTTGATGAACATGGCGGCCCAGTTCAAGTCGTAATCGAACTGGAACTGCGTGAGGTCCACCCCTTTCATTTCCACCTGGCGGAGGGCCACAAAATTCGCCCTGGCCAGCGTGGCGATCAGTTCGCTGCCCTTGGCGACCTCGGCGTCGAAGCCGGAACAGGCCTTGCACGGCACGCAGCGGAACGTGACGAAAATCGGCTTGTTCAATGTGCGCGCCTCGCCCTTGGCTTTTTCCAGGTCGTTGTAAATCCAGTGATCGGCCCCGTCGGCGTGGGCGTCTTTCAAGGCGGCGCGCAGCCGCTGCGCCTCGGCTTCGGACGCCGGGAGGGTTGGTGGGCCGATGAAACTGACGAGGGGCAACAGAACGGAAAGAAAAAGCCCGGATGAAACAGCGCGCTTGACCATATTATTTCTGGGTTGAATTTGCCGGGCATGATAACGCCTGGCGGCCGGCGAATCAACCACTCAACTTCCCGCCGGCACGGATGCTGGGATCGGTGCTGGGATCGGTGTTGAAACTCGCTTCCCTAGCTGGCAGCCTCAGACCCATGAGCCATCTGGCCCGTGTCAGTCAAGGTCGGGTCGCTGGCCGGACGCTCCGAGTTCTGCCCGCTCCGGGGCTTTCGTGAAGCTGCCGGGGCCGTATTCGAATTCGGAGCAGTTGTTTGAGGTTCCAAATTGGAACCTCAAGAATTATGAGACTGCCGAATAACGCCTTGGTGCCCGTTGCCGGAATCGAAGCCCGCATCCAAGTGGTGCGCGGACGGCGGGTGATGCTCGACGCCGATTTGGCCCGTCTTTACGGCGTGGAAACGAAAGTGTTGAACAAAGCGGTCAAACGCAATGCGCCTCGGTTCCCATCCGATTTTATGTTTCAGCTTTCGCCGCGCGAGGCCGCCAACTTGAGGTTCCAATTTGGAACCTCAAGTTCCTACGGGGGCCGGCGTTATTCACCCTTCGTTTTCACCCAGGAAGGCATTGCGATGCTCTCCGGCATCCTTCGCAGCCAGCGCGCGGTGGTGGTGAACATCGAAATCATGCGCGCCTTTGTCCGAATGCGCAGCTTTCTCGCCTTGCAGGGCGAATTTGCCCGGCGATTGGTCGAGCTGGAGCAGAAGCATGAATCCCACAGTGCGGCGATTCAGGAAATTTTCCTTGTTCTCAAGAAGCTGATGCTGCCGCCGAAAGCGCCGCGAGTTCCCCGGCGCGAGATTGGCTTTCACACGCAAATGAAGCTGGCGGGAAACCCTCGCCGGGCAAAGAATCACCCAAGACCCGCATGAAACATCTCGCCCAGGCCCGGCGCGTTTTCGACATCGAACTGGCCGCGCTCAAAGCCGTGCGCGCCCGGCTCGACGCCGCCTTCGACCGCGCCGTCGAGACCGTCGTCGGAACACTCCGCCAGCGCGGCAAGATCGTCGTGGCCGGCATCGGCAAGTCGGGCAACGTCGGCCAGAAGATTGCCGCCACGCTCACCAGCACCGGCTCCATCAGCGTTGTGCTCAACAGCGTGGATGCGTTGCACGGCGACCTGGGCATCGTCAACGACGGCGATCTCATCCTCGCGCTCAGCTATTCCGGCGAGTCGGAGGAGTTGCTCAACCTGGTCCCTGCATTGAAACGATTTTCCGTCAAAATCATTTCCCTCACCGGTGCGCCGAAATCCTCGCTCGCCCGTTACAGCGACGTGGTGCTCAACGTCCGCGTGCCCCGGGAAGCCTGCCCGTTCAACCTCGCGCCCACCGCCAGCACCACGGCGATGCTCGTGATGGGCGACGCGCTGGCGATGGCGGTGCTCGAGGCGCGCGGGTTCACACAGAAGGAGTTCGCCCGGTATCACCCCTCGGGCGCGATTGGCCGCGCGATGCTGGTCAAGGTGCGCGACATCATGCGCACCGGCCCGCGCAACGCCGTCGCCGCGGATTCGCTCACCGTCAAGGAGGCGCTGCTGGTGATGACGCGCGCCAAATCCGGCAGCCTGAGCGTCGTCAACGCGCGTGGCAAGCTGGCGGGCGTTTTCACCGACGGCGATTTTCGCCGGCACATGGCGGCGGACGACAAGCTGCTCGCGCAACCGCTGGCCAAGGTGATGACGCGCCGCCCGATTAGCATCCGCGAGGAGGCGCTGGCGGTCGAGGCCCTGAAAATTTTCAACGAGCGGAACATAGACGACTTGATTGTGATTAACGCCCGCAACGAGCCGGTCGGCCTGGTGGATTCGCAGGATTTGCCGAAACTGAAACTGATGTAGCCGCTGTTTGGAGTTCAGGCTTTAGCCTGCGTTGACCGCTAAGCAGCCTAAAGGCTGAACTCCAAACATAAATATTTATGCGCCAACTCAACCTCATCCTTGCCGCCGGCCTCGCGTTGGGCGTGTGCGGCTGTTCCACCATGAAACAAACCTCCCGCACCAGAGACAACCAGCAGGCCCGATCCTTCGAGCGCGAAGTCACCCGGACGCTTCACGCCGATTACCTGCTGTTCCTGCCGCAAGGCTACGACGACAAAGCGGCCAGACGCTGGCCGCTGATTTTCTTCCTCCACGGCGCCGGCGAACGCGGCACCAACATCTGGCTGGTAGCCAAACACGGCCCGCCGAAGATCGTGAAGGACAAGCCCGGCTTTCCGTTCATAGTCGTCTCGCCGCAATGTCCTGCCGGCGAACACTGGTCCAACGACGTGCTGCTCGCGCTGCTCGATGAAGTCACCCGGAAATACAAAGTGGATACGGGCCGCATTTACCTCACCGGCCTGAGCATGGGCGGTTACGGCGCGTGGGCACTCGGCGTGGCTTATCCGGAAAAATTCGCGGCCGTCGCGCCGATTTGCGGCGGCGGCGATCCGGTGGTATTCAAGCTGCACGGTGCGGCGCGGGCCGGCGCGTTGAAAAACCTGCCGATCTGGGCGTTTCACGGCGCCAAAGATCCGACCGTGCCGCTGGAAGAATCGGAGCGGATGGTGAACGCGCTGAAAAAATTCGGTTACGACGCGAAGCTCACCGTTTATCCCGAAGCCGGGCACGATTCGTGGACGGCCACCTACGACAACCCGGCGCTTTACGACTGGTTTTTGCAGCAGGAGCGGAAAGCGGCGCCCGGTAAATAAATGTTATTGGGTTGTCACTATTCTAACAACACGTCGCGAGCCGGCGACGGCGACGGCGGTGAATTCGACTCGTCGGGACGAGGGTGTACATCGGCGTCGGCCTCTCCGGCCTTTGGATGGCCGATGAGCATCGTTATGGGCTAATCCCGGTCCTACGCAAGTGCTGGACCTTGCGGGGCGAGCGACCGGCCGCGCCGTATCAGACCAAGTATGAGTGGGGCTATCTCTACTCCGCCTTGGAGGTGGACGGAGAGAATGCGGCGCAATTGATGTGCCTGCCGAGGGTGGATTTGGGGATGAGCCGAATGTTCTTGGAGCAGTTGGCCGCCCGCGATCCGCAGGCCGGGCATGTGGTCATTCAGGATCAGGCGGGGTTTCATCTCAACCCGGAACTCCATGAAATGCCGGCCCGCGTCCAGGTGATCCCGCTGCCGCCCTAGAGCCCGGAGTTGA